>JAZRLV010000072.1:0-15158 GCA_045646985.1 Clostridia bacterium | reverse complement strand
AGAATGCCGAGGACGAAAACCTTGTCTTTGAGTTTGAGGCGATGGCAGGAACTGATTCGCTTGTTAGCTTGATGGCAGGTGACGAATGTGTAATGCGACTTTCCTTCAGCGGAAAGAACACCTTGACGCATATAGGATATACCCCCGCAGGGGAGCTTGTTCAAAAAAATGTTTACAGCAAGCTGAATTCCAAACGAATATACAGAGTTAAAGCTGTAATCAACAAGCAAAAAAGGGAAGCGGATATATATCTGAACGATACACTTTTGTTGAGCGGTGAACCAATCTATGCTAATCTCTACGATAAGAATATGACAATTCAAAAAATTCTTGTTCAGACAAGAACCGGTTCTGCCTATACGTCACATTCCCCGGGTTGGTTTGGCAATTTCAGCCTTTACGAGGAAAGTGAAGAAGAGGAAGAAGATTAATTAATTAAAATAAATTTTTTAGGAGTGAAATGTATGAAAAAAATAGTATCAATTTTATTGGCAATGACATTGATTTTATCAGGAATGTCAGCAATGGCAGCGGTTACGAAGGCGGGAACAGAGGGAACACCCACGATTGATGAAAACTTTAAATCGTATAATCCCGGTCAGTTTATTCCGGCGGCTGATTCAAATTGGAAAATTGTGTCTGGCATGGGAGCAGAAGCAAAGGAAGACACCAAAAGTTATGTTACCATTACGAATGCTGGAGCCCTGGAGATCCATAAATCAGCTAGAGAATTAGGTGCGATGTATACTGCGGATACAAAACTCTTGCAAGGCACCGCTGACGATGCCGCAAAAGAATGCGTTATTGAGTTTAACGCCAGAATTGGAAAGAGGCAGTTCATTGCCTTGGGCGCTTCTAATGATACAGGTAAATATTTATTGATTACGAGAGAGAATACTACTGCCGGTAACGTGATCTTCTGTATAGGGGCAGATACTTCCAATACTGTGGTGCTTACTGCGGACGGAGGAAATTTTCATGATTATAAAATCGTTCTCAGATCCTCGAATAATGATGGTAGACTGCGAATGAAGGCGGACGTGTTCGTAGACGGAGTGTGCCGTGTTCTTGATCAGGTTGCGAATGCAGATATGTCGTATTCCTCATCAAGAGGTATAGACGAGTTCTTTGTTGGTGACTTGAATAAAAATGGTGCTACAGCGACAACTGTTAACAACATAAAGATGTATGCTCTTGAAAATGAAGAGAGAAGCGATGTTTGTGCCAAGTACCTTGATTCAACAGGTGTTGAGCTTTCTAAGGATGCAACAAGTCCTGCTGTAGCAATGGCAACTGGCAGCAAGCTTACAGCAGAAATCCGTTATCAGGGAACAGTGAGCGAAAATGAAACTGTAAGAGTTTTTGTTGCACAGTTTGATAAAGACGGAGTATTGAAGAATGTATCCTTTACCGACGGTACTGTTACAGCAGGCAGCAACGATAAAATAGAAGTTACACTTACGTCAACGGCTGATGCTCCGCTCTGCACAGATGCTGCGGCAGATGACTATTTGTCTGCATTTATCTGGACTGCAGACGAAATGATTCCTCTGTGTGCGGAGGCAACTGTGGGTAAAACCGAATAATTCTCAGGCAAAAGTGCAATAAAAACATATATGTGCTTTTATTGCAGCTTCTGAAACGGAGAGATTTTTGATGAAAAAACTTTTAACTTTAATATTGCTTTTGGGACTTTTGCTTTCGAATATAAGTGGTGTATCGGGCGACAATTCAGTCGCCCAATACACACCGACTGATGCGCAGGCGGAGGCGTTGGAAATTCTTGAAAGCCTTGGCGTAGCAGACGCCGAAGACTACGCAGATGGTAATATTTTTATAAAAAGAGGTATGCTTGCGAAGCTTGCAATACGTATGTACAGTATAACCGATGTAGAAAAGCAAAGCACAGGCTTTACTGATGTTACAGAGGAGAATAAGCTTTCCGGTTATATCTATATGGCAAAAAATATGGGTATTGTAAACGGAACGGGGAACGGTAAGTTCTCGCCTGAGGCTTATGCAAGCTATGAACAGATAATCAAGGTAATGATTTCTGTATTAGGCCGTGAAAATCAGGCGGCGTCATACGGGGGATACAGTGGCGGATATATGAGTGCTGCAACAAGGCTTGGTCTTTTAAAGCACTTTTGGGTAGAGGATAAAAGTAAAATTACTATTTACGAAGTAGCCCCTCTTATTCTGGATGTTCTGGAAACAAAGATAGAAGACCCGCTTAACCCTGTTGACTCAAACGAGTATAAGGATACTCTTTTACACAGATATTTTGATACAACAAAGCATATAGCTACTGTAAATGCCGACTACTACATATCGAGAAACGGAGTCTCCACAGATTCACCGTCAAAGCTCGTTTTTGGTGATATGGAGGTATGGACGAAAGATTATATCCCCGATTTAGTTGGGGAGAGGGTGAGTGCATATCTTAAAAATGTGGGAACGGATGACTGCACTCTTGTATGGTATAAGAAAGCTTATGCTGATTCAAAAATTGTGATAGACAGCGATGATTTGCTCACAGAAACAAATGCATCACAAATCAGATACAAAGATGCCAACACTTCACGCAGTGCAAGCATCAGCGGTGCTGCCGTAATAAAAAACGGCAAGCTTCTTACACCTGCTACAGATGCCGATTTTAATATAACAAACGGTACGATAACGCTGATTTCTTCACAAGGGTCATCATATGATACTGTACTTATAGACGAGTATCAGGATATTGTTGTAAGATCGCTCTACGATGACGGTGAAACTGTCGGTGTAAAAAACAATTATACAGATGTTGACGGAAACTTAACAAATAAAATTGTAATTGATACGGAAAAATCTACAGAGCCGAAAATTCTTCTGAAGAACTGGGATAATAAAAAAATCGCCCCTGCGGATGTTGAAGAGGACGATATATTATCTGTTGCAATAAGCGACAAGCTTATTAAAATTGTAAGAAGTGACAGATGCGTGTCGGGTGCAATTACCGCTATAGGCGAAGATTGCGTGATAATCAGTGAAGAAGAAATTAAAACAGACTTTTCCGTTCTTAATACAGACAGAAGCCTTAAGCTCAACCTTGATGCGATTTATTCGCTGAATTTTCGGGGAAAGCTTGTGTGGATAGGCGATGTTGAGGAGCTGGGCACCAATGCATCACAATACGGATATGTTGTTGCCGCTAATATAACAAGGGGTACAAAGGCTGTAACCCAGCTCAAGATTTTTAATCAGTCAGGAAAAATGCAGGTTTATGACCTTGCTGAAAAAATAATCTTTAATAATTCTTCCAAAAAGAACAGCAATGTTGTTCTGATGATAAACTCTCCGCTGATTGAGAATGAAAACCTTAAAAGGCAACTTGTGAAATTCAAGCTTAATTCAAACGGAGAAATAAGGGAGCTTTCAACTGCACAGGATAACAGCACTGATTATATGGATGATGAAACAAGGCGGGAGACTTTTACAATAGATTATAAAGCCAGATTAGATGAATCTGGAAAACCAATAGATGAAAATCTGATTGGTTCGCCTGCATATATGATAGCAGGTAAATACCTTATAAGGAATGAAACATTTATATTTTCCATCCCTTCAACCTATGACGGAAGCGATGATGAAGAACTCAGCATAAAGAAGCTTACTGACCTTGCTCACAGCGATGACTTCCCGGATTTGGTACTGTACGATGTTGACCCGAAGTCTCACGTGATAGGCGCCTTTATTGACAGCAGGGATGCTTTTACCACAGCACGTGTTAATGCAATGTCCGGAGTTGTTGCCAGAAAGGGTATGTGCAGGGACGTTGATGATAACTATATAAACTTCCTTGATATATACAACAATAAGGGAAATCTTGTAAGATACACCATGCAGGATGATGTAGATGCTGAAATGCATCGAGCAAATACCGATGGTTCAAACGACAATATTTTTACAAAAAACGGTATAAATTACATAAAGGTAAGCGATCTTAAGGTGGGAGATGTGGTTCAGTTTGAACTGAAGGGAGATACGGAGATAACGGCACTTTCAGTATTGCTGCGTAACGAAACACCGCAAGTCATTGAGAAGGCGTTCAGTGGTATAAATAAAGACACAAATATACCAAAACAAGCTACACTTACCGAGAATAATAATTATTTTGGACTTCTGACAGGCTATGGTCTTGTACAAAAGCTTTCAGACTACGGATTCACGATGACACTTCCTTTTAACAATAACGGCGACACTGCCGAGAGAATTCAGTTTTTTGACTCGACATTGCTTTTACTTTATGATTCTCAGACAAAGGAAGTTAAGAAGATAGTGCCTGAAGAAATCAGAGAAGGTGAAGATCACGCATTCATCCATCGTGCGAGCAGGAAACAATTACTGACGGTAATTTATAGGTAATAAGGAGAAGAGTATGAGCGAAATTTCAGTTATTAAAAACAAAACGCCGGAATCAACAGGGTTTTGGCACAGATTAAAAAAAGACATAATTAAAAACAAATATGTTTATATTCTGGCAATTCCTGTATTATTGTTTTACCTTATTTTTCATTATGGTCCAATGTATGGTGCAATGATTGCATTTAAGGATTTTAATGTAGCACGGGGAATACTGGGTAGCCCTTGGGTAGGATTTAAGCATTTTAGCGAATTCATCAACGGATTTTATTTTGGCAGATTGCTTAAAAATACTCTTGTAATAAGTTTATCAAACATTGTTTTTGGCTTTCCTGCACCGATTTTACTTGCACTGCTTCTTAATGAGGTAAAGAGCAGCATGTATAAAAGAACGGTGCAGACTGTTACATATTTTCCGCACTTTATTTCTGTTATGATTATGTGCGGTCTTATCCACGAATTTGTTTCGGCGGATGGTTTGATTAATGATATTATTGCTTACTTTGGCGGAGAGAGAGTAAGTATGCTTTTGCAGCCGAAGATGTTTGTTCCGATTTTTGTAACATCAGGTATATATCACGAGCTTGGTTGGGGCTCCATTGTATATCTGGCAGCAATTTCGTCTATCGACGAACAGCTTTATGAGGCTGCGAAAATAGACGGAGCAGGAAAATTACGCCGTATGTGGCATATTACTATTCCCGGAATCATACCTACAATAGTTGTGCTTTTGATTATGAGAGTGGGAAGAATTATGTCTGTAGGATATGAAAAAGTTATTCTTCTGTATAATCCTGCTATTTATGAAACAGCTGATATAATAAGCTCTTATGTTTACAGAAGAGGTTTGCAGGAATTTTCCTATAGCGCATCAGCGGCAGTTGGCTTGTTTAATTCGGTAATAAACTTTCTCCTTGTTATTTTAACTAATAAGGTCAGCCGTGCTTTGACAGAAACAAGCTTGTGGTAAGGAGGGATAATATGAAGAAGAAAAAAATAAAAGAAAGCATTCCGGAACGTATTTTTGACGCTATAAACTATTTATTCCTGTTTGCTTTGATGCTTGTAACAGTATATCCCTTTTGGTATGTGTTTTCAGCATCGGTGAGTATACCTGCACTTTTTGTAGCACACAGAGGGGTTGTAGTTGCCCCCATCGGATTTTCAGTGGATTCGTATCGTATGGTGTTCCAGAATCCGTTGATTATCAGCGGTTATATAAATACGATAGTGTATTTAGCTGTGGGAACACTTATCAATATGGTTTTGACAGTAATCGGCGGATATGTACTTTCCCGCAGTGGTTGTATGATGCGCAGTGCAATGAATAAGTTTATAACATTTACTATGTTCTTTTCGGGCGGTTTGATACCGATGTTCCTTCTTGTAAAGAGCTTTGGTATGCTTGATACAATGTGGGCACTCATAATACCTTCAGCAATAAGTACTTATAATATGATTATTATGCGAACTGCATTTGCTTCTCTGCCTGCTTCGCTTGAAGAGTCTGCAAAGCTTGACGGTGCAAATGATATTCATATTTTATTTAAGATTCTTATGCCGCTGACTAAGGCTACAATGGCGGTGCTTGTGCTTTTTTATGCAGTTTCACATTGGAACTCATGGTTCCCTGCTATGATTTATCTTAGAGACAGCTCAAAATATCCTTTGCAGCTTGTTCTTCGGGATATTATCATTGCAAGCAATCAGGACTCTATGACTACGGAAGTGTCCGGTGCAGATTCCGCAGCCACAAACGAGGTTGTAAAATACGCAACGATTATGGTTGCAACTGTGCCTATTCTGGTTGCATATCCGTTCCTTCAAAAATATTTTGTTAAGGGCGTTATGGTAGGTGCAGTAAAGGGATAAGTTTTGATTTTATATAGTATGAAAGTGGTGTAGAAAATGACAGATAAAAAAATAAATATGGGAATTATAGGATTAAGCACAAGAGGTGTTTATTTCGGAAGTAAGGTTTTTCAGGAAATTGGAAATTATCGTATAACGTGCGTATGTGATGTTTTCCCGGAACGAGTTGAATCAGCAATAAAGGAAATCGGGGGAGATATAACGGGATATACCGATGTGGATGAATTTCTCAATCATCCTGAGCTTGACGCTGTTATTATAGCAACTAATGATATGACCCATGCTGATATAGCGGTTAAGTCACTGGCAAAGAAGAAGCACGTCTATCTTGAAAAGCCTATGGCACAGACAATAGAAGATTGCGACAGAATTGTTGACGCTTATACAGGCGAGGGAGTATTTTTTGTCGGTCTTGAACTCAGATACTGCACGCTCATGCAGGAATGTAAAAAAATTGTTCAGCGTGGCGATATCGGAAAAATTATTCTTGCCAATGTGGTTGATAATGTTTCTGTAGGTGGAAACTATTATTTCCACGGGCCTAAGAGAAAACAGTCATACATAAAGAGTCTTGTGCTTGAAAAAGGTACACATTCTCTCGACCTTGCAAACTGGATTATTGATGACAGCCCTGTAAAGGTGTATTCATCAAGTGCAATGGATGTATTTGGCGGAGATGCGGAGGATATTGACTGTGTTGATTGTGAAAAGGGAAAGGAGTGTCCTTATTACAGAAATGCAGTAAGATTCATTATGGACTACGGTGCTGAAGTAAAGGAAACCAGACGTGACAGATGCGTTTACTCAAAGGAATGTGATACACACGATAATTCAATCGTTCTTGTTGATTATCAGAACGGAGCAAGACTTTCATATATAGAATGTCAGTTTACACCTGAATATTCAAGAGAGTTTACATTTATAGGTGACAAGGGAAAAATGACCGCATTCTATAATAATGAACAGGAATTCAAGATTATGGTCTGGAAACGTCACGAAAAAGAGCCCGTTTATTATTATCCGCCTAAGGTTGTTAGTGAGATTGACTCACACGGTGGCGGTGATGATGGTATATTAAGAGAATTTTCAAAGAGAATTATATCAGGAAAGAGTGCGATGATAGGAATTAAGGGTGCACGTGACAGTGCTGCTATAGCTATTGCAGCCCATGAATCATGTCAAACCGGTATGCCTGTAACTATACCTCTAAGCCGTGCGTTTGAAGGCGAGGAGAAATAAAATCGGAGGAAAATAAAAAAATGAGCATACAACCCAGTGACCTTATGAAAATGATTGCTGACAATTATGTCGATAAAATAAATCCGGAGAATTTGCCCTCGGCAGAACGCTGGTGGACATATCCACACGGGCTGTTTATGGATGCCCTGCACAGAATCTACGAATATACTGGCGAAGAAAAATATCTGTTATATACCAAAGAGTGGGCTGACATCAGGATAGACGAAGACGGAGAGTTTTTGTTTAAGGATATGATAGATTCATATGGATTTCCATATTTACGAATTCAGCTTGATGCGATTCAGCCGGGACTGCCGTTTTTTAAGCTCTATGAAATATATAAAGATACAAAGTACAAAAATGTAATAGAAAATCTTTTTAAGCTTTTATCATCTGTACCGAAAACCTCCGATGGTGGATACTGGCACATTATTTCAAAGCCTAATCAGATGTGGCTTGACGGTTTATATATGGCAGAGCCTTTTGTAATGAGGTATTATTTGCTTACAGGAAAAAAAGAGTGCCTCGATATGGTATGGAAACAAGTGAAACTTATGACGGAGCATACTCTGGATAAAAAGACGGGGCTTTTATATCATGCGTGGGATGAATCAAAGGAAGAAACGTGGGCGGATAAAGAAACGGGTTGCTCGCCGATATTCTGGAGCAGGTCTTTAGGGTGGTACGGTGTTGCTCTCGCAGATATTCTTGACGATTTTCCAAGGGAAAGAGCAGAATATGAGCAAATGAAGAAGATGCTGCAAAGATTTATAATCTCCATAATAAAATATCAGGATGAAAGCGGATTATGGTATCAGGTGATTAATAAAGGAGACAGAGAGGATAATTGGCTTGAAACCTCCTGTGCGTGTCTTTACCTTTATGTCATATCAAAATGTATTCGTACGGGTATTTTAGATGATAAATATATTGAAAATGCAAAACGTGCATATAAAGGAATTTTGCAAATGACTGATATTGATGAGGACAAAAACGTTACCTTAAAAGGAGTTTGCAAAGGCATTAATGTAGGAGAATACGAGTTTTATATTAATGCAAAAAGAGGAGACAATGATTTGCACGGAATAGGTGCATGCCTTCTGGCTTTATCAGAATATTCAAAACTTTTACTTAAGTTCGGCTAAGATAAAGGAGTAGATGCAAGGTGAACAAGAGACTTTTAACGTTTATATTTATTTTTATACTTATGTTTTCAGTGATGCATGCTCAGGCTGCATCAACACAGATGTGTGCACCATCTGTCGGGGATTTGTTCTCTGTAGAGTATTATGATGAAAACATTGTTCCCGGAGCGTGGTATAGCTTTATTGTTTTAAAGCCCGATACAGATTTTGCACAAATGACTCCAAGTGATATTTTGTATATGAAGCAGGTCTTGGCAGACGATGAAAAAACCATTGCTGTTTCAGATTTTGCTCTTAAAAAATATGAAGCATCAGAGGGTGCTTACGGTGATGTTTACCTTGGCGGAAGTGGACTTAGCTTCTCCTGTCTTGCAGTATTGATGGATCATGATTGTGCTGATTCATCAACATATCATGATGCAGTTTCTGCCACATGTGAGGAGGACGGCACTCTGGAATACTGGGAGTGCAATGAATGTGGAAGAAAGTTTGATAACAATACAAAACAGATTATTGAAGATATTACCGAAAAAGGTGGTCATAAAACAGCTTTTGTTGCAGCCATCAAAGCAGAATGTACGCAAGACGGTAATATAGAGCATTATAAATGCTTGCGACCACTGTGCAATGGTTTGTTTGCTGATGAGAATGCACAGCAGCCTTATACGGAAAATGATGTTGTTATTGCGAAATTAAATCATAAAAATAAAATAACTAAAGAAGCTTCCCTTGAAGCAACCTGCGCAAATCCGGGTCATAATGCACATACGTATTGTCCCGATTGCAAAAAGTATTTCAGCGATGCCGCTTGTACTGAGGAAATGAATGAGAACGATGTGCTGATTACCGTTCAGCATACCTTGGGAGAGGTGTTTTCTCGCAAAGAACCTACCTGTACTGAAAACGGTCAAGTCGCTCATTACACTTGTTCTGCGTGCACAGGCCTTTTTGAAGATGAAGAGTTAAGCATAAAGCTTGATTCTGTAACTATCCCTGCCACAGGACACAGTTGGAATGAAACCGGAAGCAATGCTTTCACCTGTACGGTTTGCAGTGCTGTTAGGTACGTTATCGGCAGTGGCGACATGGAAACGGAAATTTATACAGACAACATAGATTCTGTTCTTACTGATGGTGAAAAGGAGCAAGGCTACAGTGTAGAAATAAAGGGAGAGATGCTTTCCTCCCCGTCAGCAGCAATAAAAAATAAGATTACTTCAATGAATCTTGGTAATAACGAAGCCTTTGCTGTTGATATATCAATTCTCAAGGGAATATCCGAAGTAACGCAGGAGGTAACACAGACTACGCAACCGCTTAAGCTTGAGATTGCTCTCCCTGACAGTATTGATGTAAGAGATAACTATTATGTGCTTCGTCTTCATCAGGATAATGTTCAAACCATAGGAGAAACCGCAAATTCTGACGGAGAGTATTTCGCTGTTGACAAAGAAAATAACTGCATTACGATTTATGCAAATAAATTCTCTGAATATGTAATAATTTCAGAAGAAGAACCAAGAATAGGCACAGGAATAGGAAACGGCGGTACAAGCACAAATTCAGGCGGAACAGGCGGAACAGGCGGAACAGGCGGAGGTTCAGACAAAAACGAGGACAAACCGCAGGAAGAAATTGTTCTGGATGAGGAAGCTACTAAATACAATTTTGCAGATATATCCGAAAACGACTGGTATTATGAGGCTGTATGTTATGCAAGCAAAAGTGGCTTGATGAAGGGTGTATCGACAGAAAGCTTTGCCCCGAACGATAATATTACAAGGGCGATGTTTGTTACAATCCTTCACAGAATGGAAAATGAGCCGAGTGTAAAAGCATCCCGAAAGTTCAGTGATGTAAAATCGGGAGAATGGTATTATGACGCTGTATCGTGGGCAAGTGAAAAAGCTATTGTAAGCGGCGTAGACAGTAATGATTTTGCACCTGACGCTGTAATCAGCCGTGAACAGCTTGCAACGATGCTATACAGATATGCAATATACAAAAGAAGCAATATTTCAGCAGCTGAAAATACAAGCTTAACTGTATACGAAGATGCAGGAAATGTATCTTCATATGCACTTTCAGCAATTAAGTGGGCAGTGGGTGAAAATATTATAAACGGAAAAACACAAGCTACACTCAATCCTCAGGATAGTGCTACAAGGGCGGAAACCGCAGCACTCTTGATGCGTATTGCAGATAAATTAAGCTAAGAAAGGAATGCTCTGAAATAGAAGAAAATAAAAAGGTTTCTATCCTGCTCGTAGGTGTAGGAGGGCATGGCGGATTATTTATAGATTATATACTTAAGCATAGTGACTGTGCCACACTGGTAGGTGGAGTTGATACCAATGAAATACCTCAGGAAACTATCGACAAGCTCAGCGGTCATAATCCGAAATTTTACAGAAGTATGGAAGAATTCTATGCAGAAAATACCGCTGATTTATGTATTATATCTACACCGACACATCTTCATAAGGAGCATACTCTCTGTGCCTTGAAGCACGGCAGTAACGTTCTTTGTGAAAAACCGGTTGCAGGTTGTGTAAGTGATACTAAAGATATGATAAATGAGCCAACCGACAAATTTGTTGCCGTTGGTTTTCAGCACTGCTTTGCAAGTTGTATTCTGGAACTGAAAAAAGATATTTTGTCAGGTGTATGGGGGAAACCGCTTCTTGCAAAATCTATAAATTTCTTTCCCAGACCGATATGGTATTTTGGTGCCCACAGAAAATGGGCGTGCAAAGTTCTTTCTCCGGACGGACGCCAGATTAATGACAGCATTCTGAATAATGCCTGTGCTCATTCTATGCAGGCTATGCTTTTCCTGCTCGGTGACAAGATGGACACAGCAGTATATCCGGAGAATATTGATGTAAGACTTTATGCTGCAAATAACATTGAAACCTTTGACTCTGTTGCATTAAAGCTTGAAACTAAGGCAGATATTCCTGTTTATTACTACGCATCACATGCTGTAGAAAAAAATCGTGGGTTAGAATTTGAAATTATTTTTGAAAAAGGAAGAGTCAGATATTCTGATGATGATAAAAGCTTTACAGGTGTGTTTAATGATGGTGAAGTTAAAGCTTACGATTGGTATGACCCCCGTGAAGAAGAATTTCTTAAATGTGTAAGGGCGGCAGCAGGGGAGAAAGACCTTATAAGCTGTAATCTTGAAACAGCACTTCCGCATGCTATGGTCATTGAAATGGTTATGAAGCATCTTGATGAGAGATATGTTTTTGATGAAAATCAGTTATCAACACATCGAAGAAATACCAGTGATTATATTTATGTTCCGGGAATGTATGATGCTTTTACAGACGCATATGACCGGAACGAATTGCCTGACAAGGAAATTCGTTAAAGGAGAAACAGCACTCTTGATGCTTATTGCTGATAAATTAAACTAAGAAGGAGAGGAAAAAGATGGCTATAACCACAGACCATCATATACACACACACTGCAGTTGTGACAGTGCCTGTTTAGAGTTTGAAACGCTTGTAAGTGATGCAAAGAAAATCGGATTAACGGATTTTGCTGTAACTGATCATTATCATACAAGAATTGAGGAGGCAGATATTGCCGCTTCACGTATAGAATATGAAGAAACTTTAAAAAAGCATCCTGAGCTTTTGGGACATTTTCATTTTGGAATAGAGGCATCGGTTGTTTCAAGAAGGCAAATAGAGAAGGCAGTAAACGGAATTCTTGTAGAAAGACATAAAAACGAGTCTATTACATTTGATTTTGATGAAGAGTTTTTGGAAAAATATAAAATAGATTTTGTTGTAGCCGGAATGCACACTCCTACGTGGTGCGATACTGACAAAGAGTCACTGGCAAAGGAATATCATCGCCAGTATATGTTTGCCGCAACACATCCCGCAACGGATATCCTTGCCCATTATTTATGGTGGGATGAGGGGTTTTTTAAAAGAGTATGGAAAATGCCTGATGCAGTCAATCCATTCCTTGACATGTCGATAATTTCAGAAACAATGCGCAATGAACTGAAGGCGGCATTAAAGGAAAACAATGTGGCATTTGAGCTTAATCTGCCCCTTGTTTTATCAACAAAGCTCCCCGATTCCTTTAAGGATGAATACTTAGGCTTTGCAGCAGATTTGCAGCACAGCGGGATAATTCTTTCTGCGGGAAGTGATTGTCACGCACCGAACCTTCCCTATGATGCCTATGATAAGGCGGATGAGATGTTTAAGCGGTATAAAATAAATTCTTCTGAATTCTTTAGGGTTAATAACGGAGACTAATTATCTATGAGGAGGATTTCTATGAAAAAATAATTGTACTTTTTACTTTTGTTTTAACACTTATGCTTTTGGTAGTAAATGTTCAGGCTGCAGGGGAGAAAGAACTTATAAGCTGTAATCTTAAGACAGCACTTCCTCATGCTATGGTTATTGAAATGGTTATGAAGCATCTTGATGAGAGATATGTTTTTGATAAAAATCAGTTATCAACACATCGCAGAATGAGTGAGTATATTTATGTTCCGGGACTGTATGATACTCTTACAGAAGCATACGACCGAAACGAACTGCCTGACAAGGAATTTCGTTAAAGCCGGAGGTTTGGATAAAATAAAAAGGAACTGATACGCTATTCTTTATGGTAGCCGCATTAGTTCCTTTAATTGAAATAGGAAAGTTTATATGATTGTCTAGTGAAAATTAATAGGGAATTAAACATAAATGTAAAGGAAGATTAATTGATGGAGAACAGCTTTTTCGGTAAAGATGATTTCAGAAAATGCGTACGTGAGCTTGTAATGCCGCTTAAAGAATATTATTTTATCCGAAGAAAATGCACAGAGTTTTATGTAAATGATGATGCAAGTGTTTATTCAAGATGGTCCCCGTTTGAGGGTGTCAGTGTTGAAACAACTATTATTCCTACAGAGGATGGACATATACGCACACATATAATTGAAGCGGATAGAGAATATATTGCATATGACTGTGGATTTAGTCTGTGGGAGGAGGACGGAGATGTTTTAGGAAATGGTGAAAAGGTTTTAATAAAGACCTTTCCAAATCTTAATTTATATGACCCCCGCCCTCTTAATATTAAAGCCATCAAATATAGAATACCTATAGGGAAAACTAAAATAGAAACTAAGGTTATTTATCCTGAATGATTTACAGAAAGTAGTGAAAATATGAATTATGAAATATGGGCGCAAGCTACAATGGAAAGAATTATCAGAAAGTTGAATGTTACATCTGAAAAGATAGGTGACGGTTTTCCGCACAAAACTACGGGCGGTGCATTTAATGAGGAAGCACCAAGCTGGTGGACAAACGGATTCTGGCCGGGAATTTTATGGCTTGCGTATGTTCATACAAATGATGAGAAATATTCAAAAATTGCAACGCAGGTTGAAGAAAAGCTGGATGAGGTGCTTAATGATTATGAACTGCTTGACCACGATGTAGGCTTTTTGTGGCTTTTGTCATCGGGCGCAGATTATATGATTACCAAAAATAAAGAGTCAAGAAACAGACTTTTAAAAGCAGCAGGATTTCTTTCATCAAGATTTAATTTAAAAGGAAACTTTATTCGAGCATGGAATCATGAAAAAGGTTATGCAATAATTGATTGCATGATGAACCTTCCTCTTTTATACTGGGCGGCAAATGAAATTGATGCACCAAGGTTTAATCATATTGCATATGCTCATGCAAAAACTGTTTTGAAGCATTTTATCCGTTCTGACGGTTCTGTTAATCATATTGTTTCCTTCAACCCTGATAGCGGAGAGTTTATAGAGGCAGTTGGGGGACAGGGAGCCAATGCAAACAGTGCATGGTCAAGAGGTGCTTCATGGGCACTTTACGGAATGGCATTAGCGTACAGACATCTAGGCGACAGTGAGTTTTTGTCAGCAAGCAAAAGCGTCGCAAATTTCTTTTTGGCAAATTTACCTGATGACTTGGCTGCACACTGGGATTTCAGAGTTGAGAGGAATGAAAACACGCCCCGTGATACTTCTGCATCAGCATGTGCGGCTTGCGGTTTGTTGGAGCTTGCACAGCATCTGCCGGATGTTGAAGCCTCGGTTTATCGGGAATATGCGTATAAGATTTTAAAATCTTTAACAGACAACTATTCCAATTTGGATAATGATGCGGATCAGGCGCTTCTTTTTGGAGGAACGGGAAATGCCCCCAAAAACAAAAATATCAATGTAGGATTAATATACGGTGACTACTTTTACATAGAGGGTATAAGCAGGCTTGCAGGCAACAAACAAATATTTTGGAACAGTAAATAAATCAAGAATGAGGCAAGCAGTGTATGTATAAAGGCTCTATAATATCTATTGATTGGTTACCCCAATAGATATTATAGAGCCTTATTTTATAGAGACCGCCGAAAATTTTGTGTAAAAGTGAATAGAAGTCATCCTTTCAGGCAAGTATTGGATATATAAACCAAGAAATCTTGAAAGGATGATTTTTTAT
>JAZRLV010000071.1:0-23529 GCA_045646985.1 Clostridia bacterium | reverse complement strand
AACATTGTTCTTGTTGAACCGCAGATTCCTCAGAACACAGGCAACATCGCACGCACATGCGCTGCAACGGGAGCAAGACTTCACCTTGTTGAACCAATGGGCTTTCGCGTTGATAATGCAAAGCTTAAAAGAGCGGGTCTTGATTACTGGCACCTGCTTGACATCACATACTATGAAAATCTTGATGATTTTTTTGAAAAGAACGAGGGCGGCAGATTTTTTTATCTAAGCTCAAAAGCACCGCAATCTTACACTGAAGTAGAATTTTCGGAAAATGACTTTTTGCTTTTTGGAAAAGAAACAAAGGGACTTCCCGAAAAGCTTTTGATGGAGCATCCCGAGCGATGCATACGCATACCGATGATAAGCAGTGCACGCTGTCTTAATCTTTCAAATTCAGCGGCAATCGTGGTTTATGAAGCGCTAAGACAGAACGATTTTAAGTCGCTTACAAAAGAATCGGATTACCTATATGGAATTATTGATTAAAGGAAAGGAGCTGTAGCAAAATGCATTCCATTTTGCTACAGCTCCTTTGGGCTGGACGAAAAATAGCGTAGATTGGACAAACTGAGCTGAGAAAGCCTATATTAGGCTTTCTCAGGTTACCCGAAGGCGTACGGGGGTACGTCGAGAGGCGAAGTTTGTTTAAAACACAAGGCGTTAAAATAGAAGGAATTCGTCAAATGACGAATTCCTTCCTTAAGTTTATCTTTCTTTTTACACTACAGTTATAATTAAATAGCTTTATTAATGCATTTATTTTGCCTTGTGTGGTGTACGCATTTTGCTACAGCCCTTTTCGCATTTTGGTTGGGGAATAACCTGTCTGTGTTTTATACGCACTGCTGAAATACAGCTGATTTGAAAATCCAAGCAATTCAGAAATCTTACAAATCGGCAAATCAGTATGTGTAAGAAGATATGTCGCCTCGTTTATTCTTAGCATCAGCTGATATTTGTACGGGGCATATCCATAGCGCTCTCTGAAAATTACGGAAAATCTGTCTTTGCTTAGCCCCACTCTGTCAGAATATGTACCCACGTCAATTTCGGATATAAAATCCTTGTTAATATCCTCTGCTAAACGGACAGCTTCTTTCACTGCTTTGGAATACTCGCTGCGGGATTCTGAAAGAGTACACAAAAGCTCTGTAAAAAACGAAGATAATCTGATAGTGGAAAATGAAGAACGCAAAGAGTATTCTTTTAAAATTCTGATGAAAGCAATTTTTACACTCCTTGTATCGAGTGTGCGGAAAACACCGCTTGAAAGAGAAAACTCATCTTGTGAAAAGACTTTCCCCAAAAAAGATGCGTGAACACAGTAAAGGATGGCATCACGTGTATCGGAAAAACAATAGCTAAGATGAGCTTTTCCGATACTTATTAAAAACCCACCGGGAGAAAGAGTATAGGGTGTATCGTTTAAAACAGCCTTGCACTTTCCTTCGCCAATGAATAATATGAAAATCTCATTTTCCGAAAAGGTGTGTTTCAGTTCGAATTTTTTACCTGTAAAGGTGCGCTTTCGTGCATCTAAAATTTCAAAATCTTTCATAAGTCCTCCTAAACAAAAAGGGGATTGTTAAGGGGATTTCCCTTAACAGTAAAATCGCCAAAAACGAGAGCGTGTATCTCGTTTTTGGCTCCTTGAAAGGGCTGGCACGGTGAGTGCCGCGCGGGCGAAAGCCCTTAATTCGCAGCAAATGCTTTGCAAAGCAAACTTTTGCTGCGAGAAGATTATCTGTATACGTGGAATCCGTTTCCGACAATTTGCTGAGATTCGGAGAAAATGATGAAAGCCTCGCTGTCTATTTCTAAGATTTTTCTTTGGAATTCGGGAAGCTCATTTTCCTTTAATGCACACATAAGTGTGGTCTTTTTTTCCATAGTGTATGCACCGGTAACATCAATAATTGTAACTCCTCTGGGAGAAGTGGAAATAAGCAGCTTTGAAACTTCAAGTCCTTTATCTGTAACGACAAAGGCAAGCTTTGAAATGTTAAGCTTCTGAATAAGCCAGTCAACAGAAAAGGTTGAAAGAAACAGCGCCACTATACCCCAAAGCGTAAGGTCAATCTGACGGAATGCAATAAGTGCAGACAAAATTACCGCAGCATCTACCGCAAGCAACAGCTTTCCTATTTTTATGTGAGGGAAGAAATGCTGAAGCAGTCTGCTTAAAATATCTGTACCGCCTGTAGAGCCGCCTGAAAGAAATGTAAGACCTATACCAAAGCCGTAGATAAGCGAGCCAAAAATCGATGCAAGGACTATATCATTTGTCATAGGGGGCAGCATAGAAAAAACCTGAACAAACAGTGACACGCTTGCCGCACCGATAACTGTCTTAAAAACAAAGCCCTTACCTATGTATTTAAACGAAAGCAAAAGAAAGAAACCGTTAATCAGGGCAAAGGAAAGTCCGGGTGGTATTTTTGCCAGATGATATAGTATGGTTGAAATACCTGAAACACCGCCGCTTACAACCTTGTTGGGCAGGTAAAATACACTGATGCCAAAGGCTGTAATAATAGGACCGATAATAAACAGAATAGTGTTTTTTATACTGTCTTTTTTTATGTTTTTCATATTTAATCCTTCCAAAAAAATAATGATAGGCATATCGGATTAGACTCCCTTATGCCTACCACATTCTAACATATGATTTTTGAAAAATCAACAGATAAAATACAAAATTATGAGATATTAACGGATTCAAGTGGTTTGAACAAGTCTTTTAAAGGAATATTAAAGTGCTCATTTAAAGAAAAAAGAATTGAGGCGCTTAATCTTTCGGGAAGAATTCCTTTTTCGAGCATTGATAAACTTTTAGTTCCGATATTGCAGATTTTTGCCATTTCCTTTTTTGTCAGATGGTTGTTTTCACGTAGCAGCTTTACATTTTTGCAGAAAATTTCTATTTCACTTCTCATAAAAAAACTCCTTTTTTACAAAAAATATTTGAACTTACGTTAATGTGACGTAATTATAGCACAAAAATATGATAAAGTCAATACGTTATATTAAAGTAAAAAAGGTAGGGGTAATAATGAAAAAAGTTGAGTATGAGGGTAATAAAAACATAATATCAAAAAAACTTAAAGAAATACGTGTTTCTAAAAATATTTCTCAAGGAGAACTTGCCTCGAAACTACAAGTGTTGAATGTGAGTATTGACCAGCAAATGATAAGTAAAATTGAGAAAAATATGCGTCAGGTAACAGATTATGAGTTTATGGCATTTTGCAAATGTTTAGATGTGAGTCCTGATGAATTGTCAGAATTTAATTAAAAATACCTTTTTATCGCATAGGAATATGTGTGAGATTAAGACGCATGAAACTATGTTGTACAAACTGAGAGTGCGACACGGGTGCAGGCTCAGCCTGCTTTTTTGAAAAAATATAGTTGTTTTTTTATTTGATATACTATATAATAAGATAGTTAAGAGGTGATAGCATTGTGGGGAAGAACTGCTTATGATATAAAATCAATACTTGAACGTGACCCTGCCGCAAGAAATGCGCTGGAGGTGGCGCTTCTTTACCCGGGGTTTCATGCGGTGCTTTTTCACAGGCTTGCGCATATGCTTTACAAATGCGGACTTCGGTTTATACCTCGCCTTATAAGTCAGATTTCACGCCTTTTTACAAAAATTGAAATTCACCCGGGTGCTACTATCGGAAAAGGACTTCTGATAGACCATGGCTGTGGTGTGGTTATCGGTGAAACAACTGTTATAGGCGATGACTGTACTATTTATCAGGGGGTTACACTGGGCGGTACAGGTAAGGAAACAGGTAAACGACACCCGACACTTGGAAACAATGTTATGGTGGGTGCAGGTGCAAAGATTCTTGGCCCGTTTACTGTCGGTGACAATTCCAAAATTGCCGCCAATGCAGTCCTCCTCCGTGAGGTTGAGCCTGACAGTACGTGCGTGGGTGTTCCGGCAAGAGTCGTTAAAAGAGGAGCAAAACGTGTGAATGACCTTGACCAGGTGCATATTCCAGACCCCGTCAGCCAGGAGCTTTGTAAGCTTACAGCACGGCTTGACAAGCTTAATGCACAACTAGAAAGTTTAAAAAATCAAAATGACAGCGAAAGGTAGTGTGTCTATGCGATTATATAATACATTAACTCGTAAAAAAGAAGAATTTGTGACAATTACACCCAATGAGGTAAAAATGTACTCATGCGGTCCTACAGTGTACAACTATTTCCATTTGGGAAATGCAAGACCTTTTATAGTGTTTGACTGTCTGCGTCAGTTCCTTGAATACAGAGGATATAAGGTGAATTTTGTTCAGAATTTCACAGACGTTGATGATAAGCTCATAAACAAAGCCAGGGAAGAGGGCTGCACAGTAGGTGACATTGCAGAAAAATATATCAAAGAATATTTTGTTGACGCAAAGGCTCTCGGAATAAAAGAGGCAACAGTGCACCCCAGAGCGACAGAAAACATAGATGCAATTATTGAAACTGTCAGCACCCTCATTGAAAAAGGCCATGCATATGAGGTTGGCGGAGATGTATATTTCTCTGTTGAAAGCTACAAAGATTACGGTAAGCTCAGCCATCAGCCGCTTGAGGACCTTGAAAGCGGTGTCCGCAAGGAGCTTGACGATAAAAAACGTCATCCGATGGATTTCGCCCTTTGGAAAAAGCGCAAGAGTGATGACGAAATCGGTTGGGAAAGCCCCTGGGGCATAGGAAGACCGGGCTGGCATATCGAATGTACTGCAATGGTAAACAGATATCTTGGTCATACGATTGATATTCACAGCGGTGGATTTGATTTAATTTTCCCCCACCATGAAAATGAAATTGCGCAGAGTGTTTGTGCAAACGGCTCGCCTTTTGCGCATTACTGGCTGCACAATGGCTTTATAAATGTAAATAACGAGAAAATGTCAAAGTCACTTGGTAATTTCTTTACAGTGCGTGACATTGCACAAAAATATGATTATGAGGTTATAAGATTCTTTATGCTCTCTGCGCATTACAGAAGCCCGATTAATTTCTGTGACGAGCTTATGGATGCGGCAAAGAATGGTCTTGACAGAATTTATAACTGTATTGATAACATTGAATTTTTGTTGAATAATGCGCAAAGTGCCGATATAAATCCTGACACTGAGAGCGCAATGGAAAACTATAAGAATAAGTTTATCACTGCAATGGAGGACGACCTTAATACTGCTGATGCAATTTCTGCAATTTTTGAGGCAGTGCGTTTTGCAAACAGCCTTAAGAATGCATCTAAGGAAGAGCTTGAACTGGTAAAAAGCACAATAATTGAGCTTGGAAACGTGCTCGGACTTCTTAAAAACACCAAGAAAGCAAGCCTTGATGAAGAGATTGAAGCTCTGATAGAGAAGCGTACTCAGGCAAGAAAGGACAAAAACTGGGCACTTGCAGACAAGATACGTGACGACCTTAAGGCACGTGGCATTGTCCTTGAGGATACTGCTGACGGAGTAAAGTGGAAAATTGAGAAATAAGGTGCAGTTATGTTTTTTACAGAGAAACAGTTAAATCCCAAAGAATACAGTCCGCTTGCACTGGCATATATAGGCGATAGTATATATGACCTTTTTGTAAGAACGATGATTCTTTCCAAAGGGAACCGTCACGTTACGCAGATGCATCGTGACAGTGTCCATTTTGTGAAAGCGCATTCTCAGGCAGTGAGTGCATATGAAATTGAAAGCATTCTTACAGAAGATGAAATGCGTGTGCTTAAATGGGGAAGAAATGCAAAAAGCAATACAACCCCTAAAAATGCTGACGTCACCGATTATCGTATGGCGACGGGCTTTGAAACCCTTATCGGATATTTATATTTAAGCGGTGAAAATGAAAGATTGTCGCATCTTCTGCATAAGGCATATGAGGCGGCACAAAAGCTTGATTGATACAGCTACTAAAACATAGGAGTGATAGACAAATGAATAATTCTACAAAATTACATGCTTACAAAGCTAGAAAACATGCTATTACAGGTGTTTTCAATGCACAGTCGGGACACCCGGGCGGAAGCCTTTCGATAGCTGATATTCTGGCAGTGCTTTATTTTGAAAAGATGAATATAGACCCCAAAAATCCAGATATGGCAGACCGTGACAGATTTGTTCTTTCAAAGGGACACTGTGCACCTGCCCTGTACGGCATTTTGGCAGAGAGAGGATTTTTCCCCGCAGAAAAATGCGAGGAGCTTCGCAGGACAGACAGCAACATGCAGGGACACCCTGATATGAAAGGAATTCCCGGGGTTGATATGTCTACAGGCTCTCTCGGACAGGGTATTTCTGCTGCAAACGGAATGGCACTTTCTGCAAAGCTTGACAATAAGGATTTCCGTGTATATACAATCCTCGGCGACGGCGAAATTGAAGAGGGACAGGTTTGGGAGGCTGCAATGTTTGCATCGCATTACAAGCTTGATAATCTGACAGCGTTTATTGACAACAACGGACTTCAGATTGACGGAAATATTGCAGATGTTATGAACTCCAATCCGATTGACGAAAAATTCAGAGCGTTTAACTGGAACGTTATAACCATTGATGCACACGATTATGACCAGATTCGCAGTGCAATAGAAGAGGCGAAGAGCACTAAGGGCAAGCCTACTGTTATAATTGCAAAGAGTGTTAAGGGCAAGGGCGTGTCATTTATGGAAAATCAAGCGGCTTGGCATGGCAGTGCACCTAATAAGGAGCAGTATGAACAGGCAATAAAAGAACTTGATGAGCAGATTGCAGCTCTTGAAAACAACTGAGTTTTTCATTGAAAGGAATGTGTGAATTATGGCTATAGGTGATAAAAGGGCAACTCGTGAAAGCTATGGAATGGCGCTTAGCGAGCTTGGCGAAAAATATGATATTGTTGTTATGGATGCAGACCTTTCCAAATCAACAAAAACAGATACATTTAAAAAGAAATTCCCCGAAAGATTTATAAATACAGGTATTGCAGAGGGTAATATGCTTTCAACAGCGGCAGGTCTTGCAGCTACAGGAAAGATTGTTTTTGCAAGCTCCTTTGCAATGTTTGCGGCAGGCCGTGCCTTTGAACAGATAAGAAATTCTGTGGCATACCCGCATCTGAATGTAAAAATTGGTGCTACACACGCAGGTATTTCTGTTGGTGAGGATGGTGCTACGCACCAGTGTCTTGAGGATATCGGGCTTATGCGTACAATCCCGGGAATGGTTATTATAAATCCTGCTGACCACGCAGAGGCAATGGCGGCAGTTAAGGCGGCTGTAGAATATGACGGCCCCGTATATCTGCGTTTCGGCAGACTTGCAGTACCGCAGATTTTTGACGAAAATGACTACAAGTTTGAAATAGGTAAGGGTGTACAGCTTGAAGAAGGAAGCGACGCAACTATTATTGCTACAGGGCTGATGGTACCCTATGCGTTGGAAGCACGTGAGCTTCTTAAGAATGAGGGCATCGATGCGGCAGTTGTGAATATACATACAATTAAGCCTATTGATAAGGATATTATAACGGCTGCGGCGAAAAAGACAGGCGCAATCGTTACCGCTGAAGAGCATAACGTAAATGGAGGCTTAGGCAGCGCAGTGGCAGAGGTTCTTTGTGAAAACTGCCCTGTTCCTATGATAAGAGTAGGTACACAGGACGTATTCGGAAAGAGTGGCAAGCCGTATGAGCTTTTAAAGGAATACGGACTTTCAGCAGAAAATATTGCATGCCAGGTTAAAAAAGCTATAGCAATGAAATAAGGAATTTATACCGATGAATGAAATATTAAAAGAGCTTAATAAAGAGCAGAGAGAGGCCGTTACATATACTAACGGTCCTCTTTTGGTATTAGCAGGTGCGGGCAGCGGAAAAACAAAGGTGCTCACAACACGTATTGCATATATGATTCAGGAAATGGGCATATCGCCTTGGAACATACTTGCAATAACCTTTACAAATAAGGCTGCAAAGGAAATGGCGCAGCGTGTCGAGGCGCTTGTAGGGGAAAAGGTAAACGATATGTGGGTGCGCACCTTTCACTCTGCGTGCGTGCGTATTTTGCGCCGTGACATAGACCGTCTGGGCTATGAAAGAAGCTTTAATATTATTGATGCCGACGACCAGAAAGCACTTGTCAAGGAATGTCTTAAAGAGCTTGGCTTTGAGGAAAAGGAGTTTGCGCCCAGAAGTGTTATGAACAGTATTTCAGGGGCAAAGGATACACTTCTTACGCCTGAAGAATACGCACTTGAGTATGGCGGCGACTACAGAGAAGGTCAGATTGCACGTATATACAAGCTCTATCAGAAAAAGCTTAAAACGGCAAATGATTTGGATTTTGATGATTTAATCATGCTTACTGTAAAGCTTTTTCGGGAAAACCCCGATGTGCTTGATTTTTACCGAAATAAGTTCCGTTACATTCTCGTAGACGAGTATCAGGATACAAATAAAGCGCAGAACGAGCTTGTTATTCTGCTTGCAGACG
Organism: Clostridia bacterium; assembly: GCA_045646985.1. GTDB lineage: Bacteria > Bacillota > Clostridia > UMGS1883 > UMGS1883 > UMGS1883. The sequence continues at coordinate 15,035 of JAZRLV010000071.1, read as the reverse complement.
AGCACAGAAATCTCTGTGTTGTAGGTGATGATGACCAGAGTATTTATAAGTTTCGTGGTGCTGATATTTCAAATATTCTTGACTTTGAAAAGGCATTTGGCGAGGCTAAGGTAATCCGTCTTGAACAGAATTACCGTTCAACACAAAACATTCTTGATGCGGCAAATAACGTTATAAAAAACAACTACGGAAGAAAGGGTAAAAACCTTTGGACAGACAAAGGCGAGGGTGCAAAAATCTTTGCACATAAGGCGCTTAACGAGCATGATGAAGCCCGTTTTATTGCGGAAAAAATGTATTCCTACAGCCTTGAGGGGTATCGATACAGCGACATGGCGGTGCTCTACCGTGCAAACGCTTCGTCACGTGCACTTGAAGAGGTTTTTATGCGCAAGAGTGTTCCTTACAGAGTTTTAGCGGGGCTGCGCTTTTACGACCGTAAGGAAATCCGTGATATGATAGCATATTTAAGACTTATTAAAAATCCTGATGATGATATAAGTCTTAAAAGAATTATAAATGTACCCGCACGAAAAATAGGCAAAACGACAGTTGACAAAATTGCCGCAGCTGCCGGGCGTGAGGGAAGCAGTATGCTTAAAGCCATTGGCGCACATAAAGAGTCGCTCGGTGCATCGGTGGCAGCCTTTTACGACCTTATAGATTATTTCAGAGAAATTGCAAAGACACAGAGCATAGCAGAGCTTATAGAAGAGGTTTATGAAAAGAGTGGCTACAGAGCATTTCTTGAAAATGATGAAAAAGCTGATGAACGCACACAAAACGTTGGCGAGCTTATAAGCGGCGCAGCAAACTTTGTACAAAACAACATTGATGCAAGTTTTGATGAATATATGGACAACCTTGCCCTTATCAGCGATATTGATAATTATGATGAGGATATTGATGCGGCAGTGCTTATGACAATGCATGCTGCAAAGGGTCTGGAATTTCCGATTGTGTTCATATGCGGATTTGATGAGGGGATATTCCCAAGTATTATGAGCGCATTTAATTCTGAAGAGCTTGAAGAAGAACGCAGGCTTTGTTATGTGGGAATAACACGTGCTCGGGAGCTTTTGTATATAACCAGTGCAAAAAGCCGTATGCTTTACGGAAAGACATCTTCTTATAAGCCGTCAAGATTTTTAGGGGAGATTCCCGAAGAATTGCTTGAAATTACAGATGACACACAAAATCTTACTGCTTTTGAGATTCCTAATGTAAAGCACATTACAAGGGGAATCCCTGAAAATTCTCTTTTCACCTCTTTTGAAAAAGAGGCGCCAAAGAAAGCATTGGCAGACACTTTCAGGGCAGGAGATTGTGTAATACACAAAAAATTCGGCAGAGGTATTGTGATAAGCGCAAGCCCTGTCGGAAACGATATCCATTACGAGATTGCATTTGACAGCGTAGGTACAAAAAACCTCCTTGGTCTTTATGCAAAGCTTGAAAAGGGTGATTGATATGTATAATCGGTTTGCCTATTTGTATGATGAGCTTATAAATGATGTAAACTATAAAGAATGGGCTGATTACTATTTTAAAATATTTCAGCGCTACGGACTTAATCCAAAGCTGGGGCTTGACCTTGGCTGCGGCACAGGCAGTATGAGCGTGGAGCTTGCAAAAAGAGGCATTGAAATGACGGGAATTGACCTGTCAGAGGATATGCTGTGCGTCGCACGTGAAAAGTCGGAGGGTATGGATATTTTATATCTTAATCAGGATATGCGTGAGTTTGAGCTGTATGGTACAGTAGATTTTATTGTGTCGGGGCTTGACTGCATTAATTATATAACTGATAAGAGAGATTTATTAAAGGTTATGCGGCTTGTCAACAACTACCTTGACCCCGGCGGACTTTTTATATTTGATATAAACACCCGCTACAAGCTGGAGAATATAACAGGTGACAATACATTTGTACTGGAAAACGACGAGGTTTTTTGTACGTGGCAGAATGAATACGATAAAAAACGCAATATAAGTGATTTTTATCTTACGTTCTTTTGTAAGGATAAAGACATATATCACAGATTTGACGAGGAGCATTCAGAGCGTGCATATACAATAGAAGAAATTACAGAGGTTATAGAAAAATCGGGAATGCGCCTTTTAAAGGTTTATAATGAATTGAGCTTTGATGCACCCAAGAAAAATAGTCAGCGTGTATTTTTCATAGCTCAGGAACAGGGGAAGAAAAGATGATTGTTGTTATCGGCGGCGGCGCAGCAGGAATGATGGCGGCGATACGTGCCGCACAAAACGGTGCACAGGTAACATTGCTTGAAAAGAATGCAGACCTTGGGAAAAAGCTGCGTATTACAGGTAAGGGAAGATGCAATGTAACAAATGCCTGTGCTACGGAGGATATCTTTGGAAATATTCCTACAAATCACAGCTTTCTTTACAGTGCAATCTATAATTTTACAAACTATGACACAATGAGCTTTTTTGAAGAGTGCGGTGTAGCACTTAAAACAGAGCGTGGGGAGAGAGTGTTTCCGCAAAGTGACCGTGCATCAGATATTGTAGATGCCCTGAGAAAGAAAATGGACTCGCTCGGTGTAAAAGTAGTAAGAGGCAGAGCTGTAGAAATTGTAACACAAGACGGATGCGTTAAAGGCGTAAAAACAGAAAATTCTCTCGTTTACTGCTCTGCGGCGATTATTGCAACAGGCGGCAAAAGCTATCCCCGTACGGGAAGCGACGGCGATGGATATACAATGGCACAAAAATGCGGGCACAATGTAACTAAAATTAAAGGTGCGCTTGTCCCGATTGAAACTGTTGAAAGCACAAGGGAACTTATGGGGCTTTCTCTCAGGAATGTATCCATAACCGTATATGATAAAAACAACAAAAAGAAATATTCTGATTTTGGCGAGATGCTTTTTACGCATTTCGGACTTACAGGCCCTGTAATTCTTTCTTCAAGCAGCCATATGGGAGATAATCCCCAGGATACACGCATAGAAATAGACTTGAAGAGTGCTCTTGACGAGCAGACACTTGACAGGCGGCTACTGCGTGACTTTGAAAAATACAAGAATAAGAATTTTGAAAATTCGCTTTCAGATTTGCTGCCGTCTAAAATGACGGGGTATATTGTTGAAAAGTCAGGGATTGACCCATTTAAAAAGGTTAATTCTGTTACTAAGGAGGAACGCAAAAGACTCCTTGATTGCTTAAAGCATCTTTCTTTTACAGTGAAAAATTACAGAAGCGTTGACGAGGCGATTGTAACAAGCGGCGGTGTGAATGTTAAAGAAATTAATGCCTCTACAATGGAGAGCAAAATTGTAAAGGGGCTTTATTTTGCCGGTGAGGTTATTGATGTTGATGCATATACCGGCGGTTTTAATTTACAGATAGCCTTTTCCACAGGAGCCCTTGCGGGAGAAAAGGCTGCAAAATCACAAATGAAAGGCGAGGAATAAAATATGGTTTTTTCATCGTATCCGTTTATTTTCTTATTTTTGCCAATAGTTATATTGGGGTATTATGGATTGTCTAAAACAAAGTCGCCTATTTACCAAAGGATTTTTTTAATTGCTGCATCTTTATTTTTTTACGGATATTCAAATATAAATCATTTGTTATTGATAGTTTCATCAATAGTAGTAAACTATGTTATTGCTATCGGCATTAAAAAATATGATAAACGTGCAGATAAATTTTTGCTGGTAATAGGTATACTATTTAATGTTGCTCTTTTAGGTTATTTTAAATACCGTGATTTCTTTGTGGAAAATATGAATTATATTTTCCAGACGGATTTTGTTATAAAAAATATAGTGCTCCCTTTGGGAATAAGTTTCTTTACGTTTCAGCAGTTATCATTTCTTGTATCCGTATTCAAAAAAGAAGAAAAGATTGAAGCCTTTACAGATTACTGTATTTTCGTCTTGTTCTTCCCTCAATTAGTTGCAGGACCTATTGTTTTGTACAGTGAAATGATTCCGCAATTCAAAGATGAAAAAAGACGATATTTTTCATCAGAAAGTATGGCTGAAGGAATATTTGCTTTTTGTATTGGATTATTTAAAAAAATAGTAGTGGCAGATACCCTGGCAGTTTTTGTTGACAACGGATTTGGACTTGAGAATATTGGTATGGCAGCGGCATGGGTATCAACTATCAGCTATACATTACAGATATATTTTGACTTCAGCGGATATTCGGATATGGCAATAGGATTGGGGAAAATGTTTAATATAGATATCCCGTTTAACTTTTTATCCCCTTATAAGTCTGAAAGTGTAACAGTATTTTGGAGAAAGTGGCATATAACACTTGGCAGAGCGTTAAGCACTTACATATACAAACCCTTGGGCGGGAGCAGAAAAGGAATTGTCAGAACAAGCATTAATCTATTTCTGACTTTTATAGTAAGCGGTTTATGGCATGGTGCTGCGTGGACGTTTGTTCTCTGGGGGGGGGCATATGGTGTTATAATGGTGTTTGAAAGGTTGTTTAAAACCTTGTTGGAGAAAATACCAAAGGTTTTGCGTATAGCAGCTACATTTATCACTGTAAATTTTTTATGGGTACTTTTCAGAGCAGAGAGCTTTATGCAGGCTGTAAATATGTATAGAGGACTTTTTAATTTTAAAAATATAAACATAGGAGAATTAGCAGAGGTTGCCTTTGATTCTATTATTAACTTCCCGACCGCAATCGACATTGTATACTTGTTTAGTATTATAGCAATATTGCTGTTTATCGTATTTAAAGCTAAAAACAGTGAGAAAATAATAAAAGAATTTAAGTTAAATGTTAAAACAGCAGTGTTTTCATCAACTCTGTTTGTGATTTCTTTATTGCATTTACTCAGAGAAAGTGTATTCATATATTTTAATTTTTGATTGTAGGGGGTGTAGAATTGAAAAGCAATAGTGGTATGAAATGGATTCTTGCTTTTGGCGCTATAGTGCTTGCAGCAGTAATTGTTTTAATGGCAGTTTGCTATGTTGTAGACCCGTTCTTTGCATACAGGGTACGTGATAATTCATATAAAGTCCCTGACACTGATGCTTTGCCAGGGATTATAAAGCATCATAGCTATGACACGCTGATAATTGGTTCATCGATGACACAAAATTTTGAAATGGACAGTTTCAGAGAAAAACTGAATGTAAAACCTGCAAAAATATCTACAGGAGGCATGGTTCTACAGGATACGATAAATCTTACAGCTTTGGCAAACAGAACAGGAAAAGCTAAAAAATATTATATATGCCTTGATTTACCAAGATTTCTTAATGACGGTAAAAAAGCAAAAGTAAAAGATTATTTAGTAGATAATAATATTTTTAATGACTATAAGTACTTACTGGGTTATTCAGCATGGACAAGATACATTCCTGTTGATTTAGCATTACTCACAGCAAAAAAAATAGGGATTTCCATTCCCAAAGGTATAGAGGAAGAAACAGAAATAGATGAAATAGGCTATTGGGGCGATTCGTTTAGATATGGAACTGATATTGTTGTAAGTAACTATAAAAAGTCACAGTACAGTGTTTCTGAAGTGGACTCGGAAAATGCATATGATGATATTGTGGAAAATACGGATTTGCTCATGAATTCTATAAACTTTGAGAATTGTGAATATAATTTCTTTTTCCCACCTTATTCGATTCTTTATTGGTGTAATGCCGATGAAGAAGGATATTTTGAAGATTTACTTAAGGGAAAAGAGTATCTGGTAAAAAGCTTAAAGCAAAGAGGATGTAATATTTACGATTTTCAGCACGTGCAGACGATATGTGAGCTTAATAATTATAGGGATATAACGCATTATACACCACAGATTAACGAATGGATGGTGGACTGCTTTTCAACGGGAGCTTTTTTGTGCAGTGGAAATGATGTGTCAAATAATAACGAAAAAATTATTAAAATGATGCGAAAATTTAGAAAAGAAAACCCGGATATATTTGAAAAATAAGATGGAGGGTTATTTGAAATGACTAAAATAGCTATTGACGGACCTGCGGGTGCAGGTAAAAGCACAATATCAAAAAAGGTTGCATCGCTTTTAGGGTTTGTGTATATAGACACAGGTGCAATGTACCGTGCAGTAGGGCTTAAGGCGGTAAGATGCGGTATTGACACAAATGACGAGGCAGGGGTGATTTCAATTCTTCCCACTCTTGATATAGATATCCGTCACGAGGGAGTTGAGCAACATATTTATCTTGACGGGGAAAATGTGTCAGATAAAATTCGCACGCCTGAAATTTCTATGGCAGCAAGTAACGTTTCAAGAATTCCTGCAGTGAGACTGGCAATGGTTGATATGCAGCGAGCACTTGCAGGAAAAAAAGATGTTGTAATGGACGGCAGAGATATTGCAAGCTATGTTCTGCCTGATGCTGAAATTAAAATCTTTTTAACGGCATCTGTAGATGCCCGTGCAAAGCGCCGCTATGACGAGCTTTTGGCAAAAGGCGAAACCGTTTCATATGAGGATGTTAAAAATGAAATGATACTGCGTGATAAAAACGATTCCACACGTGAGTTTGCACCGCTCAAAATAGCCGAAGGTGCACAGGTGATTGACACCTCGGACTTAACGCTTGAAGAATCAATTAATGCAGTAACAGATTATGTAAGGGGAAATCTTTGATGAAATTTTACAATATTGTAAGAGGCACTGTGTATGGTGTTTTAAAGGTTTTTATGTTTCTTAAGGTAAAAGGAAATAAAAATATTCCCAAAGAAGGGGCGTTTTTGCTGTGCGCAAATCACCGCAGTAATATGGACGCTGTTCTTCTTGCGGCGAGCTGCAACCGCCAGCTAACCTTTATGGCAAAGGAGGAGCTTTTCAAGGTTGCTTTATTGGGTAGGCTTATAAAGGCTCTTGGTGCATTTCCTATTAAAAGGGGAAGAGGCGATGCAGGGGCGGTAATGGCTACTCTTAAAATCATGAAAAAAGGCGGAGTAACGGTAATATTCCCCGAGGGAACAAGAATGAAAAACGGGGACAGAAAACAAGTGAATCAGGGCATTATAAGGCTTGCAATGCAGAGCAATGTGCCGATACTTCCTGCGTTTGTTTCAAAAAACAGTGTTACATACGGAGAAGCGATTTCCTACGGGCAATACGCAGAAGATATGCAAAATGCCGAAAAGATGCAGTCGCTTGCCGATTCGCTTATGGATACGATATATTCATTGGAAACTGAAAAATAATTAAAAACGGAGAAAGCTTATGCAGGAAAAAACCGTAAAAATAGCTGATAAGGCAGGATTTTGCTTTGGCGTGAGCAGAGCTGTGCAAATCACGCAAAGCGGCGCAGAAAGCGGCAAAAAAATTGCCACTTTAGGACCGATTATTCACAACCGTTTTGTTGTCGAAGAATTGGAGAAAAAGGGAGTGCGCACTATAAACTCTCCGCTTGACGTGCGTGAGGGTGAAACGGTGATAATCCGTAGTCACGGCGTAAAAAAGAGCGAGCAAATGCTGCTTACTGAAAACAACATAGACTATATTGATGCCACGTGCCCGTTTGTAAAGAAAATTCACAACATTGTGAAAGATGCATATGAAAAAGGGCAAGCTGTAATCATTATAGGTAATAAAAACCATCCCGAGGTTATTGGAATTAACGGCTGGTGCAATGACAGTGCAGTTGTCATAGAAAGCGAGGAGGAGGCGCAAAAACTGTCCCTTGATGGTGAAAAAGAGGTATGTGTGGTATCTCAGACAACGTTTGAAAGAGAATTATGGAAAAAAATCACGAAAATTATAAAAAACACTTGCCAAAGTGCTATAGTTTTTGATACAATATGTAGTGCTACGAATGAACGGCAAAAATATGCCGCAGATCTTGCAAAAGAGAGTGATGTATTTGTTGTCGTCGGCGATAAGCATAGCTCCAATACAAGGAAGCTTTATGATATCGCTGCGCTCCTTTGCCAAAAAACCTTTTTGGTTGAAAAGGCGTCGGAGCTGCCCGAAGATATTATGTCGTACGGGTATTCGTTCGGTATAACCGCCGGTGCATCAACACCGGAGCGTATAATTAAGGAGGTTTTGGAAACCATGGTAGAAGAAAAAAACACTAATATTCAAGGAAATGGAGAGCCTACATTTGCCGAGGCGTTTGAACAATCCCTCGTCACTTTAAATACAGGACAGGTTGTAACGGGCACTGTTATCAGCATTACCCCCACAGAAGTGTATGTAGACCTTGGCTATAAGGCTGACGGCATCATCCCTGTGGACGAGCTTTCTGACGATCCCGCAGCAAACCCCGCTGACATTGTAAAAGTTGGCGACGAGGTTGAGGTGTTCGTTGTAAGAGTTAACGACGTTGAAGGCTATGTAAAGCTTTCTAAGAAGAAGATTGACGCAATCAAGGGTTGGCAGACAATCGAAAGTGCGTACGAGTCAGGCGAAATTCTCACAGGCCGCATTGTTGAAGATGTTAATCGTGGAGTAATTGCTCTTGTAAACGGATGCAGAATCTTTATCCCTGCTTCTATGGCAAGCGAAAGATTTATGAAGGATCTTTCTTCGCTTGTTGGTACAGAGGCAAGCTTTAAGATTGTAAACATCCGTGAGGACAGACGTGGAAAGAAAGCAATCGGTTCAATCAAGGTTGTAGCAGCTGCAGAGCGTGCCGAGAAGGTTGAAAAGTTCATGGCAGAGGCAGAGGAAGGCAAGGTATACACAGGTACTGTTAAGACTCTTACAGACTTTGGTGCATTTGTTGACCTTGGCGGCGTTGATGGTCTTATCCCGATTTCTCAGCTCAGCTGGCAGAGAATTAAGCATCCGTCAGAGGTGCTTAGTGTTGGCGACAGCGTTGAGGTAACAATACTTAAGATTGACAAAGAAACAAATAAGGTTTCTCTTGGTTACAAGAAGATGGAAGATAATCCTTGGGTAATTGCAAAGAGCAAATTCAGCGAAGGTGACGTTGTAAGTGCGAAGGTTGTTCGCCTTGTTCCTTTCGGCGCATTTGTTGAGCTTATCCCCGGAATTGATGGTCTTATCCACATTTCTCAGATTGCTGACAGAAGAATTGCAAAGAGCTCTGACGTTCTTACAGTTGGCGAAATGGTTGATGCTAAGATTACAGAAATCAACTGGGACGAGAAGAAGATTGGCCTTTCAATCAGAGTTTTGATTGAAGAAGCTAAGAAAGAGGCTGAAACTTCTACAGAAGATGCTCCCGCAGATGTAGTTGTTACAGAGGAAGCTGTGGCAGAAGAAGCAACAGAAGAATAAAATGTAACTTGATGACACAAATTAGGGATTAACCCTGATTTGTGTCATTTTTTTCGCTTAAAATATATTGCATTTAGCTCTGAAAAAGTATATAATTAAAAAGGTTTATTATGCGTAGTCTAAAGAGAGTAATTATTCTATTTCGGTTAAAGGAGGCGGTCTTGATGAATTCATTTGAATATGATGAAAAATCGATTATTGAAAAGCTCAATACATACGGCATCAAGACACATAGTGTGCCTTACTTTGCACAGTGTGACCTTTCAGATACAAACAGTTACTCAAAAAGTCTGATATGTGCTACAGATGACCGCCTTTGTGTATTTAAAGCAGACGGGGGATTTTTTTCACAGGAGTATTCTTCAATTTCTGATATTTATGTGCACACATATGTTTCTTCCGGTGCAATATTCATAAAATGCGGAGAGGAAGAAATCCCTGTCGGGAATTTTACAATGGAGCTTTCCTCCCGTGTTGAGTGGTTTGTTAACGGTGTGCGAAAAAAGCTTTCGGGTGAAGCGAGTGATTCTGACAGAACTGTTGAGTGTCCTAAAGAGGATTTTTCATATATAAACAAAGGAAGAAAGAAGCTTTTTTTCAGAGTGATGTCCTATATTCCAAGATATAAAAAGCAACTTCTTATGATGATTGCTATAATCATTCTGAGCACTGCTGTCAATATGCTGCGCCCGTATATCACGGGAACAATTCTTTATGATGAGGTACTCACACCCGACGGAAAATACAGCGGAAGGATAATAGAGCTTGTAGCAGTGCTTGCTTTGATATCGGCTGTAGGCGTATTTTTGGGAATACTTCAGGGCAGAATCGGCGCAGATATGTCGGGAAAAATTATCTTTGATATTAAGACCGAGGTTTTTTCTTCCATGCAAAAGCTTGGAATGCGGTTTTTTACATCAAAACGCACGGGAAATCTTATGAACAGAATAAATTCTGATGCGCTTGATATTCAATATTTCTTAAATGACGGACTTCCGAATTTTATCATAAACGCTGCTACTATCGCTTCTGTAGGATTGTTTCTGTTTTGCGTAAATCCAATTCTTTCAGTGACGGTACTGATACCCGTGCCGCTGATTGCGATTATAATAAAAAAATCAGCACGTGTTTTCAAAAAGCTCAAATGGCATTCGTGGAGAAGGTCATCTTCTTTGAATTCTCTTATAAACGATGCGCTTGAGGGTGTACGTGTGGTTAAAGCCTTCGGCAGAGAAGAACGTGAGGTTGAGCGCTTTTTTGCAAAGAGCCGTGCTCTTAGCGAAAGTAAAATACGTGAAGGGTATGCCGGGGCAAGAGTGTTTCCATTGCTTAGCTTTATAATGACTCTGGGCGGTCTTGCCGTATGGGGAATGGGCGGCGGTCAGGTTATGAGCGGAAAGCTCTCGTTTGGTGAACTGATGAGCTTTGTGGGATATTTATCGCTGCTTTACGCTCCCGTTAATTTTATGGTGAAAACGTTTGACTGGTTTACAAGCTGCATGAACAGCGCACAGAGAATTTTTGAAGTTATTGACAGAAAGACCGATGTTCCTGAAAGTGAAAATCCTGTTGTAATCAAAAAAATGCAGGGCGAGGTTGAGCTTAAGAATGTTACCTTTTCTTATGAGCCTAACAGAACAATACTTAAGAATGTTTCGTTTAAGGTAAATCCGGGGGAAATGATAGGGCTTGTCGGACACAGCGGTGCGGGAAAAAGCACTATAACAAATCTTATTACACGTCTTTACGATGTGCCCGACGGAGAGGTGCTTATAGACGGAATAAATGTTAAGGAAATAAGTCTTGAAAGCCTTAGAAGCAATATCGGAATGGTGCTTCAGGAAACATTTTTGTTTTCAGGAAGTGTGGCGGAAAATATTGCATATGGAAATCCCCATGCATCAACGGAAGAAATTATTGATGCGGCAAAGAAAGCCCATGCGCATGAATTTATAGTAAATCTTCCTGACGGGTACGATACCCTGATTGGAAAACACGGCATAGATTTGTCAGGCGGAGAAAAGCAGCGCATCAGTATAGCACGTGCAATTTTAATGAATCCTGCAATACTGATTTTTGATGAAGCAACATCATCGCTCGACACAAGGACAGAGCAACAGATTCAACAGGCTATGGAGCAGCTTGTTAAAGGGCGTACAACTATTGCAATAGCGCATAGATTTTCTACACTGAAAAATGCCAACAGACTCGTTGTAGTGGAAAACGGATGCATTGTGGAAACAGGGACGCATGAGGAGCTGTTTAATAAGAAAGACGGCATATATGCATCTATGGCAAAAAAGCAGCTTGATGCCCTTGATACACGACTTGGTAAATAAAGGATGTGTTTATAGTGACAGAAAATATTAATTATATAACGGCTGATGATATTACCTTTTACAGCTCTGAGTACGGGCTTTTAATGGCTGTTTTTAAAGGAGAGGATAAGGGCAGAGTGGGCGTTTTGAGAATGTTTCCTCTTCGCGTTGAAGAAGAATATTTGTGTGTAAAACAAGAAAATTATACACGCAGAGATAAGGAAACAGAAATTGGAATAATACGAAATCTGTCAGATTTTCCACAGGACCAGACAGAGCTTATCCGCACAGAACTGAAAAAGCGCTACTTTGTACCCGAAATAGTCAGTGTGGACGAGGTAAAGGAAGAATACGGACACACTATGTGGAAGGTGCAGACCACCGCAGGCTATAAGGAATTTACACTAAATGATATGAGCACTAATGTGCGGAATATGGGAAATAATAAAATAATGCTTACAGATGTTCACGCAAACAGATATTATATACCTGACATTACAAAGGTTGATGATAAGACAGCACGAATCATAGAAATTTGGATATAAAACAAGGAAGGAGTGAAAAGAGATGACCCAATGTGCGGATTTAATTAAATACAGTTCTATTATAAGCTCTGCACTTGAAGGAGAGGAAATTCTCTTTTCCACTCCCTTTGATATTTCAAAAACAGGCAAATATACCGACGGCTTTTTTGCAATAAGTCACACAAAGCTTTGCGTTGTAGAAAACGGGGCTCTCTCTCTTATAGAAAAAATTTCAGGAATTGAAAAAGCATTCTGTGCAGAATATACAGGCGGCGGTGCGATAGAAGTGCAGACGGCAGACGGCAGACGGCAGATATTACGCTTTTCAATGAAGTATATTGAGGCATTTAATGCTGCATGCGAAATTATAAATGACCTTATCGGGGGGAATTCGGGCAACGTAAAAAGTGCACAACTTGAAGAAACCGTGTGCCCCAAATGCGGCAGACCTTTTATAAAAGATACACGTATATGCCCGAGCTGTACAGATAAGATTGGCGTTATAAAAAGAATCTGGAAGATAGCAAAGCCGTGCAGATATTTATACTTAATATTACTTATTCTGTTTTTTGTATCAGGTGCAGTTACTGTTCTTAATCCGTTGTTATCGAAAAGACTTGTAAATGATGTACTCAGTATAAGAAATGCATCAGTTAAAACTCTTGTTGTAATAGTAGGATTGATGCTTCTTTTAAGCGTTATCGGGGTATTGGTTACAGTGCTTCGTGACATTGTTTCTGTAAAGGCAAGCAATCTTCTGGTGATGGATTTAAGGAACCATATATATGAAAAGCTGCATAAAATGCCGCTTTCTTATATTGAAGAAAAGAAAACAGGCGATTTGCTTCAGAGAATAAATAATGACACTGTACGAATACAGATATTTGTTCAGGATATTGCGATAATGGTAGTAAATGAGATAGTCCTTTTTATTGCCATATGTGCAATAACTCTTTACCTTGACAGTGTTATGGCGCTTCTTATATTTCTTCCGATGCCTCTTGGTATGTACCTTATCGGAAAAATACGCCTTAGCATACAGCGCAGATACAGAAAACAGTGGAGATTAATGGACCGCCTCACAAACAGACTTTCCGAGGTGCTTAACGGGATTAAGGTTGTAAAGGTTTTCGGAAGAGAAGACGATGAAATTAACCGATTTAAGGAAACGGCAGGCATTGTGCGTGACCTTACGTGTAATAATGAAAAGTACGTATACACCATATTTCCGATAATTAAATTTATTATGAGCTTTGGAAGCTATTTTGTACTTCTTTACGGAGGCAGCAGAGTTTTGGGCGGAGATATGTCTGTGGGTGAGCTTGTGCAGTTTTCATCATACGGCAGTTATCTCTACAGCAAGCTTGAATGGTTCAGTATGCTTCCAAGACATTTTACAATGGCGCTTGTCAGCTCACAGCGTGTGTTTGAGGTGCTTGATGAAAATATTGAGGAAGAAAAAAACGCGAATGCTGATATAACAAAGGCAGAGGGCGAATTTTTATTTGACGATGTTTCCTTTGGATATAAAAGCTACAGAAAAGTGCTCAGAAACATAGAAGAATCTGTGAAAAAGGGAGAAATGATAGGGCTTGTCGGACACAGCGGTGCGGGCAAAAGTACAATGATAAACCTGATAATGCGCCTATACTCTCCCGACAGCGGAAAAATAATGCTTGATGGTGAGGATATTTTAAGCTATAATCAGCATGATTATAAGAGTCTTTTGGGGGTAGTTCTTCAGGAAAGCTATCTTTTTAGCGGAAGTATTTTAGATAATATCCGCTATGGTGCACCGTCTGCAACAATAGAGGAATGTATAAAAGCGGCAAAGAAAGCCAATGCGCATGATTTTATAATGCAACTCCCCGATGGGTATGATACATATGTCGGGGAAAAGGGACATAAGCTGTCAGGCGGTGAAAGACAAAGAATTTCCATTGCACGTGCTATTGCTGCAAATCCTAAAATTATTATCCTTGACGAGGCAACGGCATCGGTTGATACGGAAACAGAGCTGAAAATTCAAGAGGCACTTTCAAATGTTACAGAGGGAAAGACTGTGTTTGCTATAGCACACAGATTATCAACTCTCAGAAATGCTGACAGAATTTTTGTGCTGGAGGAAGGAAGAATAGCCGAAACAGGAACACATCAGGAGCTTGTAGAAAAAAATGGAATATATGCGATGCTTTTAAAGGCGCAGCGTGAAATGGCGGCTGCCAATACAACTATTGATAATACTGACAAAGAAACAGTTTTAAAAGAAGTTGAAAGTGAGGAATTTGAAAATGAGTAAAATTAAAATTATAACAGACAGCGGAAGCGATATTTCATGGGAAAAGGCACAAAAGCTTGGCATAAGAATGCTTCCCATTTCATTTACTTTTGATGGCGAAACATATTACCGTGAGGGGCTTGATATGCCCAGAGACGAGTTTTATGAAAAGCTTTCGACAAATGATACTATTCCCAAGACAGCTCAGGTAACACCCATACAGTTTACCGATGCGTTTAATGAAGAATATGATAACGGCTACGATACACTGATTGTAGTTACAATATCTTCAAACGGCAGCGGTATGTATAATAATGCATTAATGTCCGCCTCTGAAGTTATGGATGAACGTGGCGGAGAAATTATCGTAATAGATTCACAGGGGTATTCGTGCCTTTATGGCGGCGCAGTAGTGCATGCGGCAAAAATGCTTGGGGAAGGAAAGGGCAAAGACGAAATTGTAGAATATCTTAAGAGCGCATGCGAAAGCATGAAGGCATATTTCCTTGTTGAAGACCTTCTTCACCTGAAAAAGGGCGGCAGAATAAATGCGGCAACTCTGGTGATTGCAAATATGCTTGATATTAAGCCTGTGCTTACTATAAAAGACGGCCTTGTTGTACAGAAAGATAAATTAAGAGGAAGTAAGAAAGTCCTTAAAAAGC
>JAZRLV010000070.1:0-18992 GCA_045646985.1 Clostridia bacterium | reverse complement strand
CCTGAGGGAGGTTTTCGTGATAAAATGCTTAGGTATGCAACAGAGCTTGCTAAAAGTATTATTAAATTCCGTGATGAAAAAACAGGGCTTTGGTATCAGGTTGTAGATAAGACGGGCAGGGAGGATAACTGGATTGAAAGCTCCTGCAGCTGCCTGTTTATCTATGGCATTTGTAAGCTTATCCGTCTCGGCGTTTTTAAGGATGAAAAATATACCTGCATTGCAAAAAAAGCCTACGAGAGTATTATTCGTGACTACATTGACCTTGACGGTGATGCTATTGTTGTGAAAAAAACCTGTGTAGGAACAGGTGTAGGTAATTATGAACATTACATCGCTCGTCCCACAAGGGATAACGACCTTCACGGTATGGGAGCGTTTACACTGATGGCAACAGAATATTATAAAACCTTTGGCGAGTAAGAAGGAGAATCAAAATGAGTGAAAACAGCTTTGTTATCACCGGGCTTCATTATGGGGAACACGACTTCATTCCCGAGGAAATTATTCCGCAGGTTAAAAAGTTCGGAAAAGACTGCCGTCTTGCTATGATAAGACCCAAAGCAGGTGTTGACGTAACGCCCGAGCAATATTATGAGTGGGCAAAATATTTCAGGGATAACGGAATTTATTTTTGCTTCCTTTATTCTGTAAGAAATAACAACGGCGAAGCTAAAAGTATTTTTACAAAAGAAATTACAGAAAAAATGTACGAAATAGCAGGAGAATATTTTATCGGTGACTCTCTGGGAGAAATGGGTAACGGCTGGCAACGCCATGTATATGAAAAGCGTGGAGAAGAAAATGCGCAGTTTAAAAATGTGCAGGAGGCAAAGGACACCTTTGTCAGCGATGTCAGAAGATATGTTGAGGCAAGCAGAGGTGCCGGTATGAAAAATATAGGGGTTGTTGAATCTCACACTATGATTAAGTACGATTTTGAGGCAGGCGTGGATATTGGCTACCCCGAGCTTCTTTTGGGAAATCCCGAGCATATTCTTTCTTTTACACGTGGTGCAACCCGTGCAAGAGGAAAAGAGGAATTTGGCGGATATATAGCACACGAGTGGTACGGTGGTGTACGTCACGATGATCCGTTAAAGAATAAAAGACTTGGCCTTATTTACAAAACGGCGTATATGGCTGGTGCAGAAAAGATTTTCATTGAAAGCGGATATGAATCCACATCTTCTTACGGGGTGAGGGGTAACGAAAACCATCCCTATTGCCAAATGGTAAGAAAAGAAATTGAAGAATTTAATAATTATATAAATACTGACCTTCGTCCTCAAAATGGGCCAAAGGTAAAGGTAGCGTTTATTAGCGGAAACCTTGACGGATATGCAGGAAACAGTATTGCCTACGGCGGTGTAATCTCTGCCGTATGGGGACAAAGAGGCAGAAAAGAGTGGGATAAAGGTGCACCTGAGCATAGCTGGCGTATTTTAGATGAGGTTTACAGAAGCTGTGACTGGCATAATCCTGTGAATTACGGCGACTATGATTACAGTGGTGCCCCCGGATATGGAATTTATGATGTTCTTCCGGCAGAAGCTTCCTTTGCGGCAATGAGCCGTTATGAATGGCTTATATTTGCAGGATGGAATACTATGACGGAGGAAATTTACGAAAACCTGAAAAAATATGTGTCAAACGGTGGAAATCTTCTTATCAGTGCTGCGCATATGAAAACAGGAAACGTAAGAGGAGAGGACAGCCCATATATTTATAACGGACAGCTTGAGGATTTCTTGGGCTGTAATCTGACAGAAAAGAAATTCCGTTCAAATAAGAGCTATAAATTTGCCCGTAAAAGTATAGCAGAGGGTGTGTATTATCCCGGCACGGTTGACCATACGAAGGATTTAATCGACCCTATCGGGGCAGACGGATATGCCACATATGTTGAAATAGAGGAAAAAAGCTGCAGAAAAACTGCTTTCCTTGGAAAAAGCTTTAGTACAACGCCCGAGGATTATGAAAAGCAGGCGTCAGTATTGGTGGAACATCGTTATGGAAAAGGAAATGTTCTTTTTATGTGCACTAATGAATACCCCGGAGCAGCGGGAGTATATACCCTTTATAAAATTATCGTAAAGGCAATTCTTGCAGGGACGCACAGAAATTGTGATATTAAAGTTATAGGAAGCGATAAAGTGCGTTTTTCTGTATATGAAGATGAAAATAGGTATAAGGTGTATCTGCTTAACACAGATATGAACTTTGAACAGAAGATTCGTGTGATTTATAATGGTAAAAGTGAGGATAAGGTTGTTTTATCTACAGGGCTTGATTTTGTAGAGCTCCAAAAGTAAAAGTAGACTCTTTTTACAGCATGATATATTCTTAATTAATAATTTTGGAAAGAAGGTAAAAAATGGGGAAGAGTACTAAAGGAATAGCCTTCCTGAATCCTGTAGATATCGAAGGTGATTATTTAAAAAAGTGTGCGGAGTATGCTATCTCCCACGGAGTAAAGCATTTTGAGATTATAGGTCCCACACACAGTCCTGTAAAAGGAAATATTGACGGTATGACACTTTACCGCAAATATTCTCAGTTCAAAGACGAGAAGGATGTAGAATACATTCACTATTGTGAAAAGGTTGTTAACGAGGCGCTTGATATGGTAAGCGCACATGGAATCAAAAGCTATTACTGGCATCACGAATTGGAGGTACCTGCTACCTTCGGCGATGTATATCCTGAAATACATAATGTCGACGGCGATGTTGAGGTAACTCATCCTAGGATTAAGGATTTCCTTGTTAACAAGATTGAGGATTTCTTCCATACCTATCCAAAAATGTCAGGTATTGTGCTTACGCTTCACGAAACAAGAATTCCGATTCTTAAGCTGAAAAATCAAAAGCTTGGAAAGGTTGAGCGCGTAAAATATGTTACAGAAATTCTTTATGAGACCTGTAACAGACTTGGAAAGGAGCTTATCGTTCGTCCCTTTGCGGGCAATGCACAGGATTATGACGACCTTATGAATGCATATGAACAGATTTCAAGTGAGCTTAAGGTTTGTGACAAGTGGACAAAATATGATTGGTCACTGACGAAACCGCACAATCCCTTCCTTGCAAGAATTAAAAATCCGCTTGTTGTTGAAACCGATATATTTGGTGAGTATTTCGGCAAGGGCTTCATTCCCCTGATGCTCAAAAATCACATAACAGAAAAGGTTAAATACTGCAACGGCTTCGGCGTGGAAGGTTATGTATCACGAATTGACCGTGATGGATATATTCCTTTCGGCACCCCCAATGAGGTAAACCTTGAAATAATGGATGCCGCAGTTGATGGTAATGACGTTGATGCTGCAATAGATAGCTTCTTTAAGAGAGAATACGGTGAATATGCTGATGTTGTAAAGGAAGCAATGAATGGCACTGAAGAGCTTCAGGTAAAGGTCCTTTATGCTGACGGTCATGAAATAAGCTTTCTCAGTCTATTCCCTCCGCTTTTCATAATGAAGCTCGGGTACAGAAAGTTCCGTGATGACTATATTTTGCCGCCTGCATATATTGAGTGGGGATTGGAAAAAATTCGATATGATGTAGTTATGAAGGACAAGGAAGAGGCAATTGTTGAAACAGAAAAGAAGCTTAAGCTTATTGAAACCTTGAAGGGTAAGCTTGACGATGAAAAGTATTACAGTCTTTATATGCGTTTTAAGAATTTTGAAATGGCGGCAAAGATTTTTGCACAGCTTTCAACGTTGTATTACTGTCTTGCAAGATACTTTGAGTATAACGATGAGGAAGCACTTAAAAAGGCGTATGAGTGCGTCGACATAATGCTCGCTATAGACAAGGAAGGCTTTGAAGAGCTTGGTGAGGACTTTTATTTTGAAGCACTCTCATTTAAAAAAGGTAATGAGTTCAGAAGATTCGGTCTTGGTTCAGACAGTACAGCCCCGCGTGACGGTCATGTATATCTTCTCAAGCAAATTTTCAAAAAAGCTCTTGATATGGAGGTTGAAACCAATCGTAAACTTCTTGCAAGAAATGTTACCGACTTTGTTATTGCAGGTGGATTTTCGGAGGAGCACAATGTGAAATTTGAAGGGGGGTTCTCAGCAACACTTACCATGGAGGACGGCTCATGCCGTACAGCAGGCAGTGAACGAGGTTCAATGTGGTCGGTAGTAAAGACGCACGGCTGGTTCTCTTACGAAATGAAGGTAAAGCCCGGCGTAGAGAATGTTCTTACCGTAACAGGCAAGGGTGAGGACGGAAACCTTAATATTGACATTGAGATAAATGAAGAAACGAAACGCTATAGTAAAAGCGGTGAAGGTCTTGTGGACATCAAGCATCGCTTCACTCCCAAGGAAGGCCAGGATGTCGTTGCTGTAAGAATTGACAGAAATTCTGATTCCCTGCCCTTTATCTATACACTTGTAATGGGGTAATTGATAAAAATATTACAAAATACGCATATCAACTTAGAAGAATAGGAGAAAATAAAATGGCAGAGATTTTAGAAATTATAATGATTGTAAGTTTTGGTGCATCGTGGCCGCTTAATGTGATTAAATCATATCGGGCAAGAACTACAAAAGGTAAGAGCCTTGCATTTTTATGCTTAATATTCTTTGGATACATAGCAGGGATAGCATCAAAATTTGTTAATCCGTCTTATATGGAACAGTTTGCTGAAAAATGGTATGTGCTTTTCTTTTATTTCCTTAATTTGATAATGGTGGGAATGGATTTGATAATCTATTTTAGAAATAAAAGACTTGATAAAATAAACGCAATACTGTGATATGTGTCAAAAATATTTAAATTTTCATAGGTGAAGATTTTAATTTAAGAAAGAGGAATTGTTATGAAAATAATTAATGATATTTGTTATGGTAAAGCTAAACATCCGGAGCAGTATCTTGATATCTATTTGCCTGACAAAGATAGTTTTAAGGTGTTCATATATATGCATGGCGGTGGGATAGAAGCAGGAGACAAGTCAAAAGCCAAGGTAGTTGGTGAATATGTAGCAAATCAAGGCATAGCATTTGTATCAATAAATTATAGGATGTATCCGCAAGCTGTGTGGCCTCAGTTTATTTGCGATTCTGCCGAAGCAGTAGCTTGGGTATATAAAAATATCGGTGAGTATGGAAAATGCGAAGGTATTTATATTGGGGGAAGTAGCGCAGGCGGTTATCTTTCAATGATGCTTTGTTTCGATGACAAATATTTATCGCCATATAAGTTGCCTGCGGGAGTAATAAAAGGATATATTCATGATGCCGGTCAGCCAACAACACATTTTAATGTGCTGAGGGAACGTGGAATTGATTCAAGAAGAGTAATAATTGATGAGGCGGCACCTATATATCATATTGGAAAGAATGCTGACTATCCTCCCATGATGTTTATTGTTTCTGATAATGATATGAAAAATCGATATGAACAAACACAGCTTGTTCTTTCTACATTAAGGTGTTTTAAATACGATGAGAGTAAAATACATTATCGGCTAATGAATGGTACCCACTGTCATTATTCAAATACGGAAGAGTTCGGGAAAATAATTTGTGAATTTATAGAACAAGTGCAGGAATAGTCTGGTTGCATTTGCGAAACTTATAAATAACTTATTATTCTCTGTTATCTTGACAGTAGGAGGGCATGTAAAGTGGAAAAAATTTTAAATGTTTTAGATTATGGGGCAATGGCTGACGGAATAACACTTGATTCACCTGCAGTACAGAAAACGATAGATGCGTGTAGTGAAGCTGGTGGTGGCACTGTGTTTTTTCCAAAGGGGATATATGTCCTCGCAACTGTGTTCCTAAAAAGTAATGTGCATATTCAGTTTGAAGACGGTACAGACATTTTAGGCTGTCTTGATTTTTACGCTTATGCACAGCAGGAGGAAGTAAACTATCCCATATATCAGGACCAGTCGCATACATATTTTGACCTTGCAATGTTTGTGGGTAAAAGCTGCGACAATATTTCTATTACTGGAAAAGCAAAAATAGATATGCGCAGTGTATGGGACGAGGACGGAGTAAGAGGGAAATCTATCATACACAGAGGACCTAAATGTATTTCCCTTAAAGAATGTAATAATGTTCTCATTACAGATGTAGATTTAAACAATGTAACAGACCTTGCAATATATTTTGCAGGGTGTAATGATGTTGATATACATGATGTAAAAATGCGTGTATATATTGACGGAATATCACCCGATAATAGCAAAAATGTAAAAATATATAACTGTGATGTAGAGTCGGGTGATGACGGAATTGTTTTTAAATCATCATATACTCTTAACCGAATTGATGAGTGCAGAAATATCAAGGTATGGGATTGCAAAGTAAAAAGCCGTTGCAGTGCAATAAAATTCGGCACAGAAACAAACGGCGGATTTTATGATATTGAAATTGATAATATTGATATTTATGATACCAGAATTACGGGAATTGCAATCGAAAGTGTTGACGGCGCAATAATAGACGGACTAAGCCTTAAAAACATCCGTATGAAAAATGTGAATGGGCTTTTATTCGTGCATTTGGGAAATCGTATGAGAGGTCCTGAGGGAAGAGAAGTTGGAGAAATAAGAAATATTACCCTTGAAAACATAACCGCAGATGGACCTTACGAGCCGTATATGTGTATTCCGGTAAATTACAATGCTTACAAGAAAAATGATTATCTGCAGTATCCATGGATATTTTCAACTACAGCTAACAAAGATGAAAACCTGAAAATAACCGGCAGAAATACACCTTGGCAGCTTTCAAGCAATGTTTGTGGGCTAAAGGAAAGACCGCTTAAAAATATCACACTGCGTAATGTGCATTTTATGGTAGCGGGTGGAGTTACAGAGTATGAAAAAGAGGTTCCTGATGTAGCACCGGAGTATCCGGAAATTATGGTGTACGGGAAGATTCTCCCTGCAAAGGGAATTTATTTCAGGCATATTGACGGACTTACACTAGATAATGTAACAGTAAAAAGCTACCGCCCCGACGCACGTGAGGATTTTGTTTTTGAAAATGTAAAATTTGAAGAGAAGTGAAAAGCTCTGATAAAAAATAGCAAATTAAATTCCTTGCAAAAATAATTCATCACAAATATCAAAAATTCAGAAAAACAATTAAGGACACTCTTCAAGAGAGGCGTTTATTGATTGCTAAAATGTTTCTTGAAAAGAACGAAAAAGTTGTGGACGTATTAACACAACATATAACAGAGGCGGAAAAGCTTTCTGCAACCAAATAAAGAAAGGTGGAAATTAAAATGAAAATCACAGACGTAAAAGCAATAATCGTAAAACAGCCTGAAATCAGTATGATAGGTGACGGTAGTCAGGATACTGTCGTTATTAAGGTTATGACAGATGAAGGAATTACAGGTATTGGTGAGGTTGACTCTTCTCCTTATGTTGTTAAAGCTATTGTAGAGTCCCCTGCATCACATATGGTATGTATGGGACTTCGTGATATCGTAGTTGGAGAAGACCCCTTTGATGTTGAAAAAATATGGTACAAGATGTACAACCTTGCAAACTATTACGGAAGAAGAAGTGCCGCTATCCACGCAATGAGCGGTATTGATATGGCTATCTGGGATATTCTCGGCAAAAAGCTCGGCGTTCCGGTACATAAGCTTCTCGGCGGTGCGTTCCGTGATAAGATTCCGGCATATTGCAGCGTGCTTATGCCTGATAACGAAGACGAAATCAAGAGAATAGCAGATACATACCTTCCTCAGGGTTACACAGGTATCAAGTTCGGTTGGGGTGCTCTCGGACAGAGCGATAAGCGTGACCTTGAACTTGTTAAAATGTGTCGTAAAGCAATGGGTGATGATCCCAAGCTTATGATTGACGTTGGTATGGTATGGAAAGATGTAAAGACTGCTATCCGCCTTTGTAAGGAATTTGAGCAGGAGGATGTTTACTGGGTAGAAGAACCGTTTACTCCCGATGACCTTGAAGCATATAAGCGTCTTACACACAGCGTTGATATGAGGATTTCCGCAGGTGAGCAGGTTGGAACAATGTTTGAGTTCAACGAGCTTATAGCAGGCTGCGGTATAGATATTATTCAGCCTGATATAAGCCGTTGCGGCGGTATTACTATTGCCAAGAAGGTTATAGATATGGCATATCTTCACAAGATTCCCGTTATTCCTCACGCTTTCAAAACGGGCATTCTTATGAGCGCGTCGCTTCAGGTTATTGCAGCTGCTCCCAATGCTTTATGGCTTGAGTATTGCTGTCAGGAAACTGTTCTTTCAAAGAATCTTGTTAAGAAGCATTTCGCAATTGACGATGAAGGTTATGTAAATATTCCTCAGAAGCCGGGTCTCGGAGTTGAAATCGATGAAGAAGTTCTTAAGCGTTATGAGGTAAAATAAGAAAAGGTGGCTGTGTATATGAATACATGGGAGCTTCAGCAGAAGATACACGATTGTATTAAAAAAAATCTTCACGCAGGAATGACGGAAAAGGAAATTGGCAAGATTATTTCCGGTGTTTGCCCCGACTGGCGCGGTGATTTGATTTCGGGTGAAAGAACGGCGGATATCGAGGGTGAACCGACAGAAAGAATTATAAAGCCGGGCGATACGGTGCTTTTTGACTTGCAGATATATTCAGGCGGTATGTGGTCTGACCTTACCCGTGTGTATTTTGTGGGAGCGCCTTCAGAAAAACAGGAAACTACTTACAAAGCAGTTCTGAAAGCACTTTCTGAAGGTGAAAAGCTACTTTGCCCCGGAACAAAAGGGAAAGATATATGGAAGACTATGCGCGAGGCTATAGGAAGTGAATTTGCATTCACTCATCACGGCGGACACAGAATAGATAAGGATAATTTCTACCTTGCACCGAGCTTTGTTCCTGAAAACGAGGATGAACTCAAAGCAGGTGAAATGATAACTCTTGAGCCTGCAGTTTATTACCCCGGAGAATTTGGTATCAGACTTGAAAATAATTATATTATTACAGAAAACGGATATCAAAGACTATGTAGTCTGCCGATGGAAATATCACATTATATAGTGAAAGGATAATTATTATGTTAAAAGGTGCATACGGCGTATTGCTTACCCCTTTTACAGAGGATGGTAAGGTTGATTATAACGCATTTGAAAAAGAGCTTGACTTTGTAGGTAAATCTGATATTACGGGATTTTTCGTGTGTGGTACAACGGGCGAATTTATTAGCCTTTCTCCCGAGCAGAATATGGAAATGCTTGCATTTGCCGCAAAACAGCTCAAAGGTAAAAAAAAGCTTCTTGCAGGTGCGTCAGACCCTAATCCTGCGACTACAATTAAATATATGAAATGTGCCGCAGACCTCGGATACGATGCGGCAATGATTTGCCCTCCTTATTATTTCACAATGAAACAGGAGGATGTAGTGAGATACTATAGACACCTCGGGAAGCAAAATATCTGCGATATCGTGCTTTATAAAATTCCTATGTTTACCAATACTATTGAGGTACCATCATTTTTGCAACTTCTTGATGAAAAGCGTATTATCGGTATGAAAGATTCGTCTGCAAATATAAAGCAGATTGCTCACGAAGCAGACCTTGTAGGAAGATACAGACCTGAATTTTCGCTCCTCGGCGGTACTGACGACAGTCTTGTTCCGAGTCTTCTTGCAGGCTGTGTTGGCTCTGTAACAGCGTTCTCGGTTATTGTTCCGGAGGTTAATGCAAGAATATATGAGCTGTTTAACAGCGGCAAAATTACAGAAGCAATGGCTCTTAATCAGAAGGCACTGCAACTTTTAAGATTTGCAGATTCCACAATGTTTCCGAGCGGATACAAGCTTGTATATGAACAGAGGGGTCTTCCTATGGGTCATTGTCAGGTTATTGACGAGGCGACAATCCGTTCAATGCGTCTTGCAATCAGTGCAGAACTTGATAATCTGTTAAGATATGTGTAAATGAGGAGGAAATTTATGAAAGCGGCAGTATGGGATGCAATCGGTCATATAAGTATAATGGAAAAAGAGATGCCGACTGCGGATGAAGGTTTTGTTGTTGTTAAAGTAAAAGCCGTTGGTGTTTGCGCTACTGATATACACATGATAACAGGCAAAGTAAAGCTTGCATCGCCACCTCATATTCTCGGTCACGAAATTGCCGGAGAGATCGAGGAAATCGGAAACGGTGTCAAAGGCTGGAAAAAGGGAGACAGAGTAGTGATTGACACTATTGTTTCGTGTGGAAGATGTACAGCCTGCAAAAGCGGACGTAAAGAGCTTTGCTCGGAAAGGGAAGAAATAGGCTACACTCCCTATGACGGAGGATATGCGGAATATGTCCGAGTTCCTGCGCAGTGCCTTGTTAAGCTGCCTGATTCTGTGCCTTATGCAGAGGGTGCAATTATGGAAAGCGTTGCATGTCCTTTCGGTGCGGTTTTAAGAATAGGTGTAAAACCCGGAAGCACCGTGCTTGTTCAGGGTGGCGGTCCTGCAGGTATTGCTTTTATTCAGGCGGCTAAATTAAGCGGCGCAAAGAAGGTAATTGCTTCTGTAAGGGGTAAGGAGCGTATAGAATATGCAAAGCATTTCGGAGCTGATGAAGTTATAGATGCAAAGAATGAAGATGTTCTTTCACGTGTGATGGAACTAACAGATTCACTCGGATGCGACTATGTAATGGACGCTGCAGGAAGTGTGGAAAGCATAACTCTTTGCTTTGATGCGTGTAAGGTGGGAGGAGATGTGCTTTATTACGGAATCCCTGATGCAGAAGCAAAGATTGATTTTCCGTTTATGAAAATGATGATGAAGCAGCTAAGGCTTCACGGAATTCTTGAATACTGTGCGGGATGGGATACCCTTGTGGCACTTGTTGAAAGCGGAAGAATCAATATTCGTGATATGGTTACACATAAATTTAAGCTCGAAGAGCTTCCGAAAGCAATAGAAAAGTATAAAACAATGCAGAGTGACTTTATTAAGATGGTAATAGAAAACTAATTGTATACAGTATGTGGATAAATAGTTTTATAATAAAAACAAAAAACGGAGGATAGTAATGGGTGTCAGAAAACTGAAATTCGGTGAATACTGCGACAAAGATATTTATTCATATATACTCACTAATAATAATGGATTGACTGCAGAAATATTGGATTATGGCGGTATAATAAGAAAACTAATTTACAAAGGTATAGATGTATGCCTCGGTTATGATACTATGCAAGAATACTTAACTAATGAAGAATATTTTGGTGCCATAATAGGACGGAGTACTAACTGTATTGAAAATGCAGAATTCTGCTTAAATGGAAAAATTTATAAACTCACAAGCAACAATGGAGAAAATAATCATCATGGAGGCAAATCAGGCTTTGATAAAAAAATATGGAATGCAGAAATTATAGATGGTGACGAGCCTTCGCTTATTCTTTCATTGTTCAGTCCTGACGGAGAAGAGGGGTTTCCCGGAAATGTTAATGTAAGAGTTATCTATACCTTAACTGAAGATAACAGTATTAGAATTCAGTATTTTGGCGAAAGTGACTCTGATACCGTACTGAATATGACTAACCATACTTATTTTAACCTGAATGGGCACAGAGGCGGGAAAATATATAATCACTCGCTTTGGATTGACAGTAATTTTTACACTCCCCTTTCAGAAAAAGGCTTTCCAAATGGGGAAGTTCTCAGTGTTAGAGGTACGCCGTTGGATTTTAATTCTGAGTCTGTTGTCGGGGATAGCCTTGGTGCTTTTCATGAGCAAATCAGGCTTGCCGGTGGAATTGATCATAATTTTGTTCTAAAAGGAAATGGTTACAGAAAAGTTGGAAAAGTAAAATCTGATAAGACCGGAATTGTTATGGAAATCTATACAGACAGACTTGGAATGCAGATATACACCTGCAATGAAATTGAGAGAGAAATAAATGGAAAGGAACGTGCTCTTTACAGTAAACACTGCGGTGTTTGCTTTGAAACACAGGCATTTCCCAATAGTTTGAAATTTTCGCATTTTCCAAGTTCGATTTTAAAAAAAGGTGAAAAATATAGAACTATGACGGCATATAAGTTTATTTAAAAGGCTCTATAATATCTATTTGTCTTACCAATCAATAGATATTATAGAGCCTTTATTGATAAATCATAGTAATTCTTGATGGAAGTAAAATGCTGGATATGGATAATTATATTAGGGAAGTTGTGTCTTTTTTAAAATTCGTTGCATATTGGCTCCCAAAACCTGCTCAATCTGCTGTTCGGGAATATCTAATGACAAAAGTCTGCCAAGTTCCCAGGCAACATCATGAACATAAGTATCAGAACCGAACACTACACGCTTATAATCAATTTCTTTGAGTGAATCTTCCCAGCGAACATCGGTTGTAAAACTGCCACAAAATTCAAAAACGCAGTTTGTATATTGAGGATCCTTTGCAATAGCTTCACACTGACGGCGTCCTTTTGTTCCGCCACCTGTATGACCAATGATAAAGGTTGCATTTGGATATTGCTTGGCAACTTCAGCAATCTGCATAGCCGTTCCACAGTTCCCGTCATCAAAGGAATGAAACAGAATATGCATGGAATGTCGGTTGGCATATTCATAAGCCGGTTTAAAGCGTTCATCTTCAACCGGCACGCCTAGGTACTCTGGAAGAAGCTTAAATCCGCAGAAATATCCACCCTGAAAGAAACGGTCAAGTAACTCTTCCGTATATAAATGAGAATAAATTGGGTTAAAGACTAAATTCCCCCGAAACCGCTGGTGGTCATCAATTTTGAATTCTACCATTTCATTTCCTACAATGGGTTGCCCAAAAAGAGCCGTTTCAGGCTGAGAAATGATTTTTGAAATGCCAAAACGATCCATTTCTTCCTTTAAAACAGTAATCTGGTCTTCAATTTCATTTTCTACTAAATACCAGCTTCTGTTAAAGGGACCAATATGCGTATGGGCATCAATTACCAAAACATCCTGCAGGGCCTTTTCTTGTATGAAATCCTTCCAGAACTGATTGTCTATTCGATCCTCAATCTGCCTGCGATTTTTGGTAACTCGGTTTTTTTCTGCCTCAGGAAGCAAAGATACAAAATTGTTCCATGCAATAGCATCTTTTTCTTTCTGAGAAATTTTTGACCAGGAAAGAGAGGCAACTGCCGCCGCACCATGTGAGCGAAAACCAACGCCAAAAATAACCCTATCCGGATTTACATGTTCACAAAGAATTTTAATGGCATCTCGAGTATGCAACCATGAAATCTCACAATACACATTATCTGTGCGCTTCATAAGGTCAAAAACACGTGAAAAATCCCACCACATAACCTCCTTAACCACAAAAGAGAGTTCAGGATACAGTGGTGCAATACGCGCTAAATCTTCACTGTCATCCATGGACATTTCGGTTATGTCTACCAAAATCACCGGTTTATATTTTGAAATTCTGTCGAATAAGCGCTGGTACTCAACCAACCGAAACCGATTGGTAACCGGAAAAATAATAATACATCCTGCTTTGCCATTCTTGAGGCAATCTTCCAGATATTCCATCTCTCCTTTGCCTACCTCCATGGCCGGATTAGCAGCAAGAGCCGGAATAATTCTATCTTTTGCCCCTGGCGTATTTTCTATATCCTCAAACAAAAATCTGTTCCCAAATACGGGATGCAAATCCCGGGCGTTTAAATGATATGCCACAGTCTGCCAGATGCCTAGCCGATCCATCTCTGAAAGAAGGTCACAGAGATTAGGATAATCTGGCTGCGAGTAGGCACCCAAACCATATTTTCCATTAATATTAAGATAAAATGGACTTCTCATATTATCACTCCTTGATTCAATATAATTTTGTAAATTCAAAGGAATCGTCAATGCCGAGTTTTTTCAATGCATCATTTTTCCTATCAGCAATATCTTTGTCCAAGCGGTCAAAATAATTGTTACCCTCTGCATCAATATCTACGATAAACGGCCCCAAATCATTTAATTTAAAAAACCAAGCCGCTTCAATTCTTCCAAGCTCATTATATAGATAAACATCCTGAACTTCAATGGAATCAATCCAAAGATTCGGGCTAACGGAGCGAGGGGAAACATGAACACACTTTTTATCTTTCATCATTTTTGCAGTTTTTTCGCCCATGGTTGTTTTGCCAACAATCATTTTAAGGCCCCATTCCAAAACACTTTTCGCTCCCCACTTTTCAAAGCGTATGCTCGAGGTTGGCATGAATGAAACAAGACGCCATTTACCATCTTCTTTGACAACAATCGGTCCATTATGTATCAAAATATTTCTGTCTTTTGTATCAAAAGGCAGGGTGTTATTCTCATCAAAAATATATTTTTGAAGTCTTGAACGACAAGTAAAACACTCACCGCTGATATATACAGTATCACCCAATTTAAGCTTTGTAACATCTTCATCCGTAAGGGGTGCTGTTAAATGATATTCTGCCATTTGTATTCCTCCTATCTGTCGCCAAACCAGTTTGGACTTGTCATCTTGGTTATATTACCCTTTGCATCAACCCTTGATGATGCACGGCGAGCCACCATGCAGTTCGTGCTTGTTGCACAGGCTATGCCCGCAATGTGGGTATAGGCATACTCAACATTGACAGCAAGCACTGAAGTACTTCCGCCTGCGCCTAAAATGCCAATTCCCAGGCTATTGATTGCTTCATATAAATCATCTTCTATTTTTGCAAACATGGGGTCAGGATGCTTTGAACCGACTGTTCTTAGGCATGCTGCCTCTTTAGCGAGATTTGCCGCTACATTTGCAGTTCCGCCAATACCAATACCTAATACCGACGGAGGGCAAACAGCTCCTGCACGAGCAGATGCGACAAAACTGTCAATGACAAATTTTTCTATGCCTTTTATGCCGTCTGCAAAGGCAACAATTCTATGCCTTGTACCACCAAAGCATTCACTTCCTCCACCTTTTGCTGCATAAGAAATCTCTATAGCATCTCCATCTACAAATTGATATGTAAAATCAGGAATATTCATTCCTATATTGTTACCGGGGTCATAACCGGTTAGCGGATGTTTCATTGTTGCTCTCAAATATCCAAGCTCTGTAGCTTTTGCAACTGCTCTGCGGGCAGCGTTCTCAAGCTCAACAAAGCCCCCCTCCAGTTCACACTGATTACCAACTTTAAAATAAAATATAGGCCAACCTGTGTCAACACACAACGGATTTTCTCTTGTCTGTGACATTTCCATACTTTTTAAAGTCGCCTCAAGTCCTCGCTTGGCATCAAAATTTTGCTCTCTGTTAATTGCATTAATAAAAGCATTTTTCACATCAGGAGAAATTTCTGTTGCCCCACGTTTAATGGTTTCGAAAAGAGCCTGCTCATATATATCTGTTTTAATCACAAAATTTCCTCCCTTTATAATTTTATATTGGCAAGCGGCATATGCTGCTGACAGCCGTATATATCATGATCTGCCAGACTTCCGCTTATGTTTTTTCTGGGGAAGGTTATTTTTATGGAATTGACAACACCGTAAGAAATAATATCTATTTTATCCTCCGAAACACCGTAAGCTTTTGAAACATCTGTTTTTGCAAGCCTTTTTTCAACATATTCCATGTCATCTTTTGAATTGAAAATCAAATCAAATGTGATAAAAAGAGGCCCTGCGTTTTTGCTTCTCAAAATTTTTGTATAATCAATCAGTTTTTTCATGTTAATCTCCATTCTGCCGCTAAAGCGTCAGCACAAATAGGAATGAAAGTGCAGACTTGCGGCTATTTTTTTGATATACTGTAATTGAGGAAAAACATACTACAAAGCACGGTAAGGTGAGTTGTAGAGGAACTTTCCAAAAACAGTATGTTAATCAGTGTTAGAATCATCTTCCAAGCACAAATAAGTGGTGTCATAGAACCCGTACGTTAAGAATTGTTTTAACTCCTGTTAATTGTGTGATGATTCAGTCAATGTTTTTCTTCCCTAACCTACATAGAATTCCTCGAAAAGCGAGGCTATTTAGTCAGTTAGCTGTAATTTTATTTCTGCCTTGCAAAAACTCTTTTGCAGGGTTTATTTGTTATGGAGATTTTTCTTTATTATTAGTTTTTAATTCTTTCACGTTAAACCTCCTCAATTAAAATGCTGGATGTTTCCATTAAAGAATCTACCTTTGCAAGGTGGAATACAGAAAATTCATAAACCTCACCAACATGGATATCTGACGGAGAAAAGGGGAAAGCAAGATTGCCGGCGGTAGATTTTCTGCCTTCATAGTCACAGTGAAGCATTCTGCTTCTTACTAAAGCACAGACAGTATCTGCAATCGCTTGGGTTTTTCCCACAACATCGATGATAACTCCCATAGAACTTTCTTTGCCACCGCTTGTTTTAAAGAAAATCTTGTAACTATCCTCAGGCATGGTTTCCTTCGTATTTTCTTTTACAAATTCTATAATTGTGTGAATAATAAAATCGATATTTTCTATAGTTTTGGGGTCATAAATGGTTGCCGGGCAGATTGTTCTGTAGCCTGCACATTTAACCCCCTCCAGCTTTAACGTTTTTTCTTCTGCTTCTTTAAATACAGAGCCGGAAACCCGCACCGTTCTTTCATCAACCTGTGTAAAAACAGAATTTGTAAGATCACAAACGCCGTCAGGCTCGTAAATCATATAAGGGTTTGACTGTTCATAAAGTGTATGTGCCGCCACTCTGTCAACGGTACATTTTCTGATCGGATTTGCAGGGCGAAGCTCAAAATAATCATCGTAAATATAGCCTTGCATTACATCAGCAGCAGCAACCGGTTCAGAACACATCGCACCGCACTCCATAATCTTTGCCATATGAAATGCTAAGCCCTCTTTGTACCCTTCATAAATGCAAGGTGCTGCGTAAATTGCAGTATCGCAAGCACGACCGCAAATAATAACATCAGCATCTTCCCGGAGCAGTTCAATAATCGGCGCAATACCAATCTGACTGACTATTCGGGTGCTTTCTATAATGTTATGTTTATTTGTCGGAAATTCACTGCTCAAATCAATCAGTTTTCCGTTTTCTAATTTTTCAAGCACATACTCCGCTTTAACATCACTTAGAACCGTTCCTAATGTAAAATGCATGTTTTGTTCTTGTGCAACCTCAAGAAGTATTTCTTTCAACCACGCAACATGCTCTGCACTGCCGGCACCGCCTGCTGTTCCAATAATAAAGGGCGCCTTATGCTCTAATGCTTTTGCAAGAGCAAATGTCAAATCTCTTTTTACAGCACCACGGTCTGTAAATGATTTTCCGCTTCCAAGATAATATGGACCGGGATCGGTTGAACCTGCATCAACTCCCAGATAATCAACCTTTTCCGAAAAAGCAAGATCTAACGCCTCCTTGCTATAACCATATCCTAAAAGTCCGTTTAATGCAACAATTTTCAATCTACTCACCTCAACGTTATTGTAACATATCAAAAACTTGTTTTATTGCGTTTATTCTTTTTTATATTGCATTTTTTCCTAATGTGTGTTAAAATGTAAGCAAGGAGGAGGATATTATGAATATTAAGAATTTTGTTCTTTCTTATTATAAAAACTCTACTGAAAATTTTCATATACAAAAACTTGACAAAGTTACAGAGGCTCAGAAGCCGCATACTCATGAATATTTTCAGATTTATTTTATAGCAAAGGGAAGCCTTGAACATTATGTAGAAAATGAATCTGCACATCTTAATCAGGGAGATATGTTTATTCTTCCTCCGGGTGTAACACACTACATTTCACCCTCGCCAAGCACGGTGTTTTATTCTCTTTCTTTTATGGAGGAATTATTCAAAGAGCAATACACAGATAATAAACTTATAAGAAATTTTCTTCGATTTTTGCAAACAAACAAAATTGAGTATATAAAGCCAAAAATCACTGTAAATCCCGACGAAATTTTTTATATTAAAAGTATAATGGAGCACATTTTAAAAGAATTTAACAACAAAATCTTTGCATACCAAGATACGGTCCAAGCATCAACACTTTTACTTGTTACAATGCTTGCTCGTGAGTATTTTTCGAAAACAACACGCAATATATCAGACCACTTTGAAAATAACAAGCAATTTGTCCTTCACTGTGTTGAATATATAGAAAACAATTACGCAGATAAAATTACATTAGATGAAATCTCAAAAGAATCAACCATATCAAAAAGTAATTTTTGTGTTCTTTTTCTTAAAATTACAGGTTATTCATTTAACAATTACTTAAACATATGCCGCATCAAAGCAGCAACAAACTATATAAAAAAAGGTTATAAAATTACAGCAATTTATGGTTTGTGCGGGTATAATGATTTCTCCACTTTTAATAGAAATTTTAACAAAATAATAGGTATGTCTCCAAGAGAATATAAGAAACTTCATTACATAAATTGATTTCACAAAAAGAAAAGAGTGTGCAATATTTTTTGCACATTCAGACCACTGACAAAGTCAATGCCGGCGGTCAATTAATAACAAGAAAATTTTACCGTCTGCATTTTACGCTCTTAAATAAGAGCGATTTCTCTCAAACTTTTTGAACACATTTTTTTGCAGTTGTGTTCAAAAAGTTATTTAGATTATAGAATAAATTCAATTGTTTGTTGACGGACTTTCTAACACTTTTCTAACAAATTTCTTTAAAAAGGTAAATTTGGGGATTTCCTTTAAAATTCGGCGTTTTGCCAAAAAAGCCTTTTGTAGTACGGTTTTGAGGGGTTTTAAAGGGCAAAAGATAATGTTAAATAAAGCGTTATAAACTGCCCTTGATGCGACTCTTAATCAGGGTGTCCAGGGTTCGAGTCCCTGATGGCGCACCATAAAAAATAAGAATCACCTTTTGGTGGTTCTTATTTTTTTGTGTACAACACAAGGACTTAATCTGTTCCCTTTTTGAGTTTAGGTGCTTTACCAACTGAGCGTGCGAAGTTGGTAGTCTGCAAGACCTTCGCTGCCGGTGGCAGATGAAGAAGGTCTTGCAGAAAC
>JAZRLV010000069.1:0-5604 GCA_045646985.1 Clostridia bacterium | reverse complement strand
AATTTGTACAAGCTGGTGAGTGCGACAAAACTTGAATATTTCCACCGCAGACCGCTTATTCCCAGAGATGTACTTGATGCGCATCGTGAAGGTCTGATATTAGGCTCTGCATGCGAAGCAGGGGAGCTTTTCAGAAGCATTCTTGCGGGCGATGACGATGAAACTGTTGAAAAAATTGCCTCATATTACGATTATTTAGAGGTACAGCCTATAGGAAACAATGAGTATCTTGTGCGCAATAATACTGTGCCCGACAGAGAAGCACTTTGCGAGCTGAACAGAAGAATAATAAACCTTGGTGACAAAATGGGGAAATTGGTTGTGGCAACGGGCGACGTGCATTTCCTCCGCAAGCGTGACGAGGTGTTCCGCCGTATTCTTCAGGCAGGACAAGGGTATGACGATGCAGATATGCAGGCACCGCTCTATTTCAGGACAACTCAGGAAATGCTCGATGAATTTAACTATCTTCCGCCCGAAAAGGCATATGAAATTGTTGTTACTAATACAAACAAGATTGCTGATATGATTGAAAATATCCGTCCCGTACCCAAGGGTAATTTCCCACCGAAAATCGAGGGGAGTGCAGAGGATATTGAGCGTATTGCAAGAGAAACTGCCGAGGGACTTTATGGAAGTCCGCTTCCTGACAGAGTTGAGGAAAGACTGCAAAAGGAGCTTAAAAGTGTTATCGGTAACGGTTATGCCGACCTTTACAACATTGCAAGACTGCTTGTTAAGCATTCCCGTGAGGAGGGTTATGTGGTAGGCTCTCGTGGTAGCGTAGGCTCGTCATTCCTTGCGTATTGTGCGCAGATAACGGAGGTAAACAGCCTTTCGCCGCACTACCGCTGTCCGCAGTGCAAAAATGTGGAATTTATCGATGACGAGCAGTACGACTCCGGTCACGATATGCCGGACAAAAATTGCCCCAAGTGTGGAACTCCCTATGTAAAGGACGGACACAATATTCCCTTTGAAACCTTCCTCGGCTTCAAGGGCGATAAGCAGCCTGATATTGACCTTAACTTCTCAGGTGAAAATCAGGCGAGTGCCCATAAATACACAGAAGAAATTTTTGGAGAGGGCTATGTTTTCCGTGCAGGTACGGTGAGTACCGTCGCAGAAAAAACGGCATACGGCTATGTAAGAAAGTATTTTGAAACAAAAGGAATACATGTGCATAATGCAGAAATCGAGCGTCTGAAAAAAGGTGTAATGAATGTAAAAACCACCACAGGACAGCACCCGGGCGGTGTTATAGTTCTTCCCAAGGGACATGATATACATGAGTTTACGCCTGTTCAGCACCCTGCCGAAAAGAAAGAAAGCGGAATTATAACTACGCACTTTGATTATCACAGTATTGATGAAAATCTGCTTAAGCTTGATATTCTCGGCCATGACGACCCGACAATGATACGTATGCTACAGGATTTAACAGGGGTTGACCCTACAAAAGTACCGCTTGACGATAAAAAGGTTATGAGCCTTTTCCTGAGTACGGAGGCGCTTGGTGTTACACCTGAAGATATCGGAAGTGAAACGGGTACGTTTGCCGTGCCTGAATTCGGTACTAAATTTGTACGCCAGATGCTTGTGGATACAAAGCCTACATCACTTGGTGAGCTTGTAAGAATTTCAGGACTTTCTCACGGTACTGATGTGTGGACGAACAATGCGCAGACTCTTGTGCAAAACGGAACCTGTACTCTTCGTAACGCAATCTGCTGCCGTGACGATATTATGATTTATCTTATAAATAGAGGTCTGCCGCCGGAGCGTGCATTTAAAATTATGGAGCAGGTGCGTAAGGGTAAAAAGCTTAAACCCGACGATGAGACGGAGATGCGTGAGCATAATGTCCCCGAATGGTATATAGAATCCTGTAATAAGATTCAGTATATGTTCCCTCGTGCACATGCGGCGGCGTATGTTACAATGTCGCTTCGTGTTGCATATTTCAAGGTGCATTATCCGATTGCTTTTTATCAGTCGTATTACACAGTGCGTGCAGATACGTTTGATTATGAAACTATGGCAACGGGCAGAGAAAATCTTCTTGTAAAAATGCGTGATTTGCAGCAGATGGAAAGCCCGTCAGCACGTGACAAGGCAACACTTACCATTATGGAGGTTGTCAACGAAATGTACGCCCGTGGAATAGAGTTTATGCCTATTGACATATATCTGTCGCATCCCACCAAATACCTTAACATAAACGGCAAAATTCTGCCGGCACTTAACAGTATTGCAGGTATGGGTGACCGTGCGGCGCAATCTATCGCAGATGCCCGTGAAAACGGCAGATTCTTCTCGATAGATGATTTTAAACAGCGCACAAGCGTAAGCGAAACGCATATAGAGCTTTTAAAAAGCTTTGGCTGTTTTAAGGGAATACCGCAAAGTGCACAGGTTAGTATGTTTGAAATTATGTAACAAAAACGCCCCCTCTTTCGTACAATGGTACTGAGAGGGGGTGCCCGTTTGTTATGAAGAAAAAAATCTGTCGGCCGTGCGGAATTTTCACCCTTGCATACATAGCGGGGATATTTACGGCGTTAGTTCTGCCAGTGTGGCTGCTTGCCGTTATTGAGGGTGCCCTGATAATTGTATTGGGCTGCACGCTACTTAGAATGTAGGAGGAGAGTATATGAAAATAGTTGTGATGAAACTTCCGAAATTTCTTACAGGAATAACGAAAGCAATATTTAAAATAAAATAGTTGCCTTTAAAAGTTCGAAATGTTAAGTTCGAAGTTCGAAGTGAATGAAGATTTTTTGCTGAGGCAAAAAATCCACCATCATTTCGCACTTCGCATTTCGAATTTCGCATTTACGGGCGACCAAACAGGGTCGCCCCTACCCCTTTATAATGACGGTTTTTAGTGCGCCCTCTTTTTTTAACTGGCGGACAAGCGAGGAGCAATTTCTTTTGTTTGAAGATATAGTGAGATTTGAGCACACGGGCATTTGTTCGTAATTGATAAGGTCTATAACAGAGCCTGTTATTGCGCCTATTACACTGCCACAGATAAGTCCGCAAAGAGGCAGAATTGCAGAAATATTCCCTACAGAGCTTACCCCTGATAGTATAAGTCCAATAACAGTTCCAACCCCTGCGCCAATAAAAGCAGAGAGAGTACAACAATCAAAGGCATGGGATTTTTCGCTTGATGATGTACCCAGAACTATTTCGCTGCCTTTTCCAAGCGTTTGGGCAATATTGAATGCGGCACCACCTGCTGTTTCACTGTCGCAAAAATATGCGGTTAGCTTTTTTGTCAATTTTAATCAATCCTTTCTGCATAATATTGTATACACATACAAGAAAAAAATTCAATTAAACTGTTGAAAAAAAGGCGAAAAAGTTGTATAGTATAATTAGCGTTGCAATAGCAACGCAATGAATTGCCTTGCGGCATGAATTGAAATCAAAGATTTCATGAATTGAGCCTAGCGGCACATGAATTGCACCTAGCGGTGCATTTAAAGGTAATTCAATTCATGGAGCGTTAGCGAGAATTCATGGATGAAATCCAATTCATGACAACGAAGTTGTCAATTCATTAAAAAAGATTGGCGTTTATATCATAATTAAGGCTTACTGAAAGGAATGGTAAAAATGAAAAAAAGAATCCTTATAACGGCAATGCTGCTTGCAGTTGCAACTATGTTTTGCTCCTGCGGCGGAAAAAAGGAGCAGCTTTCACTTAAAGAAAAGACAGATACACTCAGCATGAAAATAGATGAAAAATATACCATTAAGCTTAACTATGAAGGTAAAGACCCGATAGCGTGGACAAGCAATGATGAAGCCGTTGCGGTTGTATCACCAGATGGAACTGTTTCTGCTGTTGGCAGCGGTATAACAACCGTTACCGCACGTACAGAGGACAGCTTTCTCCATGTAGGTGTAATTGTAGCAGGCGACGGCAGTTATATAGACGAATTTGGCAATCACGTGGAAATATTTGACGGTGATTCTGATATCACCGAAATTTCTGTAGGTGTAAAGGGTGGCGGCAAGGACGATATCTCGGTAAAGGTAGGAGATAGCTTCCAGCTGCGTGCATATACAGAGCCGTCAGATTCCAAGGATAAGATTGTATGGCGCACAGAAAACGGCTCTGTTGCGAGGGTTGATGAAAGCGGTATGATGAAAGCGGGCAGCAAGGGAATGACGAAAATTACAGCCTATGCACCGAACGGAGTAAAGGGTGAATTGATAGTTCGTGTCAAATAATGTTACAAGATTGTTAAACTTGACAAAGGGGTAGAGTAAAATTAGGCAAAATAACGAAAACTTTTTTGCAATAAATACTTGAAAAAACTTTTACTTAGGAGTATAATTCTATTGTATAGGTGATGCGGTGGGGTGGAGTCTATCCTGACGCATGTTACATAGTAAATTAATTTAATTTAATATTATAGAGGGAGGAAACTTAAAATGAAAAAATTCTTAAAGGCAGTTGCACTTGCTACAGTAATGTGCATGCTTCTGTCAGTATCAGCTTTCGCTGCTGTTACACCAAATGCGGATACTGATGAAAT
The DNA here is from genome assembly GCA_045646985.1 of Clostridia bacterium. Taxonomy (GTDB): domain Bacteria; phylum Bacillota; class Clostridia; order UMGS1883; family UMGS1883; genus UMGS1883. Next base: position 1,051 of record JAZRLV010000069.1, on the reverse strand, counting down.
TACTCTTTCAGTTCAGGCTGGTGCAAATGAGCAGGTTGCAGTTCTTGTTGTTACAACTGGTGCAAACCTTGCTAACCTTACTGATGCTCAGATCGAGTATATTGGTCAGGAGACTGCAAATGGCGAAGGTCTTGCTAACTTCGGAACATTCAAAGTTAAGAATGCAGATGCAAAGGTTGACATTTGGGTAGGTAGTACTACATTGTCTGCTGATGGTGCTGCTCAGAAACTTAATACGGAAGCCATTGACCTTGAAGGTGTTAAGAAGATCACTATCGTAACTGGTGAAAATGCTAAGATCCAGGCAAACCAGATTCCTGGTGAAGGCGGCGTTAAGTACGGATATGCAGCTGCTATTACAGTTAATGTCCCCGAAGACTTAGATCCTATTACTAAAATGGTTTGGGCATTCAAGGTAAATAATGCATGGGTATATTCAAAGTCTGTTGCTAATCCTGTTGGTGAAGATGCTAGCAGCGTAGTTACTGGTTCTACACAGTTTGCAGCAGCATTTGATGCATACACTGTTGCAGCAGATGGTGCGACGGCTCCCATTGATGTTACCGACGTTGCTGCTATCTTCCTTACAGGAACTGATGAAACTGATACAGACAATATGCATTATACAGACGATACTCTTAAGAAGTATGGTGAATAATTAATTCAGGAGGTAATGAATGATGAAAAAGTATAATAAACCCGAAATCGAAACATTAGCTCTTGAAACTATTGATGTAATTGAAACAAGTGGTGGATATGCTGCTGCTACTGAACTTGGAAAGAATGCCAATGTTGTAGCGGATGTTCAGACTATTGAGCAGAACATTGCAAGCATGCAGTCTACATGGTCTTGGTAATCGCTTAATTATATCAATTAAGAGTTAATGATTAAAAGAGCACGGATTATTCCGTGCTCTTTTGCTATATTTAAAAATTCCTACAAACGAAAGAGCTTTTCTAAACCTAAAATCAGAATATAACTGAGGAAAAACCACAGCAGGCAGTAAAGGGGGCAAATCTGCCCCATGATGTTAAAAGGCAGGTTGGAGTA
>JAZRLV010000068.1:0-8465 GCA_045646985.1 Clostridia bacterium | reverse complement strand
CATGCAGTCTACATGGTCTTGGTAATCGCTTAATTATATCAATTAAGAGTTAATGATTAAAAGAGCACGGATTATTCCGTGCTCTTTTGCTATACAAAATGTCGCCTAAAACAAAGCCTTCCCCTTGAGGGGAAGGGGGACCGCTTGCGGAGGATGAGGTGGAAAAATAACGACTTGGATAAATGAGGACGTGGACAAATGGGGACGTACATTTTTTGTCAACTTTCGTGTCCGTTCGATGGTATACCTAAAGACGGAAAAATTTTTTCTAAACCGAAAATCAGAATATAACTGAGGAAAAACCACAGCAGACAGTAAAGGGGACAAATCTGCCCCAAAATGTTAAAAAGGTGACCCGAGTAATCCCATACGTCAAGCTGCATAATAAGGTTTAAAAGAATTCCTGAAACAAGCTCCACCGCAGAGATTGCGGCGGCGCACAGCAGGCTGCGAAACACACGTGATTTATTACGAAAATGCTTATTTATGAAAAAAATCAGTAATAGACACAGACCACCTACAAGTGCCATGCTTGGGTGTGTATATCCACGCCATAAAATTTCAAGCAGACAGTAGCCGACAGCACCTGTTAAAAAAATAAAATAACAACGTTTGTATAGAGACATAAAATTCCTCGCTAAATAGAACATAAGCATATTATGTCTGTTTTAGCGCAAAAAAATACGCTATGTAAATTTTTACATAGCGCATTTTTTATCGTATAGGAATTTACGTAAAATTAAGACGCATGAAACCATGTTTGCATACAGTTTGAGTGCGATATGAGTGCAGGCTCAGCCTGCTTTTTTATGTAGAATATTTTTAAAATTCAATTCCTTTGCGTGCTGCTATCCCTTTTTCGTAGGGGTGTCGCACGCATTTGATTTCACTTATATAGTCGGCAAAATCAAATAATTTCTGGGGGCAGGTAGCGCCTGTCATAACAACTTCAAGTGTAGGGGGCTTGCTTTTTAGTAAGCTGCATAAAAGCATGGTGTCAATGCACCCTGAATCCGCCGCCACGAGCACCTCATCAAGCGCTATTAAATCATAGGATTCTTCTTGAGCAATGCGGAAAATTTCGCTCAAGGCTTGGTTTGCAGAATTTGCGGCGGCTTTCCTTTCCTCGTCGGTAAGGTCGCACCAAAATCCGCACAAAGGAGTGTGATTAAATACTGTAAAACAATCACTGCCGCACTTTACCTCACTGCTTTCAAAATCCTTCATAAAAGATGTAAAGCCTACCTTAAAGCCGCATTTTGCGCATCTGTAACAAAGACCGACAGCGGCTGTGGTTTTACCCTTACCGCTGCCTGTGTAAATGTGTATAAGTCCTTTTTCCATGATATTAATAGATGGGGAACTTCTCGCAAAGTGCGCAAACTTCCTCTGTGATTTTATCCTTATTAGCTTCAAAATCTGTTGCAACAAGCTTCATCCATTTAGCAATAAGCTTCATTTCTTCTTCCTTAAATCCTCTTGAAGTAACAGCAGGCGCACCTACACGGATACCGCTTGTAACAAAGGGACTCTGTTTATCGTTGGGAATTGCATTTTTGTTTACAGTAATATGAACCTCGTCAAGACGCTTTTCCATTTCTTTACCTGTAATATCAAATGGGCAAAGGTCAATAAGCATAAGGTGGTTGTCAGTATCGCCTGAAACAACGTTGAAGCCTTCTTCCTTAAGTGCTGTGCAAAGCACCTTAGCATTTTTTACAATTTGCTGCTGATATGCCTTGAACTCGTCTGTAAGAGCTTCACCGAAAGCAACCGCCTTTGCAGCAATTATATGCATAAGAGGACCGCCCTGCGTTCCGGGGAATACTGCTTTGTCAATCTGCTTTGCATATTGCTCCTTGCAAAGGATAAGACCGCCTCTGGGGCCACGAAGTGTTTTATGTGTGGTTGTTGTAACAACGTCAGCATAGGGAACAGGGCTGGGATGCAGACCTGCTGCAACAAGTCCTGCGATATGTGCCATATCTACCATTAAAATTGCGCCAACCTCGTCAGCGACAGCACGGAATGCAGCAAAATCAATAGTTCTTGAATAAGCACTGGCACCTGCAACGATAAGCTTCGGCTTGCATTCAAGGGCGATTTGACGCATTTTGTCATAATCAATCATTCCTGTTTCATCATCAACGCCGTAAGGAACAATGTTAAAGTACTTACCGCTGATATTAACGGGAGAACCGTGTGAGAGATGACCGCCATGCGCAAGATTCATACCCATAACTGTGTCACCGGGCTGCAAAAATGCAAAGAATACTGCAAGATTTGCATTTGCACCGCTGTGGGGCTGTACATTTGCATGCTCAGCACCGAAAAGCTTCTTAGCACGTTCTATAGCAAGAGTTTCAACCTCGTCCACACAGTAGCAGCCCCCGTAATAACGCTTACCGCTGTAACCCTCGGCATATTTGTTTGTAAGCACTGTTCCGGCAGCTAAAAGCACTGCCTTTGAAACGATGTTTTCAGATGCAATCAATTCAATGTTATGCTGCTGTCTTTTAAGCTCTTTTCCGCAGGCAGCAGAAACCTCGCTGTCAAAATTACTTAATTCTTCAAAGAAATTCATCATAAACACTCCTTGTAAAAAGATTCAAAATTTACCTAATTATATTATATATCAAAATATCTTTTATTTCAACAACTTTTTTATCGTATAGTAAATTGCGTAAAATTTAGACGAGTTTAGTGTGCGACGTGGGTGCAGCGGCACGCTGCTGTACCTGCTCCAGTCGGATAGTATTTGTTTCGCCTGAACGTCCGCTGGTGGTACCGCCGACTATAATAATATTGTCGCCATTTTCAAGATTAAAAAGCTTTGCCGTTTTTTTGGAGGCAGAGTAGAACATAACCTCGGGAGAGGGATATTCTTCACAAAGAACAGGGATTACACCCCATGAAAGTGCAAGCTTTCGCCATACTCTTTTATCTGTAGTAAGACCAACGATGTCAACAACGGGGCGAAATCTTGAAACAAGGCGTGCAGTTCTTCCTGAAAGCGAGCACACTGCAATAGCCTTTGCATTAACGCCTATTGCCATTGAGCAAGCAGAGTGGGAAATTGCATCCATATTATTTCTGATTTCAAAGTCTGCTCTGTGGAAACGCTTGTTGTAGTGGATATTATTTTCCGTTTCCTCACAAATTTCAGACATTATCCCTATTGTCTGAACGGGGTATTTACCCGCAGCTGTTTCGCCCGAAAGCATAACAGCACTCGTTCCGTCATACACGGCATTAGCAACGTCAGATATTTCCGCACGGGTAGGGCGTGGATTATATATCATTGATTCAAGCATTTCTGTAGCGGTAATAATACGCTTTCCAAGCATACGGCAGACAGTAACAAGCTTTTTCTGCACAGCAGGAAGTTCACGGAAAGGAATTTCAACGCCTAAATCGCCACGTGCAATCATAACTCCTTCGCAATGCTCGCATATGCTTTGTATGTTATCAACGCCGCTGCGATTCTCAATTTTTGCAACTATACCTATATCGCTGCCACCGTTTTGGTCAATAAAGTTTTTAATGTCGAGTATATCCTGCTCACAAGAAACAAACGACGCTGCAATATAGTCAATGTCATTTTCTATACCAAACAGAATATCACTCTTATCCTGCTCGCTAAGAAAGGTCTGCTTCAGCACCTTATTGGGAAAGCTCATACTCTTTTGGTTGGAAAGCTCGCCTCCTGTCACTACTGTGCACAAAGCCTCTGTTTTTGTAAGCTCCTTAACCTTGAAAACAACAAGACCGTTATTTACAAGAATGGTATCTCCTACCGAAAGGTCATTAATAAGCCCCTTGTAATTTACACTTACCTTTTTTTCGTCGCCTATAATATCATCTGTGGTAAATATGAATTCATCGCCATCAGAAAGGGTGATTTTCCCCTCCTTAAACGTTTTTATTCTGTATTCAGGTCCTTTAGTGTCGAGCATGATTGCTATAGGCATCTCAAGCTTTTCACGCACACGTTTTACAAGGTCAATCATTATCTTGTGCTGCTCGTGAGTGCCGTGCGAAAAGTTAAGCCTTGCAACGTTCATTCCCGCAAGACACATTTTAGTGAGAGTTTCCTCGTTATTGCAGGCAGGACCGACGGTACATATGATTTTAGTCTTTCTCATATAAAAAAATTCGCCCCCATTATAGTAATTAATTATATAGTAGCATAAAATTAAAGCTTTTTCAACATATATAATTACCAAATTATTACCTAAATAATAATTGCTTTTTCAGCTTTTTGATGTATAATGAAAAAGTAGGCTGAGCCTGCACTCAAGTCGCACTCTGACTCTATGCCAACATAGTTTCATGCGTCTTAATTTTACGCAAATTCCTATATGGTGAAAAAGCAGCGTGCCGCTGCACCCAAACACAATTTCATGCAAAAAAGGTGAATGAAATGAATGAAAAATTACTTAAGCAGTTAAAGGTTATTACAAACGAGGAGCGGGAGATTCTCTCAGGAAGAAAGGAAATTAATCGCAGTATCTATATGCAACAGGATACAACAAGAATCGACAGCACGCTGCTTCTTGAAAAAGGGAAGCTTATAACGCTGCGCCCTCATACACGTTTTGTGCATTTTCCAAAGCATACGCACAACTATGTTGAAATGGTTTACATGTGCAGCGGAAAAACACGTCACAGAATTAATGAAAATGAAGTAACTCTTGAAAAAGGTGAAATATTGCTTTTAAGTCAGAATGCAACGCAAGAAATATTTCCCGCAGGGGAAAATGATATTGCCGTTAATTTTATTATTCTTCCGCAGTTTTTTGATGTTGCAATAAATCTTATAGGCGAGGAAAAGAATGACCTCAGAGATTTCCTTATAAATACACTGCGAAACGATAAAAGCAGCGGCGGATATCTTCATTTTAAGGTGGCAGATATTCTTCCCATACAGAATTTGATTGAAAACCTTATCTGGACACTTACAAATCATCAGATAAACAAGCGAAGCATAAATCAGATAACAATGGGACTTTTATTTTTGCAGCTTGTTAATCATACTGAGGCACTTTCTACACACCCGGGGGTTGAAAATCAGAACCTGATGCTCAATATTATGCGTTATATTGAAGAAAATTATGTTTGCGGCTCGCTTGAGGAGGCGGCGGAGCTTTTATGCTGTAACATATATTTTCTTAGCAGATATATAAAAAAGGAAATGGGAAAAACCTTTACACAGCTGATGCAGCAAAAAAGGCTTAATCAGGCAGGGTTTCTCTTGCGGACAACGTCAAAAAAGGTTATTGACATTTGCCAGAGCGTGGGATATGAGAACGCAAGCTATTTCCACCGCATTTTCAGAGAATATTACGGAATGTCACCACGTAAGTATCGTGCAAATAAGGACGCTTTTTAGTCATATAACTGGCTTGATTTCAGACGTGAAATATTGTATAATAGTATAAAATAATAAGGAGGGAATTAAAATGAGTACAAGATACGAATCTGCAAGAGAGATTTATAAAGCATACGGTGTTAATACAGATGCCGCTATAAAAAAGCTTAAGGATATTCCTGTGTCACTTCACTGCTGGCAAGGGGATGACGTTATAGGCTTTGACCATGAAGGCCCCCTTAACGGCGGTATTCAGACAACAGGTAACTATCCAGGAAAGGCAAAGACACCCGAGCAGCTTATGGCAGATATGGACAAGGCAATGTCACTTTGCCCCGGTAAGAAAAAGCTGAACGTTCATGCGTGCTATGCAATTTTTGAAGAGGGACAGTGGGTTGACCGTGACAAGCTTGAGCCTAAGCATTTTGAAAAATGGGTGCAGTTTGCAAAGGAAAGAAATATGGGTATAGATTTTAACCCCACATTTTTCTCTCACCCCATGATGAAGGACGGACTTACACTTTCAAGTCCCGATAAGGCTATACGTGATTTCTGGATTGAGCATGGTAAGGCTTGTATAAGAATTTCAGAATATTTTGCAAAGGAAACAGGCGTTCCCTGTGTAATGAATATCTGGACAGGTGACGGCTTTAAGGATGTACCTGCCGATCGCCTTGGACCGAGAATGAGATATAAGGAATCTATTGAGGCAATTCTTTCAGAGCCTTTTGATAAAAATCTTGTTAAGCCTTGTGTTGAGTCAAAGGTATTTGGTATCGGTGTTGAGGCATATACTTCGGGCAGTGCTGAATTTACACTCAGCTTTGCGGCAACGCATGATGGCTGTCTGCCTCTTATGGATAATGGACACTACCATCCTACAGAAGTAGTTTCAGACAAAATCCCTGCACTGCTTTGCTATTTCCCTGAAATTGCATTACATATTACAAGAGGAATCAGATGGGATAGCGACCACGTGCTTCTCTATGATGATGAAACACGTGAAATTGCAAAGGAAATTGTTCGCTGTGATGCTCTTGAACGTGTGTATATGGCGCTTGACTACTTTGATGCAAGCATCAACCGTATCAGCGCATGGGTGGTAGGCTTTAACAGCTGGCAGAAGGCACTTCTTGGTGCACTTTGCACACCTAATGAAATGCTTAAAAAGCTTCAGGACGAAGGTAAATTTACAGAGCTTATGGCGCTTTCTGAAGAAATGAAGATGCTTCCTATAGGTGATGTATGGGCACAGTATTGTGAGGAGTGCGGTGTTTCTTCAAATCTTGATTGGTTTAAAGAAATTGAAAAGTATGAAAAAGAAGTTCTTTTAAAGAGATAATAAGTTTTATAATATAAAATATTAGAGGACAGTTTCGCTATATGCGAATCGGTCCTCTAATATTTTGAGTAAATATAATTTGTTTTAATAATACTTGACTTTTGCCCGACAATATTATATAATTATGCCAGACAAAAGTAAGGAGGGTAGTTAATGTCACCAAGATCAGGCAGACCAACAGATAATCCTCGTCCTAATAAAATAAGCATAAGAATAAGTGATAATGATAAAAAAATACTTGAGGCTTATTGTAAACAGGAAATGGTCAACAAAACAGAGGCTATCAGCAGAGGAATTAATAAGTTGGAAAGCGATATAAAAAAGTAGAGCGTTACCACCCTGAAGAAGTTGTAAACGCTCCACTGCCGACAGGAAAGAATCCTATCTAAAATCTATTATATATTAGATGGGATACTCTTGTCAAACAAAAATTTGAAAGGAGTATTTTTATGAATACACAAAAAAATGCTGAAGTCGATAAAATTAATTTGACAGTTTTATTGGATGATTGTGTGGGTAATCTTGATTTTTTACTCGAAAAGGTAGGTTTATTAACAGAAGATATTTACATAAACTATTCCAAAAGAATGGAATTAAGCAGTGAATGTGGCAGAATAGAGGCAGAAAATAATTTTCGTATAGCACGTATCAGGTCAGATATTTTATGTAACTATATGCATGAAATAAGAAAAGTGATGCCTGAATTGCAAAAAATAACGCATACTCTTTATGAGGTAATAAAAGAAGAAAAGAATGTTTAAACGAAGTTAAAGTCAGGGTAAAAAAGCAGAAACCTATTTTTGTATGGAAATATATGTTTTGGACTTGAATTAATCTTGAAAACGAAGAAAATGATATTTTATCCGCAACATTTGCGTGGGATTCAGCGGAGTCGCTGGGACTTGTGTACTTTTGGTAGCCAAAAGTACCAAAAGCGTGGGGAGTTGCGAATTCTCCCTTTCCGTTTGAAACAATGTCGCACTGCTGCACTGCCGTTTGCATTGCTCCTGTTTCTGCACAACCCTGCGCCATCGCTTGTTCTGCCACCGGCAGCGCTCAGGCTCGGTTCCCCTTTAACCGCCCTCGCAGGGGCGGGTAAATTAAATATACTTTCATATAAACTGTGTGGGGTTTGTTTTTGCGTACTTTTTTATCTTTGTACCGCCGCCTTAAAAAAGGAAACACTAAGTTTCCTTAGTCGGCTGAAATTGCGAGAGAGCAAAGGAAACTGATTTCTCGCAATTTCTCGGTAGTCGTTAAAAAAGCACGCAAAAACGCAGCTTTATCGCTATGTTTAGTTTGTTATAGAACTAACTATTGCGGACCTCTTTCGGTTACTTCAGATTTTTTTGATGATTACCGAAAAACCGTTTGCATCATTTTCCGATGCTGGCAAACGGTTTTAGCCCGACCTGACACTAAGTGTGGAATTGAAGGGCGGCGGTTAAAAATCAAAAAAGATGAAGTAACAAAACTTACTGTGGGTAAATGATATTACGCCCTTTATTTCTTGCGCCCCTGCGAGGTCGTTTTAAGGGGGATCGGGGGAAATCCGAAATCCCCCGACGGTTTTCGTCATTTTGGCGCTCAAAATGACATCTTTTTCGTTCTTGAACGAAGTTTATTACTTTTTAAAAAGTATTTTATTGAATCTATTAACTTTATTCTTATTTCAAAAATTACAACATAAAAGTAGTAATTTTCTATGTTATAAAGAAAAGTGACAGAGACTAAAAGCCCCTGTCACTTTAA
>JAZRLV010000067.1:0-20045 GCA_045646985.1 Clostridia bacterium | reverse complement strand
CACTTTGTCAACACCTTTTTTAAACTTTTTTCAGTTTTTTTCGAGGTCTGACGTTTTTTCGTGTTTTTTGCGACAACGTCAGTTATCTTAGCACATTTCCCCCTACATTGTCAATACCTTTTTTAAAGTTTTTTGCGTTTTTTTAAAGAGTGATGCAAAAAAGATTTTACATCACTCCTTTATTTTCCTTAAACCCCATTATAAATAAGTACCCTAAAGCCGCCAGCAGGACATAATCATCACATCCCTCAAATATCAAAACAATAATTAATCCTGCTAAAATATAATCATCCGTTTCAAAATTTGAAAGAAGATTTTTCAGATTTGATGCTATGCTGTTTACGGAAGGCTGCCGCATCCCGTTGCTTATTATTGTATTTCTTTTTTCAGGGTATTTGTATTTGCTTTCAGAAAACGCACTCATCTGTGTAACCCTCATACATTTTCCTCCCTTAAAACAGCTTTAGGTCTTTTCCTATCTTTCCTACTGATATAAGTTTAAGTATGGTTACTGCACTGTCCATATAGGGGGCACGTTTTTCACTGAGGAACGGTTTTATTGCCATAAGAAGTCTGGTCCTGTCATCCATTGCTGCGCCCCCTAAAGCCCCCAGAAGATTTCCTGCTGCAGGGGGGCTGTCGTTTTTAGGAATTTCTTCATTAGTATTATTACCAAGAGAAGAAAGCACCCCTGCCACCTTGTTCATAATTTCAGGGTCTGCCATAGCCTTTGAAATTTCCTTTTCAAGATCCACTCTATCACCTTTTTCCGTTTAATATATCAAATATAGTTTGTGCAATATGGGGATTCTTCTCCAGTTCTTTCTTTATATTATTTTGCTTTTCCTTGTCTATTCCGAAATCCTGCATACCATCTCCGCTTTTTATTTTTCGGACAAGCTCCTGCCCTGCATCTGTCTTTGCAAATTCTTTTGCTTGTTTTACCGCTGCATCAAGCTGTTCTTTATCCATTGATTTGAGTTTGTCAATAATATCCTTCATTAATTATCCCCCCAAGATAAAATACTTCTGTTTTAGTATATGCTGTCTTGACAGATTGTGTTCTTTCTTATAGAATATTTATAAATTTCAAAAGAAAGGGAAATTTAAATGCGTGCGATTGTGATTTCTGACAGCCATAATAATACGTCAGCGTGTGAAAGGGCAATTAACAGCATCGATAAGTTTGATATGATAATTCATTTAGGCGACATAGCCAGAGATGTTGATTATCTTGAGATGTACTATTATCCTGCAAAGGTTGTTTCGGTATTGGGGAATAATGATTTTATGCGCAGTGAGGATTATGAAAAGGTTATTGATTTTGACGGACATAAAATTTTCTTGTGTCACGGACATACCCTTGGCGTAAGACAAGGCACACAACGTCTCGAGGCTATGGCACGGCAAAAAGGATGCAGCGTTGCACTTTACGGGCACACCCATATCAGCAGTATGAAAAAGTGTGACGACGGTCTTTTGGTAATTAACCCCGGCAGTGTTTCAAGGCCGAGAGGATGCAAGCCGTCTTTTGCGGTACTGGAAACAGAGGGCGATAAATTAAAAGCTGTAATTGTGGATTGGGTTCTATAAAAACAGAAAGGAGTTTTATTATGGAAGAAAAAAAAGAATTATATCGGGGAAGAGCTGTTGCACTAAAAGATGATAAGCAAACAATAAAAGCCATTTTAAAAGCAGTTATTTTTTGCGGTGTTGTTTTTGCTGTAGCAAAATATCTTCCCTTTACTTGGTTTTTCCAGATAGGCGCAATTATATTGAGTGCAATTTATATTAATAAGATTATGAAACAGGGAACATTCATTGCAACGTATATATTATATGAAGATACCCTTGTTGTAATGACACGCTACGGTTTTATTGAAAAGGAAAGCGCACGCTACGACCTTGAAAAAGCGCAGTTTACAGAAAACTCTGTCATATATAACGGAAAAACTTATCCATTTTATCCTGACGAAGCACTTAAAAAACTTCTTAATTTACAAATTACCTCATAGTATTTACTATGGGGTGATTTATTTTGAATATAGTTTTAATAATTCTCGGCATTATTTTGACAGCGCTTTTCTTCCTTAATATGAAAAACGCCGCAGATATTCTTTGCAGAATTATCGGCGGCTTTGCAGTATTACTTATTTATAATCGTTTTGCAGGAGTGTTTTCACTGGAATCAACAGGGATTAATCTTATCTCCGCATTTATTGCGGGAACACTGGGGATTCCGGGGGGTGTTCTTCTTTTTTGCACGACACTGTTTCTTTAATATCCTTTTTTAAGACTTTCTTTTATGTGGCGAAGAGTATACTCTTCGCCCTTTTCTTTTAACATAAAGAGCCATTCTTCAAGCAGGTCTGACGTTTGTGGATTTATAGAGCGATTGGGTTTACCACGCATGAAATAATCATAAGGAAAATTATCCGCATATTTCTCTCCCTGATATATTTTGCTTGCTGCAACTCTGTCACAAAACATTTCCGCAACATAGCGAATGGGCATTTTTACAGGCATCACACGTTTCTCTACAGGATTGTAATCTGTCCAATATTCAAAATGATGTCTGTTTCTTCCTTTGTGATGGAGCCACGCCTCACTGTAGCCTTTCTCGTTTCGCTCAAGCTCGTTGGGGCTGCATGTTCCCGTATAGTTTTTTACCCCCTGCCAGAATTCAGTAGGAGAATATTTTGATAAATCATGCCGTAAGCCCTGAAATAAAATACCCGCTTTTCTTGCGTGACGTATTACAGTATGGCGATGTTTTGTTATTGTTACAAAATGCCCTGCGGCATTAAAAATAAGTCCTTTTTTCAAAAAAAGCACCCTCTTTTAAAATTTTTCTTTAATTATCATAACACTGCTTTTATTTTTTTTCAATATGTGTTAGAATATTTTCATGAACCTTTTGCAATTTCACATCTATATTTATATGAAAGGGGTTACGAAATTGAAACAAGCGGATATAAGCCGTCTTATTGAGTTGTACGGCAAAAAAGTGTACAACTTTTGTTTGCGGCTGTGCACTACTACATATGATGCCGAGGATTTGTATCAGGATACATTCCTCAAAGCCATTGAAAAGCTTTCATCAATAGATGAGGACAATAACCCCTCTGCTTACCTTTGTACGATAGCGGTTTCTCTGTGGAAAAGCAAAACACGCAAGGCGGCACGCCGTCATGCCATTGCACCGCAGACCCCTATTGACGAGCATTTTGCCGTTGCAAGCGATTATGCTCTGGAGGAGCAGGTCATAAAAGATGAGCTGCACGCACAAGTAAATGCGGCAGTTTCTTCCCTTGAGGAAAAGCTCCGCACTTGTATGCTTCTTCATTATGTTATGGAGATGCCGCTTGGCGAAATTGCACGCATTTTAAACATTCCCGAGGGAACGGTTAAGAGCCGCTTGCATACTGCACGTAAGCTCTTAAAGGAGCAGATTGCGAAAGGAGATTTGAAATGACAGATAAGGATTTTGACAAGTTGCTGAAAGATGCACTTACCTGTGACGAAGTTCCGGAAAGTCTTAACGAGTCACTTGTTCTTTTGGCAAACAAACGACAAAATAAAAAAGCGAAAATACTTAGTTTTGTAAAAGCAACATCCTCTTGCGCAGCTGTATTTGTATGCGCAATAGCAGTTTTATCATATTTTAATTCTGACCTATTTTCACAAAAAAATACGACTCCCGCTGCGGAGGCAGGGATAGAGTCACAAAAATATGAATTTCCTGAAGTGAAAAATGAAGCTGCAAAGCAAATACAGAAAAAATCCTTTTTTGATGAAGCTTCCCCCGATGTTAAGCCTGAAAAAGCAAAGTCTGTATCAGAAGATGCTTTGCCCCAAGCAGCGAAAGCAGTAACGAAAGAAGAATTTGATACTGTTTCACAGCCATCACCTGTAGCGGACACTGTAGCTCCCGAGCCTGTTTCAGAAAGCGCAGCAGAGGAGTCGGCAGAGGTAAATATTGACACATTTTCTATGAAAAGAACTCTTCCCGCCCCCACACTTGATATGCTTTTTAACAGTGATTATGATTATAAAAGAGCAATTTCCGAAAGAATTGCGGCACAGATAGCTTTAATGGATTTTCCTGAAGTAATTAATTTTTCACAAATAAGCGGAAATGAACAATTTTCATTAAGCGAGGATAATGTTCTTACAATACAATTTGCCGCAGGCACGATTGCCCCTGAAGTACATGGTGATTTATTCTTCACCGTCGGAAAAGTACAAAACGGTGTACTGGAATAAATGAAGTTGAAAAAACGACAAGTTGAAACTTGTCGTTTTTTATGGTACGCCTGATGCGATTCGAACGCACGACCTTCAGAGTCGGAGTCTGACACTCTATCCAACTGAGCTACAGGCGCATATGCAGTAGCTGTAACATATTACAGCTACTGATTTTTATGGAGTAACTACTACTTTTGTATACAGAGGGATATTGTTTACCATCCACTTGATATCATTGGGATGCATTCTTACACAGCCTGCTGACACCTTCATTCCAAGGCGGTCATCATAAGGTGTTCCGTCATATTTAATTAGATACGAATGGAATGCATATCCTCTGTAAAAGCGCATAACAGGACCGCAATAATATTTGTCATACTTCCATATGGGTTGATACTGGTGATATTCAAACTGTCCCTCTACAGTCGGGGAGCTTGGCTTTCCTATTGAACAGATAAAGGATTTTACAAGCGACCAGTTATTTTTACTGCCTGTGAATATATTTACCTCAAAATCCTTTTTAGATACCCAAATCATATAGTTTGTTTTGCTTGAAATATCTTTTTTGTTCACAGAAATTATTCTTCTGTAATTTGGGCTGTATTCTGATGGTGTAAGAGTTATTTCACGATAGAAGGTATTATCCTCCACCATATTATAGTTGCACGCAAAATACTGCGCTACACGTGAAAGCGGGACATATACCATAGTATCTATCTGGAAAGTGGGGATTGACAGATTTACCCCCTCATAACCAAAAAGTGCATAAACATCATTCAAATAAAGCTGTGCACTGTGTCCGTCGTCGGTATAAAGCTTAACATATGGCTTTTCTTCATCAAAATAATTTTTAGTTTGTATACCAAGCTTGTGAAGAAGGTCCGTTGTTACATAAACCTCATCATCTGTCAGACAGTGATAAAAAAGCGTCTGCTCCACCCCGGGGATTTTTATAATTGCCTCTTTATTCCACTTTGTACAAAGGTCCATATAAAAGCTTGTATAATACTTATCAACACCATTTTCATCAGGCATTGCATACGTTTCAAGAATATGTTCATTTGCATAAAATCCGTTATGATGAGTGGCATCAACTATTCCCGAAATAACAAATTTAAACTTTGTTCCTATGGAATACTCAGGCACATTGAACACAATTTCAAAAGGTCCGTATCCACGCTTAACTGCGTATGTCTTTGTGTCTAAAAGCGTTGTACCGTCCTCGCTGTAAAGCTGCATTACAGCATCGCCCTCTATAATCGTGGGAGTAGTGTTTCCGCTAAAATAAATCTTAACAGTATTAAGAACACCGTCCTCGGCATAAGCATTTGCGCAGAAAAAAGCTGCAATAATAATTACTGTTAGAAACAAACCTTTTTTCAAAAGCTTCATAAATCCGCCTCCTTACATATGCATTTATTATACATTTTTGGAAAGATTAAGTCAATAAATTAATATGAAAAATTCCATCGTTTTTACAACATTTTTCACACCAAAATTTGCTTTTTCGTTAAATATGTGATATACTGACTATAATTGAGCAAATTTCTTTTATACGGAGGAAATGCAACATGAACGAAGAAAATATTTCATTGGCTCTGGAGGGTATTACTGAAACCCTTGAAAAAAACTATATGCCCTATGCGATGAGCGTAATTATATCCCGTGCCATTCCTGAAATAGACGGGTTTAAGCCGTCACACAGAAAGCTCCTTTATACAATGTATAAAATGGGACTTTTGGGCGGCAACCGTACAAAGAGTGCAAACGTAGTGGGTCAGACGATGAAGCTTAACCCTCACGGTGATGCAGCAATTTACGAAACTATGGTCCGTCTTACAGAGGGACATATGGCACTTTTGCATCCTCTTGTTGATTCAAAGGGTAACTTTGGTCGCCAATACAGCCGTGATATGGCATATGCCGCATCACGTTATACAGAGGTGCGTCTTCTTCCCATATGCAATGAAATATTCGGTGATATAGATAAAAACACTGTGGAATTTGTAGATAACTACGACGGCACACTTAAAGAGCCTACGCTCCTTCCCACAGCGTTTCCCAACATTCTTATAAATCCTAATCAGGGTATTGCCGTAGGTATGGCAAGCAATATTGCCAGCTTTAATCTGCGTGAGGTATGTAATGCTACTATTGCCATGCTTAAGGATAAAAACGCAAATCTCTCCGATTATATTACAGGTCCTGATTTTTCTACGGGCGGTTATCTTCTCCGTAACGACGAAGCCCTTGAAAAGATTTTTTCAAGCGGCAGCGGCAGTGTAAGAGTACGTGCAAAATATAACTACGATAAAAAACAGAATATTATTGAAGTTGTTGAAATACCCTACAGCACCACTGTAGAGGCGATTATAGATAAGCTTGCCGAGCTTATAAAGACAGGCAAGCTGCGTGACATTAACGACGTGCGTGACGAAACCGATAAATCAGGTCTTAAAATTACGTTTGAGCTTAAAAGAGGGGTTGACCCCGACAAGCTGATGGCACGCCTTTTCAAGCAGACACCGCTTGAGGATTCCTTCAGCTGTAATTTTAATGTGCTTATTGACGGAGAGCCTATGGTGCTTGGTGTGCGTGATATTCTTTGCCACTGGATTTCTTTCCGTACAGAATGCATTAGGCGCATGCTTCAGTTTGATATCGAGAAAAAGAGCGCAAGGCTTCACCTTTTACAAGGTCTTGAAAAAATACTTCTTGATATTGACAAGGCAATTTATATTGTACGCAACACGCCCGAGGATTCAATGGTTGTGCCAAACCTTATGTCTGGATTTGGCATTGATAAAATTCAGGCTGAATTTGTAGCTGAAATAAAGCTGCGTAATCTTAATAAGGAATACATTCTCAAGCGCACAAGTGAGATTGAGAAGTTGATTGAAGAAATTGAAGACCTTAAGAAAACTGCTGAAAGCGACGCAAGAATACGCAAGCTTATTTCAAAACAGCTTAGTGAAATTTCTGACAAATACGGCGCAGACAGACGCACCGTTGTTATTGATGCTTCTGACGAAGCCGCTGTTGAGCCTCAGGAAAGCTTTATCGAGGATTACAACGTTCGTGTATTTATGACAAGGGATAACTATTTCAAGAAGATTACACTTGTATCACTTCGTGCGGCATCTGAACAGAAATTCAAAGAAGGCGACGAGCTTATCTGTGAGGCAGAGGCTACAAATAAAATGGATATGCTCTTCTTCTCGGACAAGCAGAATGTTTATAAAATGAGGTTGTATGATATTCCCGATACAAAGGCAAGTGCCCTCGGCGAGTATCTTCCAAATATTATTGGTATGGAGCCGGATGAAAAAATACTTTTTGCAACACCGGCATATGACTACAGCGGATTTATGCTGTTTGCATTCCAAAGCGGTAAGGTAGCAAAGGTTGATATGAAGAGCTACGAAACAAAAACAAACCGCAAAAAGCTGACAAACGCTTACGGCAAGGGTGTCATTATAGGTATGCTCTACTGCAAGGAGGAATGCCCCGTTGCACTTTTCAGCAATATAGATAAATGTGTTGTATTTAATACTAAAGATATTCTTACAAAGACAAGCCGTTCTTCACAGGGTGTTCAGGTAATGACAATGCGCCGTAAATCGCTTCTTAGCAAAATCGCATTCCCCGAAAGCTGTCTTAAGAGCACTGCGGGATATGAGGCAAGAGCTATCCCCTCTTCAGGTTATTATTTAAAGGACGAGGACAGCGCCGAGGTTCAGACATCGTTATTTGATGAATAAAAACCCCTACATTAATTTTTTATGTTAGGAACTACAACTATGATTTATTTTGACAATTCCGCAACAACGCCTCTGGCACCAGAGGTTATTGATACAGTTACTGATTATATGAAAACAAGCTTTGGAAACCCGTCGAGCCGCCACGCATTAGGTCTTGAGGCGGAGAAAATTGTTTCCGATGCACGAAAAAAGGTTGCAGCCGCACTCTCTGTTTCTCCTGATGAGGTGTATTTTACATCAGGCGGAACTGAAAGCGATAATATTGCCATATTGGGAAGTGCAAACATAAAGAAAGGAAAGCGCATTATAACCACTGCTATCGAGCATCCCGCAGTGCTTCGCACTATGGATTATCTGGAAAGCATTGGCTTTGAAGTGGTGCGTATTTCACCGCAAAAAGACGGCAGTGTTAAATTTACAGATATTGCAGATGCCATTACTCCTGACACCTGTCTTTTAAGCATTATGCACGTAAATAACGAAACAGGTGCTGTTATGCCCGTTGAAAAAATAAATGCCGTTCTTAAAAGAATTGCGCCGAGAGCTCTTTTCCACGTAGATGCAGTGCAATCTTTCGGACATATCCCGTTTAAGCCTGCTGCGTGGGGTGTTGACCTTGCCTCAATAAGCAGCCATAAAATTCACGGACCTAAGGGTATAGGCGCACTTTATATTCGCAAGGGTGTTTCTCTTAAGCCATCAGTATTTGGCGGCGGTCAGGAAAAAAATATCCGCAGCGGAACAGAAAATGTAGGTGCAATAGCAGGGTTTGGTACTGCGTGCACTCTTATTGATTACAAAGAGGCTATTGAAGTTTCACAGATAAAAAACTATCTGCTTGAAAATCTTCTTAAGATAAACGGCACAATTCATAACGGCGGCAGCAATAGCGAAAGTCCGTATGTTTTAAACATTTCTTTCGGAGATATCCGTTCTGAAATTATGCTCAATGCTCTGTCGGGCGAGGGGATATATGTTTCAAGCGGGTCTGCCTGTGCGGCGGGTGCGCACACAAGCCATGTTCTTAAGGAAATGAATGCGCCAAAGAGCGACAGCGCAATCCGTTTCAGCCTGTCACGCTATAACACGCTTGAAGAAGCGAAAACGGTAGTAGAAAAGATAAAGGAAATTGAGAAAGGAATAAGACGATGAAGGAAGTCATTCTTGTAAAATATGGTGAAATTATTCTCAAGGGACTCAACAGAAGTAAGTTTGAGGATATGCTAATCCGCAATATAAAAAAGGTTGTAGGAAAGGAAAATATTCTTTCTGTAAGAAAGGCACAGGCTGTTATTTATATTGATCCTGCGCCTCATACAGATGCCGATACAGTAATTGAAAAGCTCCGCAAGGTTTTCGGTATAGTCTTTATTGCAAAGGCAGGTGTCTTTGCAAAAGATATGGATACCATTCTTTCAGAGGGTGCAGACTATGTTTGTGAATCTATGTACGGCTCTGCTACTTTTAAGGTTGAGGCAAAGAGAAGTGATAAAAAGTTCCCGTTTAAATCCCCTGAAATATGCCGTGAGATGGGCGGAGCAATTTTGTCAAGACTTCACAAGATTAAAGTTGACGTTCTCAATCCCGATGTTACCGTGCGTGTTGAAATACGTGATAATGAAGCATATATATATGCCGACAGCGCACGCAGTGAGGGCTGCGGCGGTATGCCTACAGGCTCAAGCGGGAAAGCAACAATCCTTCTTTCCGGCGGTATTGACAGCCCCGTTGCTGCATGGATGATTGCAAAGCGTGGCGTTGAGCTTGATGCTGTACACTTTTTCAGCCCCCCTTATACAAGCGAGCGTGCAAAAGAAAAGGTTATTGAGCTTGCACGCATAGTTGCATCATATACAGGCAGATTTAATCTTTATATAGTGCCATTTACCGAGCAGCAGCTCGCAATTCGTGACAACTGCCCCGAGGACCATCTGACGCTTATTATGCGCAGAATGATGATGATGACAGCGGAGCGCATCGCTCTTAAAAACAATTCCCTTGCGCTTATTACAGGTGAAAGTCTTGGTCAGGTTGCCAGTCAGACTATTCAGGCACTTGGTGTTACAAACTCTGTTATGACCACTATTCCCGTATTCCGTCCCCTCATCGGTATGGATAAGGACGAAATTGTAACTATAGCACGTAAAATCGGCACCTTTGAGACATCGATTCTCCCGTATGAGGATTGCTGTACAGTATTTACACCAAAGCATCCTACAACAAAGCCAACTCTTGAAAAAATTATGGAAAGTCAAAGCAAGATTGATATGGAGTACTGGGTGAATAAGGCAGTAGAGGAAACCGATTGGGTATTAATAGAGCCTAATTCCTGAGAAAAATTGAAAATGTAAAATGCGAACAGCGATTTTCGCCATAGCGAAAATCAACCATCATTTCGAACTTCGAACTTCGAACTTCGCACTTCAAACTTTACATCTTAAAAAGGAGTTATTATGACTAACGAACAAGTAATTTCATTGCTTATTGAAAAAAACATTACCCTTGCCACTGCGGAAAGCTGCACAGGCGGACTTTTGGGAAGTTTTATTACCTCTGTTTCAGGAGTAAGCAGCATTTACGGATACGGTTTTATAACCTACGCTAATGAAGCAAAAGAACGCCTTTTAGGTGTCCCCCACGAAACACTTGCAAAGCATGGTGCAGTAAGCTATCAGACAGCTTGCGCTATGGCAAAAGGCGCACGGCTTAAAGCAGGAAGTGACATCGCTGTGAGTATTACGGGAATTGCAGGTCCCACCGGCGGTACACCCGAAAAGCCCGTAGGTCTTGTTTACATTGCAATTTCTGATAAAGACGGTGAAGAATACAGAAAGCTTAATCTTTCGGGAAGTCGTGATGCTGTTCGCTCGCAAACGTGTGATAAAGTATTTGAATTAATTAAAGAAAGATTAGTTTTTTAAAATAATCTATTGACAAACCTTTCTTTTAAAGCTATAATAAGAACAGATGTTCGCTATAATCTACCTCTACAGGAAAGGATTGATATATATGACAAACGAAAAGAAAGAAGCTCTCGCCCTTGCGATGGCACAAATTGAAAAGCAGTTTGGAAAAGGCTCTGTAATGCGTCTTGGTGAAAACGGACATTATAATGTTGAGTCTATTCCTACAGGTGCGCTCAGCCTTGATATAGCACTAGGAATCGGCGGAGTTCCCAAGGGAAGAATTATTGAAATATACGGACCTGAATCAAGCGGTAAAACAACGCTTGCGCTCCACGTTATTGCACAGGCACAAAAGCTTGGCGGCGAGGCGGCATTCGTAGATGCAGAGCACGCTCTCGATCCTACATATGCAAAGGCACTGGGTGTTGATGTAGATTCCCTCGTTGTGTCACAGCCCGATACAGGCGAACAGGCACTTGAAATTGCAGAGGCACTTGTACGCAGCGGTGCTATTGATGTTATTGTTGTTGACTCTGTTGCGGCACTTGTTCCCAAAGCTGAAATTGACGGCGAAATGGGTGATTCGCATGTTGGATTGCAGGCACGTCTTATGAGCCAGGCACTTCGTAAGCTTGCCGGCGTTATTAACAAGAGTGGTGCTATATGTATATTTATAAATCAGCTCCGTGAAAAAATCGGTGTAATGTACGGAAATCCCGAAACTACTGCCGGCGGCAGAGCACTTAAATTCTATGCTTCTGTACGTATGGACGTGCGCCGCACAGAAACCCTTAAAAACGGCACTGAATTTATCGGTAACCGTACCCGTGTAAAAATAGTCAAAAACAAGGTTGCTCCCCCATTCCGTGAGGCTGAATTTGACATGATGTACGGCAAGGGTATATCAAGGGAAAGCAATGTCCTCGACGTTGCAGTAAATCTTGATATTATCAAAAAGGGCGGCTCGTGGTTTAGCTATAACGAACAAAGGCTTGGACAGGGAAGAGAAAACGTAAAACAGTATATGATTGAAAACCCCGCCTTTACTGACGATATTGAAAATCAGATTCGTGCAAAAATGGGAATGCCATTACTTGAAAAGAAAAACTAAACAAAAAAATGATGCCCACTATGGGGCATCATTTTTTGTTTTATAAAAGCTCTACCGATATTTCTCTCTTTTGTTTCGGCTTTGCTGCAGGCGTACTTTCCTGCCTTTTTATCTCTCCCATTGCCTCGGAGATAGCACGATTTACAAAAGCATTTATGCTTTCCCCGTGCTGCTCGGCATAAATACGGATTTTTTCTTTTTTTCCTTTTGCAACCTTTAACTCTATTCTGTCATATGCCTTAAGGTTGTATTTTGCATTTGCTCTTTTTCGTGCTTCACTGATTGGCATGGTTTTTCATCCTTTCTATTATTTGTTCTATAGAGATAGGAAAACTTCTTTAAATAAACGCACGTAACATTTTTAATTCTGCATTTTGCACTCTGCATTTAAATACTGTGCTGTGGATGCTTTTAACATCCCCGCTTTATATAAGTTCCCAGAATAAATCAGTATATTCCGCAGGATTTTCAATAGAAATATCTGCAATAAGAAGAGCCTGATTATAAAGCAGCTTGCCAAGCTTTGCGCATCTGTCCTTATCAAGCTGCCATGTGTCCTGAAGCATATAAAACGCCTTGTGTGTGGGGTTTATTTCCAAAACTCTCTGCGCCTTTATGTCAGGGTGGTCACCAGGAATTGTTGCAAAGTATTTCTCCATTTCAAGCGATACCTCGCCGTCTGTTGTAAGGCATACAGGGTGGCTCTTGAGCTTATTTGAAAGCTTTACCGCTACAACCTTTCCGTCAAGGCTGTCACGCAGGTAATCAAGCATTACCTGATTCTCCTCCTGCTTTGTTTCTATATCGCTCTTTTCCTCGTCAGTTTCTATTCCAAGGTCCTTGTCATTTACACTCTTGAACTGCTTGCCGTCAATTTCACCAAGCATATTTATAACAAACTCGTCAACCTCGTCGGTCATATAAAGAATTGAATATCCCTTGTCCTTAAGCGGCTCAGTCTGGGGGAGATTATCAATCTTTGCTACCGATTCACCGCAAGCATAATAAATATACTTTTGTTCCTCAGGCATTGTTTCAATATAGCGCTCAAGCGTGATAAGCTTTTTCTCGCCCGATGTATAGTATAAAATCAAATCCTTTAAAAGCTCTCTGTGTGCACCATAATCCGATACGATACCATACTTAAGCTGCAATCCAAAGCTCTGCCAGAACTTTTCATAGTTTTCACGGTCATTTAAAAGCAGCTTCTTAAGCTCCTGCTTAATTTTCTTTTCTATATTGTTACGGATTGCATTAAGCTGTCTGTCGTGCTGTAGCATTTCACGGGAAATATTAAGCGATAAATCCTGTGAATCCACAACACCCTTTACAAATCTGAAATGCTCGGGAATAATATCCTCACAGCTATCCATAATCATAACACCTGAAGAATAAAGCTCAAGCCCTTTCTTGTACTCCTTTGTATAATAACCCATAGGGGTACTTGCAGGTACAAAAAGAAGTGCCTTGTATGAAAAGCTTCCCTCTACATCTGCACGGATTGTAAGAAGCGGGTCCTTCTGGTCAAAGTACTTTTCCTTATAAAAGCGGTTAAGCTCATCCTCGGTTGTTTCATCCTTACTTCTCTGCCAGATTGGTACCATGCTGTTAATGGTTTCTTCCTCAATATACTTTTCGTATTCAGGAGTTTCGCTGTCAGGCTTTTCAATCTTGCGGGATTTTTCTATATCCATCTTAATAGGATAACGTATATAGTCAGAATACTTCTTTATAAGTCCTCTGAGCATATAAATCTCAAGATAGTCGCTGTAGCGTGCCTCTTCACTATCTTCCTTAATCTTCATATATATATCTGTACCGCAGCCGTCTTTTCCTGTTTCGCTGATTGTATAACCGTCTGCACCGTCAGATTCCCATGAGTATGCCGTATCACTGCCGTAAGCCTTAGTTATAACTGTTACCTTATCTGCAACCATAAATGCGCTGTAGAAGCCGACACCAAACTGACCTATGATGTCAATATCCTCTTTCTTCTCCATATCGTTTTTGAAATGAAGCGAGCCGCTGCGTGCTATCGTTCCTAAGTTTTTCTCAAGCTCCTCTGCTGTCATACCAATACCATTGTCGCTTACCTTTATAATGCGGTTTTCCTTATCAACCGTTACCTTTATAAATAAATCCTCACGTGCAACGCTTACGCCATCTTCTGTGAGCGACTTGTAGCAAAGCTTATCAAGTGCATCTGAAGAGTTTGAAATAATTTCTCTGAGAAAAATCTCCTTATGAGTATAGATAGAATTAATCATCATATCCAGCAGTCTTTTTGATTCTGCCTTAAACTGCTTTTTTGCCATGATATAACTTCCTTTCTTTTAAATTCATTAGCACTCTCGCTATCAGAGTGCTAATATAGCTTATCATTATTGGTTATATTTGTCAATACTTGTTCACAAATCTTTCATTTTTTATCCGGAAAAATCCCAAAGTTTCCTGCATGGCTTCCCTCTATTGCGGTAAAGAGTCTCGTTTTAAAACCCGGGTTTTCTTTTTCAAGCTGTTTTACAAGGTCTTTTACATATTCTCTTTTTGTGTGCTTATCCGCAGGGCACGCATTTTTTACAACAGGAAGATTATATCTTCTTGCAAAGCCGCTTATATAGCTTTCCGGTGCATAGAGCAGCGGTCTTATAAGTGTAATATCCTTTCTGTCAAGATATGTGACGGGGGAAAAGCAATTAACTCTCCCCTCATACACAAGAGAAAGCATAAAGGTTTCCAGCGCATCGTCGTTGTGATGCCCCAATGCCACCTTATGACTTCCTATTTCAAGTGCGGCATCGTGAAGTGCCCCTCTGCGCATCTTTGCACACAACGAGCAGGGGTTTGTTTCCTTTCTTATTTCAAAAAGAATCTGGGCAATATCTGTTTCCTTTAATATGTATTCCACATCAAGCTCTTTGCAAAGCTCTGCTACAGCATCAAAATTCATTTCTTCATATCCCATTGACAGCGTTACTGCACAAAGGGTAAATTTTTTCGGATAAAAATCCCGAAGCTTTGCCATTGCGTATAAAAGCGCAAGGCTGTCCTTTCCGCCCGACACCCCTACGGTAATTTTATCCCCTTCATTTATCATAGCATAGTCATCTACACCCCGTCGCAGATAACTGAGTAATTTTTGCATTGTATCACCTCTTTTGTAATTATACATTAAATATACTTTTAAATCAAGAGCAGCAGAAAAAAGCCATCGTTTTTTAAAATATTTTTAATTTGGCAGATTAGAAAACAAGAGATTTTACGAGAAAAAAAGAGAAAACAAGAGCATCGTTAATTTAAATTAAATTCTTTCAAAAAAAGTGTTGACAAATGTTTCTTTATGTATTACAATAACTCTTGCTGAAAACAAAGATTATTTAAATGGAGGTAAATCTGAATGAAGACTACAATGGAAAAAGCAGGTCAGGTTCAGAGAAAATGGTACATCATTGATGCAACCGGTAAGAGTGTTGGTCGTGTTGCTGCTGCTGCTGCGAGCATTCTTCGTGGCAAGGAAAAGGTAACATACACACCTCACGTTGATTGCGGCGATCATGTAATCGTTCTTAACTGTGACAAGGCTGTATTTACAGGAAACAAACTTAACCAGAAAAACTACTACCGTCATACAGGTTGGATCGGCGGTCTTAAGACTGTCAGCGCTAAGGATATGATGGAAAAGAGAGCTGACAGAGCTATGTATCTTGCAATCAAGGGCATGCTTCCTGCTACAACAATCGGCAGAAGTGCGCTTACAAGACTCAGAGTTTACAAGGGCAGCGAGCATAATCATCAGGCACAGCAGCCCACAGAGTGGACTCGCAATATTAAATAAGGGAGGGTGAATTAAATGGCAATCACACAGTATTTCGGAACAGGTAGAAGAAAGAAGTCTGTTGCTCGTGTTCGCCTCATCCCCGGAAAAGGCGAAATCACAATCAACAAGAGAACTATAGACGATTATTTCGGACTTGAAACACTTAAGGTTATTCTTCGTCAGCCCCTCGTTGCTACAAACACAGAGGGTAAGTACGATGTAATCTGTAACGTACACGGCGGCGGTTTCACAGGTCAGGCTGGTGCAATCCGTCACGGTATCGCTCGTGCACTTCTTAAGGTTGATGAGGAAGCTTACAGACCTGTACTTAAGCAGGCTGGTTACCTTACTCGTGACCCCAGAATGAAGGAAAGAAAGAAGTACGGCTTAAAGGCAGCTCGTCGTGCGCCTCAGTTCAGCAAAAGATAACCTATCAACTTCTCACGACTATCGAGAGCCTTTATTTACAGGGTTTTTGGAGTTATCAGATGTTGTGGAAAGTTGCAAAAAGTGTGAGATAAGTAACACACAAGCAACATATATGCAACAAAGTTATCTAAATAGCAAAGATTTTAAAGAGATGTTTTTCGTAACATATGAAAGACATCTCTTTCTTTTTGTCCTCAGATTTTATTGATTGCATCTATTAGCTCCTTCACATCCAAATGAGTATAAACTTTTTCGGTGAGCGTCATAGCACCGGAATGTCCTACAATCTTTTTGATTGTAGTTTGCTCTACATGAGCTTCGGCGAGCATTGATATACAAGTGTGACGGCAACAATGCGTAGTTTTGTCAAAGCCTAAGTTTTCCATTAAAGGTACAAAATAACTGTCGTAGTAATTACGATATTTGAATTGTTCCCCATTTTCAGTATGTAAAAGGTATTCGCTATCGGTATCATTATACCAAGCCTTAAAGAAAGGCAATACCTTATCTGCAATGGGGACTTTTCTTATGCCGTTTTCAGTTTTACTGTCAATAACATCAAAGAATTGCTCATCCAAGTGAACATCACTTTTCAGCAAATCAAGCATTTCAGAAATACGAACACCTGAGTAAATCAGCATAAGAACAATTTGATAATATTTATCCTCTTGCTGTGCCCAAATACGCTCAAGCTCGTATTTATCAAACTTGTTTCTATCCCTTCTGTTGGGATTGCGGTCTTTGTATTTTGCTATGTCCACAAACTCGGCATAGTTTTTATTGCACACATCATTTTTCAATGCGTATTCATACAACTGACCAAATAACACTTTAAGCTTACGCAGAGTTGGATAATTCTTATCGCAAGTATCTACCACATACTGCAAATCTGCAAGCTTTATTTCCTTAAACACCTTATTATACAAAGTGCCGCATAGCTTATATGAAGCATTGTACCCTTTTACATTGGAATCTGATATTGTTGGAAATTTACTTGCCGACCACTTTTCAAAGATTTCTTGAAAAGTGATTTTTGCAGATGAAACATCAAATGGATTCTTGTTATACTCTGCAAGCATTTGAAGTCCATCTGCTTTTGTTGGTGCATAGCCTATTATAATATATTCCTGCACCTGTTTGTCTTTATCCTTATCGTATCGCCAGCCTGCCGTCTTCCTGACTACATAAGGATTTCTTCTTTTTCCGGATAATTTTACGACGCTCCCATATCCGTTAGGTAATCTCAATTCTCCAAAACCTCCTTTAAATTAAGATTTTATGATAAAGAGCTTTCGGCTCTAATCAACGCTGTTTAATTTTCTTTCTTCTTCAAGCTTTCTTTGCTTGTCTTGTCTGTCTAATTCATTACGACGTTCTATAAAAGTTGTTCTATCCAACACCTCATAAACCTTATTGGAAAGAGTGCATCTGCTATAATGCTCCATTTTTACCTTCTGCCAAGCTCTGTATGCTTCGTAATCCATCCAATAGGCTTTTAAGGATTCTCTGTTTATAGAAAAGTTTTCCATGACATTGCAGAAATCAGCATTATACAAAGCACTTTCATCATGTCCATTGAAGATGAAAGCACATTCCCACTTGCCGTCTCTGCCTGCTTTTTTTATATCCATATTAAATGAAAGCTCATTCTTTCGATCAATTTCAAAAAAGAACTCTAATACATCGGAAAGAGTTTCCGCCTTAATGTGAGATGTGTCATATCCCAATAAGTAATTCAAGGTAGTATTTAATATCTCTGCTACCTCTGCTAATGTTGACAATGGGATGTCGATTTCCCCACTCTCATATTTTTGAACAGTTCTTAAGGATTTACCGAGTTTTTCAGCCAAATCTACCTGATTGATACGATTATACTTGCGAATAGCGGCTATTCTTTCGCCTACAAGCTTGTTAATTTCATTCACTATATATCACCTCTGAGGACATTATAACACATCTTTTTACGAATTGCAAGTACATTTACGAACTTTAATTACATATTCTTGATAAAAAGGTATTGACAAGTCGTGAAACTTCGTGTATAATAAAAACACGCATTGAGAGTGCGTAAATTTTATAAGGAGGTAATAAGTATGAACGACAAGAGAACATTCGTCGAACTCCCAAAGTTTACAGGGAGAAATGTTCCCATAACGGAAATCGCAAAAGCAATAGGTAAAGACGCTCAATATGTACGAATCGGCTTGCAGCAAGGCATATTAAAGTTTGGTCATGCAATGAAGCTCGAAAATTCAAGCGAGTTCAATTACTATTGCCCCGATAAGAAAGTATGGGAAGAAACCGGATATTTCAGAGACACATCAAAATAGGCTCGACTCTGAAAACTTTATATATAGGCTTGGAGGTGGTTCTATGTGAGTGGAAATTTCTTCAAAATGGATAATGATATATTCAAATGTGGTTTAGATGCTTACGAATTTATGGTTTATTCGTATCTTGTGATGAAAGCAGACAGAGTAAAAATGACCTGCTACCCGAAAGTAAGTAAAATTGCTTTGGATTGCGGTATAAGTAAATCTCAGGTACATAAGGTTACGGCTTCTTTGGAGAAAAAAGGCTTAATATCAAAAGAGATGAGGTATAAAGATACAAACAATGGCAAAAGGCATCAGACAAGCAGCCTCTATCATATAGAGCCACTGCCTACATAATACAGAGGGAGCGCCTCCGTATTAAATACCCACTCACTCTCCGATATAGAGGGCAAATAAATAAACAAGAATTATATATCAATATTCATTTATCAAAAACCACTACAACAAGAAGGTGATGTTGTGGATTACAACACAGAACAATTTTATTACTATCTCGATGAATGTTATTTCCATCCCGAAAGAGATAAGAAATTTTCTTCTGATACCGAAAAGAAATTAGCAAGAAAGGCTATGGAACTGCTTTGGAACAAAGAAAGCATTAAGGTAAACAATGTTACATATTCCAACAAGGAAATAAGACAGAAGCTGCTGGATGAAATGATGCCTGAAATTTTAGATAGAGCTGTAGAGGTCTATCGCAAGGCTGAAGAAGTTAAATCTGAAACGCCCTATCTTGCAGGCTGTATCTTTAGGACTCTCATAGACTACGATGCATATATAGAACGGTTATTCAGACAGACATTCAGAGGGTAAGTAAAGGAGAATTCTACTAATCATTTTCACGGAGCCGTATATGGCTCTGTGGAGGTGGTTAGAGAAAATAAATAATAATTTTAAGGAGGAATCTATCAATGAAAGAAAGATTTATGGAAAACGGAATTGAGTATGTGTGATGCGGTAACTATTACATACCAAACTTGATGGTGCCGGAGTGTAAGCACGAAATCGGCAAGTATGGAAGGCTTAGAAAAAAGCATTTGAAATCAAGCAAACGATGTTTGTATAGCACACTTCTTATGACAGGAAAACTGTTTGAACATTTACACGAGGTAGATGTTCAGGCACAGAAAATATTAGACCAATTTATAAAGGAAGCAGAGAAAACTGCTCCCGACAAAGCAACTCAACAGATGGCGTGGGTTGGTCATATGAACAACGCAAAGGCGTGTGCAGAGGAAATTATCTACAACGAGATAATTTATATTTAATGTTGTAACAAGCACTGAATTTGGCATTACAAATTCGATTTTTAAGGGATACCCCCTAACACCACAATTACGAAAGGAGGCGGTAAGATGCGCAACAGAACAAAGACTTTTTCAGTAAGACTCAGCGAAGAGGAATATGAAGCCTTAAACAAGGCAATAGCAAAAACAG
>JAZRLV010000066.1:0-1763 GCA_045646985.1 Clostridia bacterium | reverse complement strand
GACCCAAATCCTCACGAAAGCGGTCGATGAAACCGTCTATGGCACCTGCATTACCATAAATAATGCCACTCTTTATACAATCGATTGTATTACTGCCGATGATTTTCTTTGGTCTTTCCAAAGCTATTTTGGGAAGCTGTGATGTACGGCTTATAAGTGCATCATGCGAAACTGCAACACCGGGCATTATAGCGCCGCCAAGGAACTGCTTATCACGATTAATTGCAGTAATTGTTGTTGCTGTGCCCATATCAATGATTATCTGCGGTACACTGTATTCTTTCACACTTGCCACCGCATCAACCACCAAATCACTTCCAAGCTGCGCAGGATTGTCGATAACAATACTTATCCCTGTCTTTATGCCCGGACCTACAACCATAACGGATATGCCGCAAAGGGTTTCAATCGAATCCTTAACAACATTTGTAACGGATGGAACAACAGATGAAATAATCGCCCCGTCAATCTCTTTTTGGTTAATGCCATACATTTCAAACGCTGTTTTAAAAATCGCTGAATATTCCAGTTTTGTTGCTGTGTGCTTTGTTGAAAGGCGTTCACGGAAAAGAATTTTTCCGTTCTTGATACAGCCTGTAACTATGTTTGTATTGCCTATATCTATAGCTAAAATCATACTTATCTTTCCTTGTTTACTATTTTAAGTATCTGAACAATAGCAGGCGCAAATATTATATTAACCGCCATCTCAAAAAGGAAGTTTCCGCCTACCAGAACAAAAATCATATACTTTCCTACATTTGAGCCGCCTGCCCAAAGAGTTATCGTATCCATAAAGAATACCTTACACCCTAAAAGGAACACCCCTGTATTGATTACAGGGCAAACAAGTGCCGCAATAACCGCCGCAAGATAGCTGCTTGATACAATTTTTTTCAACGCCTGATACACAAGCCCCGCAAAAAATCCGCAGGCAATTCCCTTTACTAAAACTGTGATGATTGTTCCGGGAACGTTAACCGCCAGGAATGCCGCTGCATCACCGCTTGCTAAAACTGATACGCCAAATATCAGACCAAGCCACGCACCGACACCTTTACCACAGGTTACTGCACCGATAACTATCGGAATCAGTACCAACGAAATTGAAAACGTGCCGAATCTGATTGCCGCCCCCATAAACTGCAAAACAAACACCAACGCTGACAGCAGTGCACCGAGGACTAATGTCCTTGTTGACATTTTCTTTCTTTCCATATTAAATTCCTCCTTGTTATTATTCTCCATACAGAGATACAATACACGGGTATAATAACACAAGTTTTATGATTTGTACAGAGATTTTTTAAAAAAATTACGGTGCAGCCACTGGCTGCACCGCTTTTTTTAAAACAATCCTGTTATCTTACCATTCTCGTCAATATCGATTTTTTCCGCCGCAGGAACTTTGGGAAGTCCGGGCATTGTCATAATCTCACCCGTGAGAACTACTACAAAGCCCGCACCTGCGCTAACCTTTATATTACGCACTGTAACTGTAAAGTCATTCGGCGCACCAAGCTTAGTCGGGTCATCTGAAAAGCTATACTGCGTTTTTGCAATACATATAGGCAGATTTGAAAATCCAAGGTCTGCAAGAGTTTTAAGCGGCTTTTGCGCATTTTTATCAAACACTACGCCATCTCCGCCGTAAACTTTCTTAACAACAGCCTCAACCTTTTCTTCAAGAGATAATTCATCCTCATAACAGAAAGTGAAATTGTTTTCTTCTTCGCAAAGGCGAACAACCTCTTTCGCAAGCT
>JAZRLV010000065.1:0-4062 GCA_045646985.1 Clostridia bacterium | reverse complement strand
GACTAACTAAATTATATACAGCGTCAGAACAAAAAGCAAACAATAAAAATTTTGTATTATTTGTTATATTTTGTGAGGTGCTTTTATATAATGATACTGGTAGGTAAATACTATCGCTATTCTTCTTTACTACAAACTACTCACCGAATGATTGGGTAACCTTCCTGCATCATTCACAAGGCACACTTTCGTGTTTTTGGTATTGGGGAAATTATTTGTCTGGTTTGAATTTTTTACAGGTGGAATTTAGTTGTTTGCTCAACTGACCTTGCCAAAGTCAACATGCATTAAATGCTGGCTATGCTGAGAGCAAACAAAAAGCAGTATAGTCATATCTCGAAAGAGGGGGCAGGCCGTTTTTGGTCTGCTCCCTTTTTATGCCCAAATTCATTGCAGTAGATGATAAACTTCATTGCCTATATGATAGATACTCATTATGGTGATGTGTAGTTATCATCAGCAGTGATGATTTTTTAGTCAGCGCCATTCCGAGAAAACCAAACATTATTTTGTGTGTTTTGCTGTGATTTTCCACAATTCAGTAGAATAGCAAACTTTCTATAACTTTTTACTTGCGATTTTTATGTATTAGTATTATTAATCATTAATTTCTATGTAACTTAAATATTTCAAAAGTTCTATCTTTGAAGAATCGGCACAGAGCTTGTCGCTCTGGCGAGAAACAAAGAGTTATAAAAAATGTGCCGCCATATATAATGATAAAGTATTTAATACACAGGCGTGCTAACGGCACATTTTTAACAGGTTAAATAGAAATAGCTGCTCGGCAAGTGACTTTGAAGCCATTATGGGAAGCATGAAAGGCATTTCATGCTTCCTACCAAATCCTGAAAGGGATTTGGTAGTGCTTCGCTGCCGAGCAAACCGCCATCACACGTGAAAGGAGTTATATGTTGTATGAGAAGAAGCAATTAATGTAAGACACAACTGCAAGGCGGTAGTTGTGGATTACAAGTGCAGGCAAATGGCAATTTGACTGCCACATCAAGTATGCCAAAGGCATACAGGGCATTGTCCCATTTTTCTTCGCTTGCGAAGAATGAAACCTATCGCTGAAAGCGGGGTTTCCATTTTAGTCCGTGGTAGCATCCACGGAAGAAGTAGTCTGAAAAATGGGTAAAATGCCCGTATTTTTAACCCCTGGGTTGTCGTATGTCCTCATTAAAGCCCAGAGGGCGTTAATGAGGAAATCAAAACCAAAGGGGGTGAATACCATAGCTCGCAATCTTAAATATCAATTCCTGACCGCAATAAACAATCATTTTGCGGAAGGCATGGACAAGCATGCAATCAAGCAAGCGCAACAAATGAATGGTACCCGCATCTTTTCATATGCGGACCGTTCTAACCTTGTGGATTTGGCTTCTGCTTTCTCGAAATATATGAAACAGACATATCCACAAATCAAAGAGATACGGCAAATCAAGCCTGACCACATACAAAGCTTTTTAGCCACAAAAAGTGAAACTGTAACACAGGCAACATTGTCGCAGTATGGCAGTCGTTTCAACAAATTAGAAAGACTGGTAAATGATAGCTATAAAAGCTGCAATGTCGACTTTCATAGTGTTGTGGTGCCTGCATCAAGTAAAGGCAGCGGTAAAGTTCGTACGCAGATGTTGGCAGCATCCGACTATCAAACTTTACTGAACAGCACCACAAACACAAACCTACGAAATGCTTTGCTGTTGTCATACACCTGCGGTTTGAGGGCCGCAGAATGCAGTAAACTACAAGCAAAAGACTGGAATGCTGAAAGTGGTATTTTAAGCATTGTTGACAGTAAGGGATGCAGGAGTAGGTTAGTAAAACCTTCTCCACAGTATGTTCCAGCCGTTGATGCACTCATGCGCTCGTCAACAGGGCGAATATGTGATTGCCAGACGGAGAGTTTACAAAAAGCATTCAGACGGCAGCTTGAAGCCTGCGGCTTGACAGACACATATGGTAAAAGCGGCGCTTTTCATATGGCACGTAAAGCCTATGCCACCAATTTATTCAGGGAATGCCGCGCACAAGGTATGAGTGTACAAAGCTCGTTGTCAGCAGTTTCGCAAAGCCTTGGACATGGCGCAAACCGAAACGAGCTTATGAAGCAGTATATTTGCTGCCCTATTCAGTAGCTTCCTATTTGAACAGGTCAAATGGCCGTGTCGTCATTTTTGCTTAGATTTAGATTTATACCTTTTTTATCAAGTTTCTTTTTAATTCTATTTTCGTTATAAACGGACATAAATGTTGCATCAGGTGTCGGTGGCTGATAAAGATTTCTGGCCTCACCCATGTCTTTAGTTTCGCCTTTCCCAATAAGATGCGGATTTACACGATATAGATTTTTGGCAGCATGCATTAGCAAACCACCATCGCAAAGCTTGGTTAGAATATTGCTTATTGAGCCTGCCTTTCTGTAGCCCATTTCGTGCATAAGATACCCCCGTAGTGTTGCATCCATTGTTACAGTTAAGCTGTAGTCAAACATATAGCTGCCAGGCGGTTCTGCATACCGAAGAAACGGCAGCAATAATAAGAGTAGTTGCAAACAATCAGTTGGCATATCTCTTATATACAGCAAGCCACGAGTATAAAATTTCACATAATCATTTTCTGAACCGATTGTATATACGCGATGGATTTGTTTTCTATACTGAACACCATCAACCCAGTATTCATAGCTTTCGCTATTAGTAATCTTTTTTTCAGATTCTCTTGCCAAAGTAATAACCTTCTTTCTACCTAAAATGTTAGGTACAGGCATATTACTGACGAAAATGACTAATATAAAAAATTTTTGACTAATCAAAAAATTTTTTTAGAAACTTTCAGTCGGCTTTTTTAATGAAGTTTCCTTTGTTACCACAGTTTTTTGCTCCGTCAAGAACTATTTTTGGATATTTTCAACAATATCGTGCGTTTTTTATAGTTGACATTTG
Source organism: Clostridia bacterium (assembly GCA_045646985.1). GTDB lineage: Bacteria > Bacillota > Clostridia > UMGS1883 > UMGS1883 > UMGS1883. The sequence continues at coordinate 1,111 of JAZRLV010000065.1, read as the reverse complement.
TCTATATTTGTGCTATATTAACAAAGCAATCAAATCTGGCAGCAGAAAGTAGCCGCTTTTCGGCACTTATGCAACCTTGACGGACAGCCTGCACAAGAGAAGGAGTGCTACGAGACATCTGTTGTCCGCAAGTCTATAGCTTTATGCTAAATCTTACTATAAAGGAGGGATGATGCCCACCAATCGAAAGACCATATTTTATATTATTAATAATGCAGCGCAGCCCTTTTTATAGGGGTGGCATCCTTGTCGGCTGTATCTATATATAATAACAATGGCAGAGATTGTGAGCACATCGCTCGCAGTCTCTGCCATTTTTCGTTTGTCGGGTACCGTGACCTGTACGGAAGAAACTATTAAAAATCGCCGCTGTTCTCTCGGTCTTTTGTGGCAAAAAAGAAAGGATAGATTCTTATGAAAAAAATTATTAACAACAAGCTTTATAACACTGACACAGCTAAAGAGGTCGCCTCTTATAGTAACGGATATGGCTGGGGGCAATCTCACCACGTTCACGAAACACTTTATCGCAAAAAGACGGGCGAGTTCTTCCTGTATGGCTGCGGTGGGCCAATGACAGAATACAGCGAATTCAAACACGGATGCTGGTCTGGTGGCGAAAGAATCGTTCCACTGTCGGAACAAGAAACTAAAGTATGGGTAACCGCATTCTGTGATGCCGATACCTATATCGCAATTTTCGGAGAAGTGGAGGAATAAGGAATATGGAACAATATGTTATGTCAGTCGCAGATGTTCAAAAGGCTTTACACATCGGCAAGGATAAGGCCTATCGTCTTTTTAAGCAAAAGAGTTTTCCGTCTTTCCAGTTCGATGGGAAGTATATGGTAAGAACGTCCGATTTTGAAGCCTGGCTTGGTAAAATTCAGAAGCTTCCAGACCGTAATTATCGGCTGGGTCTTATGAGTTATTACAGCTATTATTAATAAGGAGAATGAATTATGGTATATAAAATTGAATTTAATGAAAATATGAAGTACGAAAAATGCACAGTAACCAAGCGGAGCGACGGCAGATATTTCTGCCGTATTGCCATCAGTTATGAAACTGATGAAAACGGAAAGAAAACATATCATTATAAATCCGTTTA
>JAZRLV010000064.1:0-2018 GCA_045646985.1 Clostridia bacterium | reverse complement strand
ATGTGTCGGATAAAGTGTAATAAGACGATGTTGTATAGGAACGCAGATATTGCCTGTAGGAAATAAGTCTGCCGCCCTTTACAGTTATTTCGATTGCACAGTTCATTTTGTCGTGTCCGTAAAGTGACGGGATTTTCAGCTCGACAGGTCTGCCGTTGCAGTAATAGTCAAACTTAAAGGTGTAGGCATTTTCACTGCTGTAATCTGAAAGGTCACTTGTAACTAATATACTTAGCGGCTGTGACGAAACGCAACCCCATGTTTTTTCAGCAAAATCAATCGACGCATTAAGTACGTTGTAAGCATCACCGCTTTCATCAAGAATAATTCCCTTATCGTCCTTTATGACATTATACTCAAAAAGAGAATCAGGATAAATCGTTGCTGATGCATAGTTTGAAATATAATTGAGGGCGCCGTCGGTGTCCTCGTAAGGTGTTATTGCCATTGGGTTAAAAGAAAAGTTTTCAAGTAATGAATTTTTAGATATATCGTTTATAAGCGCTTGCGGTCTCAAAACCTCGGTATTAGGCTGAGAGTCTGAAAAAAGTACGAGAGGGGCGAGTGAAACTGCGTTTTCGCTGCCGAGAAGAAGTCCTGTACTGAAAGCAGGCTCATAATATCCGTCATCATTGTGTGTGTAAACGGAAAGGTCCTCCGAGGGGAGAGTATAGCTGCTGTTCATAATGTATGCATATATAAGGTCTGTATTTACAGAATCACGGATAAGAATACAGATATCACTGTCATTGCTTGAGGGAATAATGATTAAATCATGGAGTGTTTTTATCTCCGACGGGGAATTAATTGTATCAACACCCATAATACGACAGAATGTTTCCATTGAAAAAGACACAGGATATTCGACATAAATACTGAGCGAATCAAGCCCTGATTCCCATGTGGTATAGTCAATTTGCTTTCTGGCAGAAATATCGCCTTTCAAAAAGCCTGTAACAATTTCACGTGTTCGCTGCTCGATAGGGGAAAAACCGATGTCAGTATTATAATATGCCATCCAAAGCGACCCGTCGTTTATCAGAAATTTTCTCGGCCTTGACAGATTTTCCTTTGATATGCTGTATTTAGGAACAACAGGGAAAAACCGTTCTACAACCGGAAGTGTGCGGACATAACCCATAATATCATTACCAATAGAATTGGTTGAATCTGCAAACCAAAGCTGTGAAGTTAGAAATATCATATTGATTATTAAAATAAGTATAGCAGAGCTTTTAATTCTTTCTCTGATCATAATACACCTCAAAAAACAAAAGGTTTCAGACCGCTGTAAGCTGCCTGAAACCCCATTATTTTACGTCTTAATTCATCCAGCCGTTATAGAGTGACTGTATTCCGTTTGAAAAACCGCTGACATTATTTAAAATTTTCTGATTAAGTACATTGATATCAAAATAAACAACCTGATATGCACCATTAGGCGCCTCTGCCCTTACAGCAAATTTGTTATGCCCCTCTGAAAGAGCAACCTGCTTGTAAAACACGCCTGCGTTACCAATCTTGGTTTCCGCCATAGCTCCGTTTGTATCCTTAAGAGAAACATAAGTAATACCGTTATGCTTGTAATATGCAACCTGTACGCCGCTTTTACCCGTTCCCGTTATTCCGTAAGTCTTTTTAACAGTTGCGGAATTTTTAGTTTCGGGCTTCTTTACAACAACAAGATCCGTTACACTACCGCTGTCATTTGCAGAAAGCGTAGCGGGATTTTTTGCATAAACGCAAACAGCACTCATTATTAAAATAATCGCTATAACCAAAGCGCTGAGTTTTTTCATAATAAACACCTGCATATAAAATAATATTATTCTGTAACATCATTATACACCAAGAATGTTACAACAGTGTTACAGCCCCCTTAATGATTGATTACTTTTTTGTGGTAATTTATTCCTTGTAACACAAATCGAAGATTAATATTAAGATTAATCACCAAAATGGTGAAAGTTATGAAATCACGCAACATTTGCGAAAGAATTACCTTGGGAAGGTATCCC
>JAZRLV010000063.1:0-9395 GCA_045646985.1 Clostridia bacterium | reverse complement strand
CATACCATAGGAAGCAGGACCTGCTGCCATGTTATCGGGGTGAAGAGTACGTCCTGTACCACCGCCGGAAGCAACAGAGAAGTATTTTTTACCAAGCTCGTTGCACTCTTTTTTGTATGTGCCTGCAACGGGGTGCTGGAAACGTGTAGGATTGGTGGAGTTACCTGTGATGGAAACGTCAACCTTTTCCTGATGCATGATAGCAACGCCTTCACGAACATCATCAGCACCGTAGCAACGAACCTTAGCTCTGGGACCGTTTGAATAAGCCTTTTCGCTAACTATTTCAAGCTTTCCTGTCATATAATCAAACTTTGTTTCAACGAATGTGAAACCGTTAATTCTTGAGATAATCTGAGCAGCATCCTTGCCAAGACCGTTAAGGATAACCTGAAGAGGCTCTTTTCTTACTTTGTTTGCACTGTTTGCTATACCGATAGCACCTTCAGCAGCTGCAAAGGATTCGTGGCCTGCAAGGAATGCAAAGCACTTTGTTTCTTCTCTGAGAAGCATTGCAGCAAGGTTACCGTGACCAAGACCAACCTTACGGTCGTCAGCAACAGAGCCGGGAATACAGAATGACTGAAGACCCTCGCCGATAGCTTCAGCAGCATCAGCAGCCTTTGTGCAGCCTTTCTTTATAGCGATAGCAGTACCTGTGATATATGCCCAGCAAGCATTTTCAAAGCAGATGGGCTGAATGCTCTTAATAAGATTATATACGTCGATACCCTTGTCATCGCAAATTTTCTTTGCTTCTTCGAGAGAGGCAATGCCGTACTTGTTAAGAGCTGCGTTTACCTGATTTATTCTTCTTTCGTAGCTTTCAAATAATGCCATTTTAATTTCCCCCTCTCTTATTCTTCACGCGGGTCAATAACTTTAACCGCGTCATCAAATCTACCATACTGACCTGTAGCCTTCTCAAGTGCCTCGTTAGCATCAGCGCCCTTACGGATAGCTTCCATCATTTTTCCGAGGTGTACAAACTTGTAGCCGATAACCTGATTGTCAGCATCAAGTGCCATCTTTGTTATGTAACCTTCAGCAAGCTCAAGGTAACGAGGTCCCTTAGCCTTTGTGCTAAAGAGTGTACCTACCTGACTTCTGAGTCCTTTACCGAGGTCTTCAAGACCTGCTCCAACGGGAAGACCGCCTTCAGAGAATGCTGTCTGAGTTCTGCCGTATACAATCTGGAGGAAAAGCTCTCTCATAGCTGTGTTGATAGCATCACAAACAAGGTCTGTGTTAAGAGCTTCAAGAAGAGTCTTTCCGGGGAGAATTTCAGATGCCATAGCAGCAGAATGTGTCATACCTGAGCAACCGAGTGTTTCTACAAGAGCTTCTTCAATAATTCCGTTCTTAACGTTAAGAGTAAGCTTACATGCACCCTGCTGAGGAGCACACCAGCCTACACCGTGTGTAAGACCGTTAATGTCAGTAATCTGGGTGGAATGTGTCCATGTGCCTTCCTGGGGTATGGGAGCACACTTGTGGCCAACGCCCTTTGCAACAACGCACATGTTTTCAACTTCATGTGAATAGTTCATATTCTAATCTCCTTTCAATTTTAACTTATATTATTTTATCATTATTTTAATATCTAATCAAGAGAAAAATTACTTTTTTTCGCCATTTTTCCCATTTTAAAGCAAAAAAAACCACCGTTTCTAATGAAACGGCGGTAGACACAGTTACTTTCTCATTTCAATTGCAGTTTTAATAAGTTCAACAGTTCCGTCAATACCTAAGATACTGCTGTCCACACACAAATTGTATGTAGATGCCTTGCCCCAAGTACGATCAGTATAGTATGTATAATATTTTGCACGTTTTTTGTCAATCTTAGAAATGTGGCTTTCAACTTCGCTGTCACTTTTGCCCTGAAGAATTGAACGCTTTCTTTCAATCTTATCCTTCATCGGAGCAGTAATAAAAACTTTAAACACATCGGGGTTTTCATCAAGTATAAAATCGGCACATCTTCCCACAATAATGCAGCTTTCCTTTTCTGCTATATCACGGATAACGTCAGCCTGTGCGATATATATACGGTCTGACATAGGCATTTGATATATGTCAAAAATATTTGATGAAGAGAATGCGGGGAAGGAGTGCTGCTCATCGTATCTTTCAACGATACTTTTTTCCAGATTTGTCTTTTCAGCAGTATGTAAAATTAGTTCTTTATCGTAAAACGGAATATTAAGCTTTTCTGAAAGCTTGATGCCGATTTCACGTCCGCCGCTGCCAAATTCGCGTCCAATTGTTATTACAACTTTTTTCATAATTTTACCTCCCTTGATATACCAAACGACCATATCGTCTTTGGTATATTATAGCATAAAAAGTGCAGAAAAACAAGTGTTTTTAATTTTGTTTGGATTTTCAAAAGTTTTTTATTGAAATGTAGAAAAAATTGTGGTAAGATATATCCTGTGATTATATGTAGTAATATTTTCGGAGTGAATTTCACTCGATATTTCGCCGATATCAGCTTTTGCTGATTATTGCTGTAGAATCTATCAGCTCGCGGTAGATTGTGCTTATTTATATTTTGCGGGCAGAAAGGCTATGACCGTAGTATGGCAAATACAGAAAGAAGAGTTGGTACAGTTTCAAGAGGTATTCGTTGCCCCATCATTCGTGAAGGTGATGACCTCGCCGCAATTGTAACAGAGAGCGTACTTGAAGCAGCGAAAAGCGAAGGCTTTGAGCTCCGTGACAGAGACGTAGTTTCAATTACAGAGTCTATCGTTGCTCGTGCACAGGGTAACTATGCTTCCGTTGATGACATTGCACAAGATGTTCGTACAAAGCTTGGCGGTAAGACTGTTGGCGTTATTTTCCCCATACTTTCCAGAAACCGATTTGCAATTTGTCTTAAGGGCATTGCAAAGGGTGCAGAAAAAGTTGTTCTTATGCTCAGCTACCCTTCTGATGAAGTAGGAAATGAGCTTGTAAGCCTTGATAAAATTGATGAGGCAGGCATTAATCCTTATTCCGATGTGCTTACTCTTGAGAAGTACAGAGAATATTTCGGAGAAAACAAGCATGAATTTACAGGCGTAGATTACGTTGATTATTATAGCAGTATTATTAAAGAATGTGGTGCTGAGGTTGAGATTGTTTTTGCTAACCAGGCAAAGACTATTCTTAATTATACAGATTGTGTAATTAACTGTGATATTCATACCCGTGCTCGCACAAAGAGAATTTTAAATTCTGCAGGGGCAAAGGTTGTGTGCGGTCTTGATGACCTTATGACTTCCCCCGTTAACGGCAGCGGATGCAATGAGAAGTATGGACTTCTCGGCTCAAATAAATCTACTGAGGACAAAATCAAGCTTTTCCCCAGAGAATGTAAGGACCTTGTTCTGGATATTCAGGCAAGAATTCTTAAAGAAACCGGCAAGCACATTGAAGTAATGGTTTATGGTGACGGTGCATTCAAAGATCCTCAGGGCAAAATATGGGAGCTTGCAGACCCGGTTGTATCTCCCGCATTTACAGATGGTCTCATCGGTACTCCCAATGAGCTTAAGCTTAAGTATCTTGCAGATAATGATTTTTCAAACCTTTCCGGTGAAGAACTGAAAAAAGCGATTTCAGACAGTATTCGCAGTAAGGATGATAACCTTGTAGGTAATATGACTTCCCAGGGAACAACTCCCAGACAGCTTACTGACCTTATCGGCTCACTTTGTGACCTTACAAGCGGCAGCGGTGATAAGGGTACACCTGTAGTATTGGTACAGGGATACTTTGATAACTATACAAACTGATAATAACGACAACAGGCCGCTGATATCAGCGGCCTAATTTGTTTTATAAGAAACAATCAAAATCAGAGGTATGAGGAGTGATATTTTGCAGTATGTAATTACATTTTTAGAAGGAATAATTTCATTTATTTCACCGTGTATGCTTCCGATGCTGCCAATATATATTTCATATTTCGCAGGATCGGCAGATGAAAAGAAAAACCCGCTTCCACGGGCAATCAGTTTTGTTTTGGGATTCACATTAGTATTTTCTGTTTTCGGATTTTTTGCAGGAAGTATAGGTTCTCTCCTTGTGCAGTACCAGTCATGGGTAAATATTATTTGCGGTATTATTATAATCATATTTGGATTTAATTTCTTAGGTGTCTTACGTATTCCTGCATTCCATGGTGCACATACTAACATTAAGATTCATGGTCTTTTTTCAGCATTTTTATTCGGTATGGTCTTTTCAATAAGTCATACCCCCTGTGTTGGGGTCTTCTTGGGAAGTGCACTTACAGCAGCGGCAGCATCGGGAGGTGTCCTTAGCGGTGTATTACTTCTGATTTCATATTCACTTGGTATGGGAATCCCATTTTTGGTTGCAGCAGTACTTATTGATAGATTGACAGGTCTTTTTAATTCTATTAAGAAAAATTATTCGGTTATAAACGCAGTATGCGGATTTTTCCTGGTTGCAGTAGGTGTATTCATGATGCTTGGTTGGCTCGATGGAATTGTAGAAATTTTTGAAACACTAATGCATCACTCACATAATCATTAATAAATATTAATTATAGGATTGTATTTGATAGGGGTGTGAATTATGGCAATAAAGCTAAATCCGGATAAAGAGATAGTGAAAACTGTAAAGGAAGGACTTAAAAAAACAGGCGGCTACTGTCCCTGCCGTCTTCAACGGACAGATGAAAACAAATGTATGTGCGAAGAGTTTAAGAGGCAAATTGCAGATCCGGATTTTGAGGGATACTGCCATTGTATGCTTTACTATAAGGAGAAGGAGAATAGAGCATGAAGGAAATTACAATTACAAAGGAAAATTTTGAACAAGAGGTTTTGAAAAGTGACATTCCTGTGCTGGTAGACTTCTGGGCAACATGGTGCGGCCCGTGTAAAATGCTTGCCCCCGTAATTGATGAAATTGCGGAAGAGGGAAATGTTAAGGTAGGAAAAATCAATGTTGATGAGGAAGGCGAGCTGGCAATCAAATTTAACGTGATGAGTATTCCTACGGTAATGCTGTTTAATAAAGGTCAAGTGGTAAAGACTACAGTAGGATTTATGACAAAGGACCAGCTTAAAAGTGAACTTGATATATAAATCCACTTGTTTTATGGGAGAGGAGTGTGTGAATGAAGTTAACATTTATAGGTGCTGCACATGAAGTAACAGGTTCATGTATTTTGCTTCAGGCGTGCGACAGAAACATACTTATAGATTGCGGTATGGAGCAGGGGGGAGATACTTATGAAAATTGCGAGTTACCGATACTTCCCTCACAAATAGATGCTATCTGCCTCACACATGCACATATTGACCATTCAGGAATGATACCTGCCATGGTGGCTAAGGGGTATAGTGGTCCCATATATAGCACAGAAGCAACCTGCAGATTATGTAATATAATGCTTCAGGACTCAGCGTATATACAGGAACATGAGGCTGAGTGGAAGAACAGAAAAGCAGAGCGGGCAGGAGGCGAGGAGTACGTTCCGATGTACGTAGTTGGCGATGCGTTGGAATCGTTAAAGCTTTTTAATACCTGCGGATACAATATACCGCTGGAAATATTCAGCGGTATAACAATCTCTTTTAATGATGCGGGGCATCTACTTGGTTCATCAAGTATACATATCACCATAAATGAAAACGGAGAGCAGAGAACAGTTCTTTTTTCAGGGGATTTGGGAAATATAGATCGTCCGCTGATAAGGAATCCTCAAAAACCTCCGTCTGCAGATTATGTAGTTATTGAGTCTACATATGGGGACAGAATTCACGGTGAAAGACCCAATTATATTGCTCAGCTTACAAAAATAATGGAAGAAACCTTTGCAAAAGGGGGAAACCTTGTTATACCTTCATTTGCGATAGGAAGAACGCAGGAGCTTTTGTACTTGTTCAGAACTATTAAGGAACAAGGCTTGATTAAAGGATATGAGAATTTTATTGTATATGTAGATTCTCCGCTTGCTGTGGAGGCAACAAAAATATATCAGGATAACCTTACCGAATATTATGATGAGGAAACGATTGATTTGATAAAGAGGGGAATTAACCCCATATCATTTCAGGGACTCAGACTTAGCGTAACAGCTCAGGAGTCAAAGGCAATTAATTTTGACTTGATTCCAAAGGTTATTATTTCCTCCTCAGGAATGTGTGAGGCAGGGCGTATCAGACATCATTTAAAGCATAATCTGTGGAAGGATAACACTACAGTTCTTTTTGTAGGCTACCAGTCCGAGGGAACTTTGGGCAGAAAATTGCTCAATGGTGTAAAATCAGTATCCTTATTTGGTGAGGAGATTCTAGTCAAGGCAAGAATTGAATCTATTGAAGGAATAAGCGGACATGCGGACAGGGATATGCTTCTTGACTGGCTGGGAAGTATGGATAGTCCCCCTGAGATGGTTTTTGTAAACCATGGAAATGATGTAGTGTGTGATGCTTTTGCACAGACAATTTATAATAAACTTAAATTCAGGGCTGTAGCCCCGTACAGCGGAGATGAATATGATCTAGTGAGAAATGAATGTACCGCAAAGGGGAAAATTGTCAAGCTTACGAAAGTGTCTGAGGGAAGACGAAGAGCAAATCTTGTTTATGACAGGCTGATGGCAGCCTGCCACAGACTTAAAACTGTGGCAGAGCTCAGCCGTAATCTTACAAATAAAGAACTTGCAAAATTCACCGATCAGATTAATGACCTTTGCGATAAATATGCTAGAAAGTCAAAATAATACTGAATTATAAAAAATAAGAGCTAACTGATGTCAGTTAGCTCTTTTAGTTTACTAAAATTACTTTTCGTCTTTATAAATTTCCTTGAAATATTTGTAAGTATCTACCTTTAATTCTCCGCAAGCATCTTCGTCACAAGCGATGATTCCGCATTCATGAAGCTGGAGCGCGCTGATTGTCCATGCATGGTCAACGCCACCTTCAACACAATGGCGGAGTGCACGTGCCTTGTTATGACCGCTTATAAGAAGAAGAACCTTCTTGGAATCGCAAACTGTACCTACACCAACTGAGAGAGCAGTTTTCGGCACTTTGTTGGGGTCATTGTCAAAGAAACGGGAGTTTGCAATCAATGTGTCCTGTGTCAAAGCACGAATACCTGTACGGGAAGTGAGAGAGGTAAAGGGCTCATTAAAAGCAATGTGACCGTCTACGCCGCTTCCTCCAAGGAAAAGGTCAATGCCGCCGTAGGAGGCAATTTTATCCTCGAAACGCTGGCATTCAGCCTCAGGGTCTTCAGCCATACCATTTAAAATATTAATATTTTCTTTAGGAATATCAATGTGATTAAAGAAGTTATTGTGCATGAAATACCAATAGCTCTGGTCGTGCTCCTTAGGAAGGCCTACGTATTCGTCCATATTGAATGTAACTACATTTTTAAAGCTGACTTCGCCGGATTTATTCATTTCAATAAGTCTTTTATATACACCCAGAGGGGATGAACCGGTAGGAAGTCCCAGAACGAACGGACGGTTTTCTTTATGGTTGTTGATAGAATCAGCAATATGCTGTGCTGCCCATGTACTCATCTCATCGTAGTTTTTTTTGATGATAAGTTTCATTTTTAATCACTCTCCAAAATTATTTCAGGAGATAATTAGAAAATCTCCTAACGAGATTATTATACATTCTTTTTGGGACTTTGTCTAGTTCTTTATATGATTTTATGATAGTTTTTTATCCCATTGTATTTCAAACAAAAAAAGAAATGACCCAAACCCTAATGGTTGAGCCATTTCTTCCTGGCGGAGAAGGAGGGAAGCGTTCCATATGCACAATTTTCGGCAGTCTCCTATAACCGCTTTTAAGGCGAACAAATTATTTTACTGTGTTTTATTAGTCATTTATAAGGCTCGCAAACTCCGCCCTATCTTCCTCGCTAAAATCCTCAAACGACGATAGTAATTCAATTTGATTATCTTCAATCAATTTTTCAATACCTGCCATAAAGAATTCTTCACCATTCTCCTCTGCATAGTAAGAGAGCAAATTAGTTTCAACATTCAGTTTGCAAAAAACTTTTTGTTTACGAAAATAACCTACGAAGAAAATATAATTTTCTTTTTCTACATAATTATCTACATTCGACATAACTTCTTGATTATGCTTGCAATTATAAAGTATATTAATATCTTCCCCATTCCTGCGCCCGTACATAATTTGGTAATTCCCATTGCCAAAAGCAGCTTTTGAATCCTTGCCTTGGCTATAATCAAGTCCATCTCCACAAGCTCCTAAAAACATTGATATTATAACTAATAAAACAACCAGTTTTTTCATATTGCTTTCTCCTAATATTTTTTAGAATAAGTTATCTCTACTCCGACCTCGTCCAATAAACCCAGCTCAGAACTTGCCATTGCTACATCGTTAGCCGCCCACAAAAAGCCTTTTTTAACTGAGTCCTGTTTAAACGGGTTTTTAAATTCTGTAAAATCAAAGTCATCGCTCACCTTTACCATTGCATTCCACTTTCCATCTCGGCCTCTTCTTGCATCAATATCAATATCAACAATATGTAATGCAGCTCCCAAATCACCATTGCCAAGAGGGATTTCATATGATTCATCTTTAATTAACAGATGTGGACTTTTGTACTTTTTTGCGTATTCCTCAATCTTACTTTTTACAAAATCGTTTAAGCCTTTGTCATTTTTCAGTAGATTTGACGCATAGCTTCCTTCTTTTGCTACATATTTATTACCGCTTCCGCTTGCCGCTAATTTCATCAAATCACTTGACAAGTGATACCCTGCCATATCTAAGACCAGAGTTCCTGTTTTCCATGTGGTGTCATTTGCAACATTCAAAACGCTATGTACCGGAGTATCCTTTATGTTAGTTTTATAGTATTCAGCAAGCGTCTTTGCAAATTCAACAGTCTTTGTTTTTACACCGTTTAAAACCGAATATCCCTCTTTTCTGGCTTCCTTTACCTTTCGTTCATCTACGCCGTCCCATAACGACATTTTTGCAAATGCCGAATATAGCTTTTTCCACTGTTCGTCAGTAAATTTATAGTTACTGTTACCAAATAGCTTTTGAGCTTTCATAACTCCATCTACAAATTTTTCTTGATTTTAAATCATGGATATGCTAAAATGCAAATAGGGTTAGGATTTGCTTTTGCATATCCGTGATTTAGTACATTAGAAAACTATTGCCGTAGTTTCCTAATGTACTTTTTTCTTTGTTTTTTCAAAAACATTTGTTCGCCTTTTGTTACATTATAGCACATACTAATTCTAAAATCAATACCACTTTTACCATTTTTTTGCATTTGGCTTTATATAGCCATTTATAGCACCATTATTTTTGTATCTAATGGTGATTCTCTTGACTGGCGTGGACTTAACTGCG
>JAZRLV010000062.1:0-15570 GCA_045646985.1 Clostridia bacterium | reverse complement strand
AAAGACTCATGAGCAGCTCGAAATTAAGGCAGGTTTCCTCGATGGTAAGGTATTGGCTCTTGATGAGGTTAAGACTCTTGCAGCTACACCTAACCGTGAAACTCTTCTTGCTAAGATGCTCGGCAGCTTGAACGCTCCTATCAGCAATCTTGCACGTACATTGCAGGCACTTGTTGATAACGGTGTTGAACCCGCTGACATTAAGGTAGAAAAGGCTCAGGAAGAAGCTCCCGCAGTAGAGGAAGCTCCCGCAGAAGCTCCTGCTGAAGAAACAGCAGAGGCTCCCACAGAAGAATAAAAATTAAAACTTATTATAGGAGGTAAGTAAAAATGAGTAAGATTGAATCAATTATTGCTGAAATTAAAGAATTAAAGCTCCTCGAAGTAGCTGAGCTTGTAAAGGCTATGGAGGAAGAATTTGGTGTAAGCGCTGCAGCTCCCGTTGCTGTTGTTGCTGCTGCTGGTGATGCTGGCGCAGCTGCTGCTGAAAAGACAGAATTTGACGTAGTTCTTGCAGATGCAGGTGCTGAAAAGATTAAGGTTATCAAGGTTGTTCGTGAAATCACAGGTCTTGGCCTTAAGGAAGCTAAGGAAGCAGTTGATGGTGCTCCCACAACTCTTAAGGAAGCTGTTTCTAAGGACGACGCTGATAAGATTAAGGCTCAGCTTGAAGAAGTTGGCGCAAAGGTTGAACTTAAGTAATTTTGTTTGCCGAATTAAAGAGGTTATGCCACTACGGCATAACCTCTATTTACGTATTAAGGAATGTTACTGATGAAAAAGATTTCAAAAATGAACGAGGCGGCGTGGCTTTTAGGAACACTGCTGTGCGCTTTGGGCAGGGTGCTTTGTACAAAGTCGGGACTTGGACTTTCTATGATAGGTGCTCCGTCATATATAATGCATCTTAAACTTATAAAAAACTACCCTTTCTTTTCGCAAGGGACTGCCGAATATGTGTTTCAGGCATTTTTGCTTGTGGCAGTATGTATTATGATAAAAAAATTAAAGGTAAAGCATATTTTTTCCTTTGCTACAGCAGTAGTACTCGGATTTATGGTTGACGGATGGCTGTGGGTATTTGGGGGAAATAATATATATGACTCCTTTTTATTGCGAATAGTCTGCTTTGTGCTTGGGGAGCTTTTTACGGCACTGGCTATTGCATTTATTTTCAGGACGAGCTTGCCACTGCAGATGTATGAGGTGTTTGTGGTTGAGTTTTCTGAAAAATTCAATATAGAAAAAACCCGTGTAAAGCTTTGGTTTGATATATCGATGCTGATACTTTCAGTTGTGCTTGCATTGGGACTTAACCGTAATTTAAACGGGGTAGGTATAGGTACGATAATAATTACTGTCGTGAATGCTCCGCTGATTAAAATTTTTGGAGGGCTTTTAGACAGAATGTTTATATTTGACTTGCGCTTCCCCTCGCTTGGGAAGTTTTTAGAGTAATGGAGGAATAAACAATGGCTGATTATATTGTTAATGCAATTACATCAAACGGTGCAATACGTGTTGTTGCCGCAGACACTACAGAGCTTTGTAACCGTGCACAGCAAATTCATAAGATGTCACCAACTGCGGCTGCGGCTCTTGGACGTGCTTTAACGGCTGCTGCAATTATGGGAAGTATGCTAAAGAGCAGTGAAGATGCTATAACGCTTCAGCTTAACGGCGGCGGACCTATCGGCAGAGTTATCGCTGTAGGAGACGGAAATGCAAATGTCAAAGGATATGTGGATAATCCGCTTGTTGATTTGCCGCTTAATTCTAAAGGAAAGCTTGACGTAGGCGGTGCTGTCGGTGCAAACGGAATGCTTAGCATAGTGCGTGATTTAGGCCTTAAAGAGCCTTATGTAGGGCAAGTTCCTCTTGTGAATGGTGAAATAGCAGAGGATTTGACACAGTATTATGCAACGAGTGAGCAGCTTCCTACAGCAGTAGCGCTTGGTGTGCTTGTTGATGTGGATTATACGATTAAAGCGGCAGGCGGTTTTATATTGCAGGTGCTTCCAGGGGCGTACGACGAGGATATTGATAATGTTGAAAAAACTATCGGAGCAATATCTTCTGTTACCGAGTTGCTTGATTCAGGTAAAAAACCTGAGGATATCGTGGAGCAGCTTTTAAAGGATTACGAGATAGAGTATTTTGAAAATACATCTGCAAAATATCAGTGCGACTGCTCACGTGAGCGCACCGACCGTGCACTTATAAGCATAGGAAAAGAAGAGCTTGGAAAGCTTATAGACGAGGATGGCAAGGCAGAAATGACATGCCACTTCTGTGATAATGTGTATAAGTATACAAAGGAAGATTTAGAGGCGCTTTTAGAAAGCGCAAAATAAAAAAATGCATCTGTGCCATAATATACAAACCATATAAGTATTGTCAAAAGAGGTATGACAGGATAATTTTATTCTGTTATACCTTTTCTGTTTGGTATACTTTTAAAAAAGTAATAAACTTCGTACAAGAACGAAAAAGATGTCATTTTGAACGCCAAAATGACGAAAAGCGTCGGGGGATTTCGGATTTCCCCCGAGCCCCCTTAAAACGACCTCGCAGGGGCGAAACAATAAAGGAATACTATCTTTTCTACTTTGCGAAATTTGTTTTTCAGTAATTTTTGCCTATAAACCGCCGCCTACAAAAAGCAAACACTCAGTTTGCTCTGACGGCTGAAATTGCGAGAGTGCAAAGGAAACTGATTTCTCGCAATTTCTCGGTTAAAGGCAAAAACTACAGAAAAACGCAGCTTCATCGCTAAAGTTAGCAAACTTGCAGCACAAACTTGGGGGTTTATAAATTTTCTTTGACTGTTTGGGCAAAAATTGCCCGTAACAATTTCCCCTGCTGACGGGCAATTTTTAGTCTGCCCTCCTCGGCAATAGGTTTGCCGATACAGACGGCGCAATACAGGCAAAGAAAATTTATAAACAAAGACCACTTTTGAGATTAGTGATACGGCATATACTGAAATCGCCCCTGCGAGGCCGGTTTAGAGGGGTGTGGGGAGAATTCGGAACTCCCCACGCTTTTGGTACTTTTGGCACCCAAAAGTACAAGAAAATACCCCTCAAGATTGAGGGGTAGGGGTGTTGATGCGTTAAAGAAGCATTTTTTATTTGATCTCTTGCTCTAATTCTTTAAATGTTGACGTATTGAAAAAATCCCAAAGAGAAATACCAAAACCATCGCAAAGTTGCTTTAATGTGACAATTCCAGGATTCTGACTTTTTCCGTATAATATGCTTTTCAACGTAGAGGGTGCAATCCCAGAGAGTGTGGCTAATTTGTTTATTGTAAGATGCTTTTCTTTACATAAGAATAATATGCGATCAGTTACAGCGGTATATGTTTTCATTTGTATCACCTCAATATATTTATAGGCTAATTATAGTCTATTTTTGTTGACAAAGTAGGCGATATATGATACTATTTAATTGAAGTCGCCAAACAAATTTAAAAATTGGAGAGTCAAGCTATAATTTTAGCTGGCTCTCCGATTTTTTTTCTAACTTCTATTGACAAGAAAAAAATCATATGCTATACTAACTGTACTAATACAAATAATACAGTTGAAAATCGGAGGTGAGTAAATGATAAAGCTGGATTACAAGGATGGACGCACATTGCATCAACAGATTGAGGACGGTATCAAGGAGCTTATAATAAGCGGTATCTTGAAAATTGACGAGCAGCTGCCCTCGGTAAGAGAGCTGTCAATCAGCCTTACAGTAAATCCAAATACAGTTCAAAAAGCATATAAGGAACTGGAAACAGCAGGATTTATCTACAGCGTAAAGGGTAAGGGGAATTTTGTGGCACCTGTTAAAGAAAACAAAAACGATAAAAGAGTGCAGGAGCTTTACGATGAACTGAGAACAACAATTAAGGAGCTTATGTTTTTAGGTGAGAAGAAGGAAGGTATACAAAACCTTGTAAACAACATTTATTCCGAAAAGGAGGAGCAGTAATGATACAAGTATCTAACGTGACGAAATACTTTGATGACTTTAAGGTGCTGGATGATTTTTCTCTTAATGTTCAAAAAGGTACTATATATGGCTTGGTAGGACCAAACGGAGCAGGAAAGACGACCATTATTAATCATATAAACGGTGTCCTTACGCCTGATAAGGGAGATATTTACATAAACGGTATCAAGGTATATGAAAACGAACAAATTAAAGAAAAAGTGCTGAATATTTCAGATGACTGGTTTTATTACAGCACGTATACAATAAAACAAATGGCACACTTTTATGCCGATGTATATAAGAGTTTCAGCTTTGAACGCTATGAGGCGATTAAAGAAATCTTTAAAATTGACGAAAAGCGCCAGATACGTAAGCTGTCTAAGGGTATGAAAAAACAGGTTGCTTTCTGGCTGACTCTTTCTGCACTGCCATCAGTACTTATTTTAGATGAACCGCTTGATGGACTGGACCCCGTTATGAGAAAACAGGTGCTGAATCTTGTGATTGCAGATGTAACTGACCGTGAGATGACGGTGTTGGTGTCCTCGCACAATCTCAGAGAGCTTGAGGATATATGCGATTGGGTGGGCATTATTCACAAGGGCAGAATGATAGTTGAAAAACCTCTTGACGATTTAAAGGGCAGTGTTCACAAGTATCAGATGGTAATTGATGAGGAATGTGCAGCAAAGCTTTCGCAGTCAGAAGATGTTCTTCATATTTCAAGAACAGGGTCTGTATACAGCATAATTGTGCGTGGGCAGGCGCAGCTGACTTATGATAGAATGAAGGAGCTTTCTCCACTACTTTGCGAGAGGATAAGCCTTACTCTGGAGGAAGTATTTATTTACGAGTTGGGAGGTTTGGGATATGATTTCAAAAATATCATTGTTTAATAAGGGAATATACAAATCTACAATAAAGCGTTATTTATGGGGCAGTGTACTTTATTTTATATTGCTCTTTATGATAACGGGAATGTCAATTATGCTAAGCTATGACAGAAGCATACAGTTTCTTCCCCAAAGAGGATTAAACTGGTCACTTATTATGGATAATGAATATATCCTGCTGCCAATGCTGTTAGCTATAGCAGTTCCCACAGTTGCAGGGTTAATGGTATTCAGATTTATCCATTCAAAGAAAACTTCGGTATTTGTGCACAGCTTACCTGTAAAAAGAGAGGCAAACTACGTTTCCTCGGTGCTTGCGGCACTTACACTGATGGCTGCCCCTGTAATTCTTAACACACTTGTGCTGATGCTGATGTCTGTAACAGGATACTCACAGTATTTTGGAATAGGCGACTGCGTAGTATGGATGCTGTTTAACTTGCTTGCACTGTTTATAATGTTTTCGTGTGTATGCTTTGTTGCTTCAATTACGGGAAACAGCTTTGCAATGATTGTTCTTAATATACTTTTCCACAGCTTTGTACCGCTTCTTGCGGCGGGCTTTAGCATTGTGTCGGAAAAATTTCTGTTTGGATATGCAGGTGAAGATGTACTGCTGTCACGTGTTGTTGACAATAATTTTCCTGTAAGACTTATTTCGTTTGTTACAAGCTGGGCGCATCGTGAACAGGGTTTTAACAATGCGGCAGTTATAGTTAAATTCATTGTGATTGC
Source organism: Clostridia bacterium (assembly GCA_045646985.1). Lineage (GTDB taxonomy): Bacteria > Bacillota > Clostridia > UMGS1883 > UMGS1883 > UMGS1883. The sequence continues at coordinate 9,953 of JAZRLV010000062.1, read as the reverse complement.
ACTTTTGTTGTACGTAATTTCTGCAATTTTATATAAAAAGCGCAGAATGGAAACAGCTGAAGATGTAGCAGGCTTTAAATGCCTTAATCCTATATTCAAATATCTTTTAACGTTTATGGGCGCTATAGCTGCATTTTCAATTTTCAGCTACTCTATGCAGGACAATCAGCTTGTGTTCTGGTGTATTGTTGCACTGAGCAGTATTGTAATTTATTTTGCAGGTGAAATGCTTCTTAAAAAGACGTTTCGTGTATGGCATGCATATAAAGGGTATATCGGCTTTGCAATAGCTTTTGCAGCTATGATGTGTGTGTTTGCATTTACAAGCTTTTTCGGGTTTGAGAACTATGTTCCCGAAGAGAGTAATGTTTCAAAAATAGCGTTGTATAATTATTATAGCGGCGATAAGCCGTATACAGAAAACAAGGATATTATTGCAACAGCACAGATTATCCACAAGAACAGACTAAGAGAAAAGGATATTATAAAGAGTTATACCGATGATACAAATATACATATTGAATATCAGCTGAAAAACGGAAAAACTGTTCACCGACGTTATGGTATTTCTCAGGACGAGCTGCATCGTATTATGCAAACAATGTATGAAAATCAGGAGTATAAAGAGTTAAGTGAACGCATATATACGGATATTTCCTCTGTTTATACGATGAATATTTACGCTGACGAGCATATAGATTTAAATGATGAAGATAAAAAACGGGAGCTTTTTGAATGTCTTAAAAAGGATATTTCAAACCTTAGCTACAATGAAATTCATAACGATGCATGGGGCTTTAATGTGGATATTGAATATGTTCCGCAAAAAGTTTTCAATGAAGATAATTACCGTATAGTTACCTCACAAAGTGGAGAGCGGGAGCGTATTTACATGGAATATATGAGCGTTTTTGTAAATGCCAACTTCAAAAATACTATAGCATGGTTTATGGAAAACGGATATTGGGAAAAGCTTGCAATAAAAAATGAGGGCTTTATGTATATTTGCGGTGCGCATGAGGAGCTTCCTTTTTTGGAGGGAAATGAATTTACAGGAGTAATTTCCCAGGTAAAGGAAAACAAGATAGTAAAGCTTGAAACACCACAGGACTTAGAAAAGATAATTAATTATGCGCAATTTGAAAATCAGACGTATGTTGAGGAAAAAGAAAGGTGTGAGGTTTATCAGGTTACTAACCTTGATAAACAGGAATACCGCAGAATAACAACACTGTCAAAGAAAGAGGCACAAAGCCTTTTTCCTGAAAAAAGCGTATATACGACAAAATAAAAAAATATCTGTAAAAATTAAAGATATATATACTGCTTATCAAGTTGACAAAAACAGGTATATGTAATATAATATAAGCGATAAACAGAGATGGAGACGTATCAAAACAGACGATGTGTTTTGATGCGTCTCTTTACATAAATAAATATAGGAGGAACATAAAATGGAATTAACATGGGCAATGCAGCTTGAGTACATTTTACGCATAATACTTGCAGGTGTATGCGGTATGATAATCGGAATCGAGCGTAAAAACCGTTCAAAGGAGGCAGGGATCAGAACGCACTTTGTTGTTGCATGTGGTGCTGCAATTATGATGGTTGTGTCAAAATATGCATTCTTTGATGTAATCTCAAAGGGAATATACGAAGGGGTGGAGGTACGCCTTGATCCGTCGAGAATAGCGTCTACAATAGCCAGCGGTATAGGCTTTTTGGGAGCAGGTATGATTTTCGTACATAAGAACACTATTACAGGTCTTACAACTGCGGCTGGTATATGGGCAACCTCGGGCGTAGGTATGGCAATCGGCTCGGGATTGTATGTGATTGGTGTTGTTGCAACAGTAGTTATTCTTATTGCACAGATTGTTTTGCATCTTAATTTCAGGTGGGTAAAGATGCCTAAGACAAAAAAGCTTTCTATTAAGAATGTTGACAAGGAAAACTATCAGGAATATATTATGGATAAATTCTTTGAATACGGAATAATTGTACACGACGTGTCTGTTGACAGAGATTCACAGACTAAGCTCCGTAAATATGTATTTTCGATTGAAATACCGCCTACTGTAAATGAGGATAATATTATTTCTATGGTAGAATATGATGTGTCATTAAAAGCAAGCTTGTAAACAAAAGGATGATAAATATGCTGGATTTGCAGATGAAAAATTTCATACAGGAAAATTACGAGGATATGTTAGAGCTTTTAAGAACACTCTGTCGTATTCCTGCACCCTCGGGAAATGAAGAAAAAAGGGCGCAGTTTTGCTGTGAATGGCTTAAAAGCATTGGTGCAGAGGGTGTATATATTGACGATGCAAAGAATGTGGTTTTCCCATACAACTGTGAGGGGAAAAACGAAATCACGGTTTTTGTGGCGCATACTGATACGGTATTCCCGGATAGTGAGCCTATGCCCCTTTCTGAGGACGATGAAAACATATACAGCCCGGGAGTGGGTGACGATACTGCATGTGTTTGCATACTGCTGATGTGTGTGAAGTATCTTCTTGAAAACAATATAAAGCCTGAGGACGGAATGCTTTTTGTATGTAATTCGTGTGAAGAGGGGCTTGGCAATCTTAAGGGCGCAAAGCACCTGATGGAAGAATATAAAGGCAGAGTGTCAGGATTTATCTCGTTTGACAGTACTATCGGAATAATTAATCATATGTGTGTCGGCTCCCACCGATACGAGGTGGAGGTGCAGACAGAGGGCGGACATTCTTTTCAGGAATTCGGAAAGGAAAACGCAATAACAAATCTTGCGAAAATTGCAACATTGATATACGAAATTACTGTTCCGCAAATCGGTTCTTCACGTACAACTTACAATATCGGGATAATAGAGGGCGGTACGTCAGTAAACACTATTGCACAAAATGCAAAAATGCTCTGTGAATACCGCAGCGACAGTGCACAGTGCCTTGATATAATGAAAGATAAATTTGAGCAGATTTTTGCTCAAGCAAAAAAGGATGGTGTAGAGGTAGAGGTCAGAAAAATTGGTGACAGACCCTGCGAAAAGGGGGTAGACGCCCAAAAGAAGCAGGCGCTTATAACACTTTGTGAAAGTGTTGTAAAGGATGTAACCAAAAAAGATGTAAGGCTTATTAGCGCATCGACTGACTGTAATATTCCTCTTTCAATGGGAGTTCCTGCCGTTTGCATAGGTGTTTATAGCGGCGGCGGCATGCATACACGTGAGGAATGGGCAAATAAGAAGTCACTTAAAACGGGGCTTGAAATTGCCCTTAAAACCATTATGAATCTGATGGAGGAATAATAAAGGTGATGTCAAAGATAAAAATACTGTTTGTATGCCATGGGAATATATGTCGTAGTCCTATGGCGGAATTTGTAATGAAAAAGCTTGTAGAAGAGGCAAATGCACACCATAGGTTTGAGATAGCTTCTGCCGCTACCAGTACAGAAGAAATAGGAAACAGAGTCTATCCACCTGTGCGCAGAATTCTTTCAGAGCATGGAATATCCTGCAACGGAAAAACTGCACGCCAGATGACAACGGAGGATTATTCCTATTATGACTACATTGTGGCAATGGACGATAATAACATCAGAAAGATGAAGCGCTTTGTGGGTAATGACCCCGACAAAAAAGTGTCACTTCTTATGGAGCATACAAAATATCCAAAAAACGTAGTAGATCCTTGGTATACAGGAGATTTTGAAACAACCTGGAACGACGTAAATGAGGGATGCAAGGCACTGCTCGAAAAATTGAATAAGTAGTGGGGATGTAAAAAAAGTCCAGAACGCAAAAAGGCACCCAAAATGCCGAATGTAGATAGCAAATAAATTTAAGAATAATCTTTGTTGGTTGAAAAATCTCATTTTAATCGATTTTTCTTTATTTCAAAGCCTTTTTGCTACGAACAAACTTCGCCTCTCGCTGTATACACATACAGCTTCGGGTAACCCAAGCTTTGCTTGGCTCAGTTTGTCTGTCCTGAATCATTTTTTTCTATCCCCAAATAAAGGCGGTGTAAAAAAAAAATTTTACACCGCCTTGTTGTACTCAAAAGCTTTTTTATTTGCATTTTGCTTCCGCCAATTTATTTGTGATATGTTTCATTGGCATTTATCTTAAATGCCCTGTATATTTGTTCCTCAATCATCAGACGTGCAATACGGTGGGGGAATGTCATAGCGCTCATACTAAGTTTAAGGTCGGCACGTTTTTTTACCTCGTGTGAAAGCCCTAAAGAGCCACCGATTATAAAATCAATCGTCGAGCTTTGCATTTGAAAATCGGCAAGCTTTTGTGCCAAAGCCTCGCTTGAGAGCTGTTTCCCCTCAATGCACATTGCCACAACAATATCGCTTTTACTTATCTTTTTCATAATCTGTTCCCCCTCTTTCTGAAGAACAGCGTCGCATTCAGCTTGCGAAGGGTTTTCGGGAATACTTTTATCGGGGATTTGCACTACGTTTAAATTACAAAAACGGCTGAGCCGTTTCTCGAACTCGGCTGCCGCTTTTGAAAAGAAATCTTCTTTAATTTTCCCAACACAAATGATATTTATAGTCATTAATCGGAAATCTCCTCTCGCATACAGTAACGGTCTGCCACGAAAAGTGTTATATCACTGCCTACGCATCGCCCCGTTGCATCAATACTGTTTTGCACAGTTTCATATGCAAGACGTGGTGTATTATTATCAGAGCTTAAATGCCCGAGCATTATTTTCCTGAGGCACCCTTCACGTACGAGCTTTGCACACAGTGCGCCGCACAGCTTATTTGATAAATGACCACAGTCAGAGAGAATACGCTCCTTAAGGTGCTGCGGATATGTACCGCAGCGAAGCATGTTTTCGTCGTGGTTTGCTTCAATCATAAGTATAGAGCAACGTGAAAGCATATCGTAAATATGCCGTGTCACAGTACCAAGGTCGGTAGTAATGCCACCATATCTTCCACCGCTTGAAAACACCAGCCCGATGCTTTCTGCCGCATCGTGGGAGGTGGAAAAAGGATGAAAAACAGTTTCGTTAATTTTAAAGGGAACCTCTGCGGCAATGTATCTTATCAAATCGGGATTAATTTTCCCTATAGAGTCAATCATCGCTTTCCATGTGCCCAGTGTTGCATAAACGGGGAGGCGGTAGCGCCTGCACATTATGCCCACACCGCTGATATGGTCAATATGCTCATGTGTTACAATTATTGCGTCAATATCCTGCGGATTTACCCCTGCACGATTAAGCTCGCACTCTGCTGCTTTCCCTGTCATCCCGCAATCAACAAGCACTGTAGAATCGGATGTTTTAACAAGAATGCAGTTGCCACTGCTGCCTGAAGAAAGCGGACATATTGTTATATTAGCCATTTTAATCTGCCTCAAAAATACGTTCTATTTTAACACCTATTGAACGAAGTCTGCGTTCAATATCCGAATATCCTCTGTCAATATAGTGGGGGGAATTTATTTCGGTTGCACCCTGTGCGGCAGCACCTGCAATAATAAGTGCTGCACCTGCCCTGAGGTCTGTTGCCCAAACCTCGGCACCTTTAAGAGGTCCGCCTTTTATGGAGGCACGTTTGCCGCTAAGCTCAATATCTGCGCCCATACTGCGGAGCTGGTCTACATACTGGAATCTGTTATCCCATACATTTTCTATTACTGTACTGCTATCATTTATTGTTGAAAGCAGAGCAACTGTCTGGGGTTGTAAATCTGTGGGGAAACCGGGATAAGGCATTGTGCGCACGGATACACCACGAAGCTCACCGCTGCGTTCAATGCGTATGGAATCGTCGTATTCTGTTACATTAACGCCCATTTCCTCAAGCTTGGATACAAGACAGTCCATATGCTTGGGAATAATATTCCTCACCAAAACCTCTCCGCCTGCGGCAGCTGCAAGGAGCATGAATGTGCCTGCCTCTATCTGGTCGGGGATAATGCTGTATGTACCGCCACGCATCTCGGGCACACCCGTTATTCTTATGACGTCTGTACCTGCGCCTCTTACGTTAGCACCCATTGCATTAAGGAAGTTTGCCACATCAACAATATGCGGTTCTTTCGCTGCGTTTTCAATAACTGTTTTTCCTTTTGCCAAAACTGCGGCAAGCATTATATTTATGGTTGCACCAACGCTGACCGTATCAAGATAGATGGTCGAACCGCAAAGCTCGTCCGCTTTTGTGTATACAATACCGTCTGTAATAGTTACATCGGCGCCCATGCTGCGGAAGCCTTTTTCGTGTAAATCAATGGGACGTGTGCCGAAATTACACCCGCCGGGGAGCGATACCTCCGCCTTGTTCATTCTTCCCAAAAGTGCACCTAAAAGATAATAGCTGGCACGCATTTTGCTTGCAAGAGAAGCGGGGGCGATATGTGTTTTAAGTTTTGAGGAATTAACCTCAATAGTTGTGTCATCTACGTAAGTAACGCTTGCACCCAACTGCACAAGCATATCTATAATCAATCGTACATCTTTAATGTCAGGTATGTTTTCGATGCGGCATACACCATTTACGAGCAGTGAAGCCGGTATTATTGCAACGGCAGCATTTTTTGCGCCGCATACGGCGATTTCTCCGAAAAGCGGATTACCGCCTGTGATTCTGAGTTTTTCCAACGTCTACACCTCTTCTGTAATACGTATGTTGTAAAACACCATATTATATAATACACTAAAAACAGTATAATTGCAATGTTTTTTTCTTTTTCAATAAAAAATCAGATTAGCACTTGAAAAAAATGTCGGAGTGTTGTATAATAACAAAAATACTATAAAAATTATTATGGGGGAGATTATACTATGGCATACTATTTCAATGAACCTTCACGTACATTCAGTGAATATCTGCTCGTGCCCGGATACACAGGCCCTGACTGTATTCCTGCAAATGTAAGTCTGAAGACACCTCTTGTTAAATTCAAAAAAGGCGAAGAGCCTAAATACAGCCTTAACATTCCTATGGTATCGGCTATTATGCAGTCTGTTTCCAACGATACTATGGCAATCGCACTTGCGAAAGAGGGCGGTATTTCCTTTATCTACGGCTCGCAGTCTATTGAAGATGAAGCTGCTATGGTTGCACGTGTAAAGAGCTACAAGGCAGGTTTTGTTGTAAGTGACTCTAACCTCAAACCGGAAGATACGCTTGCAGACGTGTTGGAGCTTTTTGAGAAAACAGGTCATAACACTATGGCTGTAACTGCTGACGGAACAGCTAATGGTGTGCTTTTAGGCGTTGTAACAAGCCGTGACTACCGTGTGAGCAGAATGTCAACCGATGTAAAGGTTAAAGAGTTTATGACTCCTTTTGAAAAGCTTATCTGCGCTCCTGAAAATACTACTTTGAAGGAAGCTAACGATATCATCTGGGAGCATAAGCTGAATTCTCTCCCCATTATAAATTCTAAAAATGAGCTTAAATATTTTGTATTCAGAAAGGATTATTCTACCCATAAGAGCAATCCTAATGAAGTGCTTGATGAACAGAAGCGTTATCTTGTAGGTGCAGGTATTAACACACTTGACTACGAGAAGCGTGTACCTGCACTGGTTGAGGCTGGTGCAGACGTGCTTTGTATTGACTCGTCAGAGGGTTATACTGCATGGCAGGCACAGACAATTAAATTTATCCGTGATAAGTACGGTGACGATGTAAAGGTTGGAGCAGGTAATGTTGTTGACCGTGACGGATTTATGTTCCTTGCAGAGGCAGGCGCTGACTTTATAAAGGTTGGTATCGGCGGCGGCTCTATCTGCATAACACGTGAAACAAAGGGTATAGGACGTGGACAGGCAACAGCAGTTATTGAGGTTGCGGCAGCACGTGATGAATATTTTGAAAAAACAGGTGTTTATATCCCGATTTGTTCAGACGGAGGTATTGTACATGACTATCATATGACACTGGCACTTGCTATGGGCGCAGACTTCCTTATGCTCGGAAGATACTTTGCACGCTTTGATGAAAGCCCCACACCTAAGCTTAACATTAACGGAACATACGTTAAGGAATATTGGGGCGAGGGAAGTAATCGTGCACGTAACTGGCAGCGTTATGACCTCGGCGGTAAGGCTAAGCTTTCCTTTGAGGAGGGCGTTGACTCGTATGTTGTATATGCAGGCTCACTTCAGGATAATGTTGCCAAGAGTCTTTATAAGGTTGCTTCCACCATGTGTAACTGTGGTGTGCTGACAATCCCCGAGCTTCAGAAAAATGCAAAAATCACCCTTGTTTCAGCAACTAGTATTGTTGAGGGCGGATATCATGACGTTACTCTCAAATCCAGTGTTGGGAAGGATTGATATTAATGTATAAAAGCGATATAGAAATTGCGCAGTCTGTAGAAATGGAGCATATCAGTGCTATTGCAAAAAGAGCAGGCGTTGAGGATAAGTATTTAGAGCAGTACGGAAATTACAAGGCAAAGATTGATTTGTCGCTTCTTGATGAATCAACCAAAAAAGACGGAAAGCTTATTTTGGTAACTGCTATAACTCCGACTCCGGCAGGCGAGGGAAAGACAACCACTACAATAGGTCTTGCAGATGGTATGCGTAAAATCGGCAAGGATGTTTGCGTGGCACTTCGTGAGCCGTCTTTAGGTCCTGTTTTTGGAATAAAAGGCGGTGCAGCCGGCGGCGGTTGGGCGCAGGTTGTTCCTATGGAGGATATAAACCTTCATTTCACAGGTGACTTCCATGCAATCGGTGCGGCTAATAACTTGCTTGCGGCAATGCTTGATAATCATATTTATCAAGGTAATTCGCTTAACATTGACCCCAGAAGAATTTCATGGAAACGTTGTGTTGACATGAATGACCGTCAGCTTCGTTTTGTAACAGACGGGCTTGGCGGAAAGGTGAACGGTGTTCCCCGTGAGGATGGATATGATATCACCGTTGCATCGGAAATTATGGCGGTGTTGTGCCTTGCAAATTCTCTGTCTGATTTAAAAGAACGCCTTTCAAGAATAATTGTAGGCTACACGTATGACGAAAAGCCGGTTACAGCAGGTCAGCTTAAGGCACACGGTGCAATGGCGGCACTTCTTAAAGATGCGCTCAAGCCTAATCTTGTGCAGACTTTGGAGGGAACTCCTGCATTCGTACACGGCGGTCCTTTTGCAAATATTGCACACGGCTGTAACAGTGTAATTGCTACAAAGATGGCGATGAAGTTAGGTGACTACGCAGTTACAGAGGCAGGCTTTGGTGCGGATTTGGGTGCTGAAAAGTTCCTTGATATCAAATGCCGATATGCAAATCTTAAGCCATCGGCAGTAGTTATTGTTGCAACTGTTCGTGCACTTAAAATGCATGGAGGCGTCGCTAAAACAGAGCTTGGCGAGGAGAATACAGAGGCACTTTTAAAGGGTATTCCGAATCTTCTGCGTCATGTTTCTAATATTAAGGATGTTTATAAGCTTCCGTCTGTTGTGGCAGTTAATAAGTTCCCCACAGATACAGATAAGGAAATTGAACTTATTATAGACGAGTGCAAAAAGCTCGGTGTAAATGTTGTTCTTTCCGATGTGTGGGCGAAGGGCGGAGAAGGCGGAATTGAGCTTGCGAAAGAGGTTGTTCGCCTTTGCGAAGAAGAAAACAATTTTACCTTCTGTTATGAAGACGAATTATCTCTTGAAGAAAAGGTTGAGGCTGTTGTTAAGAAAGTTTACGGCGGAAATGGCGTAGTGTTTGATAAAAATGCGCAAAAGCAGCTTAAAACTCTTGCAGACCTTGGATTTTCAAATCTGCCTATATGTATTGCAAAAACGCAGTATAGCTTTTCGGATGACCCGACTAAACTTGGTGCACCGAAGGACTTTACAGTTACAGTGCGTAATGTAAAGGTTAGCGCAGGTGCAGGCTTTGTAGTAGTTCTCACAGGTGAGATTATGACAATGCCCGGACTTCCCAAAGTCCCCGCAGCAGAAAAAATAG
>JAZRLV010000061.1:0-4253 GCA_045646985.1 Clostridia bacterium | reverse complement strand
TTTAATGAAAACAAGAAAAATTTTAACCATTGTCCTGACAGCAGCAATGATTTTTAGTCTTGCTTCTGTTTCTGCATTTGCGCAGGCGACAATCAATGTGGGTAATGCAACGTTTACCGGAGATAACGTAGTTTTTGACGGCGCAAATTACTACACAAGCCTAACGGCGGCACTTGAGGGTATTCACTTAACAGATAAAAATATTCTTTATTGTAAGCCGGAGGCTGACCTTGGAACAATGACGCACGGACATGTGTGCAAAAGCCTTACTGTTTACGGAAACGGTGCATACATTTCAGGCGGAGAGCAGGAGTTTGAAATTGATACATATAAATACTGTCATAATGGTGCTAATACATGTGAGGGCTTAACGGGTGATATATCACTGATTATTGACAACCTTACAGGCGCAGGTGCGTGGGGACAGCGTAATACAGCGCATACAATTAATGTTGTTTTTACAAATTGTACATCAATGAGCAGAATATATTTCAGCGGTACGAGCGGAGCGAATAATATTTCCCTTACTGATTGTACCTTTACAAGCAATACAGGCGGAGAGTGTAAGGTATATTCAAATGCAAATGGTAAGGTAAAAGTAAGCGGTTGTTCATTTTCAAATCTTGATGAAGCAATTAACTTAAATCATAAAATTGCAGGAACACAGATAGTAGAAATTGAAAACTCTTCTTTTAATTCTGTTGGTGACGCTAATGTGGACTATGCTGCCCCTGTGCGTGTGCTGTCTTCTGTTGAAGGAGCAGCTTCAACTGTAACGGTAAAAAATTGTACCTTTACAGCTACTGTTGCTAATAGTATAGGTCAGAATGCAGACATTCTTCTTGATTACGGCGTTGGTACAACTACAGCAAATATCAGCGCTACGGCTGCAAATGTAGGTGTAGAAAAGGAAAATAACACTGCAACTTATAAGGCAGTTACAGCAAGTGAAACAGTTACACTTGCAAATGTGGAAGCTGCTTCCCCTGTTGCAAAGATTGGCGATGTTGAGTATGAAACATTTCAGAAAGCGCTTAACGCTGTAGAAAGCAATCAGACAATAGAGCTGCTTGCAGGTGAAATTAGCGAAGGAACAGTTATGTTTCCGTCAACTCTCACAAATGTAATTATTAAGGGCGCAGACAACAAATCAACCGTACTGAAGGACATGACAATACAATCAGCTGACGGAAATTCAACAGTTTATGAGGGTATTACTATTGAAGGTATTGTGTTTAAAAATTCAAAAATTGTTATGACAGGGTGGAGAACAGGCACAGTCAGCTACAAAGACTGGAGAATAACAAACTGTGAATTTAATGATGTGGTTGACACAGCCAATAATGCGGCTATACACTTTAATCTTGCCGAAACCGAAGCTATTAAAAACTTTACATTTACAAATAATGTAATTAATGGTGTTTCCGGTTCAAGTAATTCTGGTGTTTATGCACAGCTTACAGGTGATGTTTTATTTGAAAATAACGTCATTAACAATGTTGCATTCCGACCTTATATAGTTCAGTTGACTTCTGATGATGGAATTGCAGATGAGTTTGTTGTAAAAGGAAATACGTTCTCCGGCTCGGCAAGTGGTCGTGCACAGGCTCTTACAAATAACAGTGCAGGTACTGATGCGATAACACTGGTTGTTTCAGAGAACATATTCAAGGATATTACAAATTCCCAGCAGATTTGTTACTGGAATTTTAATGCCGAAAAAACAACAGCAACATTAAGCGATAACTATTATGATATAGACCTTACGCAAAATACTAACAGAATTTATTTCAACGAAGCTGCTTCAAGTGTAGAGGATTTGGTGTCTATGGGAGTCTATCCGCTCTACACAGAACTTAATGAAGACGGCACTATTGATGAAACATCCATTGTAGTTGCTGATGACGTGTTGAAAACAAATGTTGCGAAGATTGGCGATGTTGAGTATACCGATTTACAGACAGCTATTGATGCGGCAAAAAATGAAGACACTATCGTGCTACTGGCTGATATGACCTTTGAAAGTGATATTGCAGATGCTGGTAAAGGCTACTTTAATATACCCGATGGTAAGGTAATTGATATTGACCTTAATGAAAAAACCATTAATGTGACTGAAAATTCCACAGGAAACTTCATATTGTTCTATAACTATGGTGAATTGACCATAAAAAACGGTACAATTAATCTTACTGCAATTCAAAATCGTGGTTGGAATGCAGAATCAGCTATCGTTCTTAATCGTGGCGGTTTATTGAATGTTGAAAGTGGTACTTTTACCCACTTAGGTGGAACGGATATGGCATTTGTTGTTGACAATAGTGGTAATTGGTTTGGAGAAGCTACCGCTAATATCGTAGGTGGTACTTTGACATCCTCATACATTGCTATACGTAATCGTATGGAGCAAAATGAACGTGGATATAGTGGTACAGCTTATCTGAACATCGCAGGAGGAACAATTAACGGCAACAGCAGAGCAGTATGGGCGCAGGCGGCATCTGTAAGCGAAAAATCTCCGGCAACCGGAGTGATTAATGTCACCGGAGGTAGTGTCGGAATGATAGACACCGCACGCAGCAGCGGTGCAGTGTGTGTGACAACGCTTTCAGGCGGTGTAGTAGACGCATTTAAAGTTGAAAAAGGAGAACTTAAGATTACAGGCGGAACTGTAACAGGTACACTTACAATTCTTGATGCATCAGGGAATACTGTTGAAAGTGATGAAATCATTTCAGGCGGTACATTCTCAAGTGATGTATCTGCATATCTTGCAGACGGTTACACCCTTACAGCAAATTCTGACGGAACATACAGTGTTGAGAGCATCACGATAAAAACACTTCCTACAATAAATCTTCTGATTCAGAATATGCCCACAGGAACAATGACTGATGCAAATGGTGAAACAATTACCACATACAGAGCAGGTTGCTTTGCGGCTATTGATTCAACTGCCTACAGTGTACTTGGTATTGAGGTAAGGGCTGACGGCGGCAAGGTTACAGGAAAGCCTACCACAGAGTATTTATATACCTACATTACTGTTACAAATAACGGAGTAGACACACTATTTTATCCTAAGGATTTCGGTGAAACAAATAAATATATATTCGGAAGAATTATTGAAACACCAACAAACTATACTGATTTTTGCTTCAGACCATTTGCCGTTTCGCTTGACGGAAAGACAACATTTTATGGTGAGTGGAGCAAGGAATACACTGTAGACCCGCAAGAGTGAGAAAGGACAGATGATTATGAAAAAATATATAACACCTGAAATTGACACAATTAAATTTGATAACGTTGATGTTATTCAGACCTCTTCAGGAGGAAATTTTGAAATAGTTGACGGCGATGCTGCTGACAATTCAGTCAAGTTAGAGGGTAGCTTCATATTGGGAGCTTAAATCTAAGCGAATTAAAGGGGAGCTGCCGTCGGCAGTCCCCCTTTTTGAGGAGAAATATATGTTAGCTTTACAAAAGAGATTGTTTGAGTTATTTACCGCATCGATAGTCATATCTGTCGTTATTGCTGTGCTTTTTTTGCTTGAATTTATTCCTGCAACGGAATATAATATGGCATTTGTATGTACTATCGGTACAGGAGTATTTATACTTATTAATATGCGGCAGCTTCAAAGGTGTACGGTAGATTTGGTCAGCTTAAAGCTGTATTATAAGTATAACTATTTGTCTTACCTTATTTTTGGGGCGGTAAGCACAATAATTTGTGGTGCTGCGCCTGTAGAATTATTCAGCGTTATGTTTTCCTTTACTAAATTTGTCCGATATGCATGTGCGGCTGTATCTTATAAAAAATCACTGCTGATTTTTCATGCGGTTATGCTTTTTGTGATAGCTGTTACACCGTTTTTTCTTCCTGAAAAATATCGAGAGCAGATTTTAAAGAAAAAGGCATATATAAAAGAAAACAAAAGAAGAGTTATTCTTTGCCCTACCTGCAAGACGGGGGCAGAAAGCTACGCTCTTGACGATTCCTCGCCGGTATGTCCATATCTGAGCGTTTATAACGGAATGCGTTGTTCATATTATATACCCATTGAAAAGAAGTAGGGGCTACACTGTGTAGTCGCCCGAAAAAAGAGGAGGTTTAAAAACTGCTTGGTTTTTAAACCTCCTCTTTTTGGGGGGGGAAAGGAGAAATTTTTCAGAACGGACAAACTGAACCAAAGCAAAGCTTTGGGTTACCCGAAGGCGTACGTGGGTACGTCGAGAGGTGAAGTTTG
>JAZRLV010000060.1:0-6496 GCA_045646985.1 Clostridia bacterium | reverse complement strand
CTTATTACAACGGGGTCCTCAACCTTGGAATAATTCTTTATAAGTACAGAAGATATTGCATAGGCTATAGTTGAAAAGGGTACAAATGCATCTCCCGTAAAGTTCATATTAAAATCAAGCCCGTTCAGATTTACACTGATAATTCCTGCAAATCCGATTATGCAGGCAATTATTTTTTTAAAGGTGAGCTTTTCCTGACGGAAAATAAGGCTTGCGATAAGCAGTGCAAAAAACGAATTTGACCCACTGATTACAGTTCCCTTAACACCTGTGGTATTTGCAAGACCTATGTAGAAAAAGAGGTATTGTATTACTGTCTGGAATAATCCGACAAGCGCTACCTTTCCAAGATTTTCTTTTTTAGGATAGAGAACTTTACCTCTGGCAATGCTGTATATCAGTACCGTAATAATACCCGCTATAAAAAACCGTATTCCTGCAAAAAGTATGGTTGAGGAGGTATCCTTATGCGGAAGTATCAGTTCATACCCTATTTTAATAAATGGGGTTGCACTTCCCCACAGTGCACAGCACAGTATTGCCGCCGCTGCCACTATGAACGTATTTGTAAAAAGTTTATTTTTAGACTGCTGCATATCATTTCTCCTGTGAAAGTATTTTAGTATATTATATAGTATCTTTAAGAAAATATCAAGCTAAAAATACAGCCACACTTGACACTGCTTTATAAATCAGATAAAATATCGAATATATCAATTAAAATGGAGTAACACACAATGCTAAGAAAATTTTCACATTATTACAAACCGTATATCGGGATAATACTTTTTGACCTTTTTTGCGCAGCTGTGTCCACAATCTGCGAGCTTGTTTTTCCGATGATTGTAAGGCATATTACAAACACCGCACTAGTTGGCACTACATCTATGCTTCTTTCTTCAGTTCTTCGCTTAGGCGGCATATACCTTTTTCTGCGCATATGCGACACTGTTGCAAATTACTATATGGCAGACATCGGTCACGTAATGGGCGCACGGCTTGAAACGGATATGCGCCGTGATTTATTTAACCATCTGCAAAAGCTCCCCAACAGCTATTATGATAATGCAAAGGTCGGTCAGATTATGTCAAGAGTCACAAATGACCTTTTTGACGTAACCGAATTTGCTCATCACTGTCCCGAGGAAATGTTCATTGCCTCAATCAAAATTATAGGTGCATTTATCATTTTAGGAAGAATTAATCTGCTTCTCACGCTACTTATATTTATGCTTCTTCCGCTGATGCTTGTTTCAGCAATACTTTTCAGAAAGAAAATGAAGCGTGCCTTTAAAAGCCAGCGTGAGCAAATCGGAATTCTTAATGCCGAGCTTGAGGACAGCTTAAGCGGTATAAGAGTTGTAAAAAGCTTTGCCAATGAAGATATTGAGCGCAGCAAATTTGAAACCGGTAATCAGAAATTCCTTGATACAAAGAAAATTTCTTACAAATATATGGCTCTTTTCCAGTCAGGCACACGTTTTTTTGACGGGGTTATGTATATTGCAGTAATCGTTATAGGCTCTATATTTATGATATACGGGCAGATAAATTCGGCAGACCTTATTGCATATCTTCTCTTTATACAGACGCTTATTACTTCTATACGACGTATTGTCGAATTTACCGAGCAGTTCCAAAAAGGAATGACGGGCATTGAACGTTTTATGGAAATTATGGAAGAGCCTGTCACAATTTCAGACGGCGAAAATGCTGCTCCGCTTTATAATGTTAAGGGCGAGATTGAGCTTAGAAATGTACGTTTTCGCTACAGCGATAACGGCAGCGATGTGCTGAATCATATTAATCTGCATGTTCACAAAGGGGAAAACATCGCTATAGTAGGGCCGTCTGGCGGTGGAAAAACTACACTTTGCAATCTCCTCCCCCGTTTTTACGATATTGACGAGGGTGAAATATTTATCGACGGCACTAATATCAAGGATATTACGCTTAATTCACTTCGTCACAATATCGGTATGGTGCAACAGGATGTGTATCTTTTTAACGGAACAGTTCTGGAAAATATTCATTATGGAAAGCCTGATGCCACCTTCGAGGAAATTGAAGAGGCGGCAAAGGCAGCAGGTGCACATGAATTTATCACAGAGCTTCCCCAAGGGTATAACACCTACGTCGGTGAACGTGGTGTCAAGCTGTCGGGCGGTCAGAAGCAACGCATATCAATAGCACGTGTATTCCTGAAAAATCCTCCCATACTTATACTTGACGAGGCTACCAGTGCGCTTGATAACGAAAGCGAGCTTATTGTTCAAAAATCACTTGAAAGGCTTTCAAAGGACAGGACAACATTTACGATTGCCCACCGTCTTACAACTATAAAAAATGCGACACGCATTCTTTATCTTACCCCCGAGGGAATTACCGAGGAGGGCACTCACAGCGAGCTTTTGCGTGCTAATGGTGACTACGCAAAACTGTATAGTCTTTATAACAAGGAAGAAATTTTATGATTTTCTCATAAATGCAAAAACACAAATGAGGCTGTGACAAATGTCACAGCCTCATTTTATCAGATTTCGTAATCCAGTTTAAACTTTTCGCCGCAGCCGTAATTTTCGTATACATAATCGATATCCTTATCGCCACGACCTGAAAGGCATGCCAGGATTGAGCCTGACTTATGCTCCTTTGCATAGCGGATTGCGTATGCAACAGCATGGGCGCTTTCAATAGCAGGAATAATACCCTCATATCTTGAAAGCAGGAAAAATGCCTCCATTGCTTCTTCATCAGATACAGTTTCGTAATGCACACGACCTGCATCACGAAGGAATGCATGTTCAGGACCTACACCGGGGTAGTCAAGACCGCTTGCGATTGAATAAACAGGCAGCGGCTCGCCATTTTCATCCTGAAGAACGTAGCTTGAATATCCGTGAATAATTCCCTTTGTTCCATATGCCATTGTTGCTGCATGGTCACCGATACCACTGCCTCTTCCGAGAGGCTCTACCCCATAAATTTCAACGGGGTCTGCAAGGAATGGTGTAAACATACCCAATGAATTGCTTCCGCCGCCAACGCAGGCAGTAACTGCATCAGGCATAATACCTGTCATTTCAAGGAACTGTTCACGTGCCTCAATACCTATAATTGACTGAAAGTCACGCACCATTTTGGGGAATGGATGCGGACCTGCTGCTGTACCGATGCAATAAATTGCGTCCTTATACTCTTTAAGATATGCTTCAAAAGCTGCATCGCAAGCTTCCTTAAGCGTTTTAAGCCCTCTTGTTACGGGAATAACATTTGCACCGAGCATTTTCATTCTTATAACATTGGGGTGCTGCTTTGCAATATCAACCTCGCCCATGTACACGTCACATTCCATACCGAAATATGCCGCCGCCGTTGCAATAGCAACGCCGTGCTGACCTGCACCCGTTTCTGCAATGATTTTCTTTTTTCCCATATACTTTGCAAGAAGTCCTTCACCCATACAGTGGTTAAGCTTATGTGCGCCTGTATGATTCAGGTCCTCTCTCTTTAAATATATCTGACAGTTGCCGAATATTTTAGACAATCTCTCGCAATGATATACAGGGGTAGGTCTGCCCTGAAATTCTTTTCTTATTCTGCGAAGCTCGTTTATAAACTGAGCACTGTGACAAATTGCCTCATACGCATCGTCTGCTTCCTTGAAAGCTTCAATAAGCTCTTTCGCCTGAAATGAGCCGCCATATTCACCAAAATAACCTTCCTCGTTGGGATATTCCTTAAGGTAATTTTCAAAATCTTTATATTTATTCATAATAAATCCTCCTCTATGAATCTACAAAACAACTATAATATATATTATCACAATCAAAATAAATTGTCTACAAATTATTTTATAGCAAGCCTCGCCATCGTCTTGTAAGTATAAGCATAAAAAGACCTCCCGATTTAAGAATAAAGAAAAACGCCCCCGACAGAAATATAAAAATCTGTCAAGGACGAACATATACAATATCCGTGGTGCCACCTTGATTCACAGTTTCACCTGTGCACTTTACGAAGTACCAACATACTTCCGGTTACTTACGCAAACCCTGCGTCTGTGGATTTAACACAGCCCTCAGCAGTCCATATTACTCAGAAGCCTTTGTGGAACTCACACCGTAATCCACTCGCTCAAAAAAGGCTGACTCTGACTTTTTTCTGCTTCAACGGTTTATTACTTGTAATTATACAGCCGTTATTTCTTTATGTCAACAATTTTATTTGATTTTTAAGAATTTTAATGCTTGATACTCCATTATTTTGATTGACAATTCCCCAAAAACCCGTTATAATAAAGTGATTACATATACAAAAAGGATGATGATTAATGCATTGGTCTGAAGAAATTGCAAAAAGAATTATTGAACGTAATCCCGATAAAGAGGAATATGTCTGCGCCGCAGGTATAAGCCCGTCGGGTTCTATTCATATCGGAAACTTCCGTGATATAGCTACAAGCTACTTTGTAGTGCGTGCTCTCAGAAAAATGGGACGTAAGGCTCGTCTTTTATTCTCATGGGACGAGTATGACAGACTCAGAAAGGTACCTGTAAACGTTGCAAAGGTTGACAGTGATATGGAAAAATACATCGGACTTCCCTATGCAGATGTAAAAAATCCCTTTTCTGACCGCCCCGATGCAAAAACCTATGCCGAATATTTCGAGCAGGAATTTGAAGAATCCATCGTAAAATTCGGTATTGATATGGATTACCGCCATCAGGCAGATATGTACAGAAGCGGTAAATATGTGGAGCATATTATTCACGCACTTAAAAAACGTGGTGAGATATTTGATATTCTTGATTCACACCGCACACAAGCTGCACAGGAGGGTGAGCGTGAGGCATACTACCCTGTAAGCATTTATTGTCCCGTATGCGGAAAGGATACTACAAAAATCCATTCTATCTCTGATGATTGCACAGTTGCACAGTTTAGCTGTCAGTGCGGTCATAGCGGAAGCTTTGATTTTACCAAGGACTTTAACTGCAAGCTTGCGTGGAAGATTGACTGGCCTATGAGATGGATGTATGAGGGTGTCGATTTTGAGCCCGGTGGAAAAGACCATGCGGCAAAGAACGGCAGTTACGATACAAGTAAGGATATTTCAAAGCAGATTTTCGGTTACGATGCTCCTCTTTTCCAGGGCTATGAGTTTATCGGAATAAAGGGAACTACAGGAAAAATGTCTGGTTCTTCAGGTCTTAACCTTACTCCCGAAACACTTCTTAAGCTTTATCAGCCCGAGGTTATTTTGTGGCTTTATTCCAAGACAGAGCCGCTTAAAGCGTTTGACTTCTGCTTTGACGACGGAATTTTGCGTCAGTATTTTGAATTTGATAAAATGCAGACAGCATGGGAGGAAGGCACAGCTGACGAACATGCCGCAGGCATTATGTACAACACAACTGTTGAGGGAAGAAAGCCTACTACAGTTCCTATGAGTCTTCTTGTTCAACTCGGCTCGGTTGTTAATTTCAACGTAGAAATGCTTGAAATCGTATTTGAGAAAATTGGTACTCCCTACAAATATGCTGACTTTGCAGACAGACTCCAGAGAGCGAAATTCTGGCTTGAGCAGTGCTCACCCGAAAACGTAAACCGTCTGCGCACATATCGTAATTGGGAGCTTTACAATGCTCTTTCCGATGAGGAAAAGAACTCTCTTAAGCTTCTTTGCGATTTCCTTAAAACTGATGGCTACAGCCTTGACGACCTTAATGCAGAGCTTTATGCAATTCCCAAGCGCATCTATGGCGAGGGACTTTCGGACAAGGAGCTGAAGGCTGTTCAGGGACAATTCTTTAAGAACATTTACCGCTTGCTGATTGATAAGGAAAGAGGACCAAGACTTTACCTCTTCCTCTTTGCAGTTGATAAGGACAGCTATATAAATCTTCTTGACTTCTCTACACCTATGACAGAAATCGAAAAAAATCCTCCTGTTGAAAAGGAAGAAGTTGAAGAAGTAAAGGAAGAAAAGGTATACGGCGAGCCTGACGAGGTTAAGCCTATAAAGGACGAAATTGATATTGACACCTTCTCTCTTATGGATTTAAGAGTTTGTAAGATTGTTAAAGTAAACGATATCAGAAAATCAAACAACTGCCTTAAGCTGACACTTTTTGACGGACTTGATGAACGTGTGATTGTTTCAAGCATCAAGCACGATTACAAGGCAGAAGAGCTTGTCGGCAGAAAGATTATCGTTGTTGCAAATCTTAAGAGCGCACGTTTCTCAGGTGTTACGAGTAACGGTATGCTCCTTGCAGGTACAAATAATGCATGCGGTTGCAAGGTAATTTTTGTTGATGACTCTATACCCGAAGGAACACCCATTTGCTAATTAAAACTTGTATAAAAAAACTGTGGCAAAAAAGTTTTGTCACAGTTTTTTTATATGTTAAGAAATATGCTTCAGAATGGTCAAACGCATATAATATTTTTAATTCGAAATTCAAAATTCGAAGTTCGAAGTGAATGTAGG
>JAZRLV010000059.1:0-2545 GCA_045646985.1 Clostridia bacterium | reverse complement strand
CAATAAAGGAGGTATAAAGAAACCGAATTTCTTTATACCTCCTTTAAATAAAAAATTTAAGTTATAAAAATTTGTTTTTTTGGAATATTATATAAAAAAGGAGCGTGTGATTATGAAAAAAATACTTTTATTAACAGTTGTTACGGTGGCACTGCTTTTTAGCGGTTGTGCGAGAAAAGATAACAAAACCACAGGTAATAACAATTCTTCAACTTCCGACACTAATATTACCCAGGGGAATTCAGCTGCTTTATCGGGCGAGATAACAGCACAGGATATTACAGATGCAAAGGCAAAGGAAATTGCGCTTGCTAAAGTGCCCGGAGCTAAAGAGAGCGATATCCGTGAATTTGAAAAAGAACGTGATGACGGCAAAGACAAATATGAGGGAAAGATTTACTACGAAAAACAGGAATATGAATTTGAAATAGATGCAAGAAGCGGAGAAATTATAAAGTGGGAAGTTGAGTCAGTTAATTGGTAACAAAGGCGGTGTAAAAATTTGATTTTTTACACCGCCTTTGTTTGGGGATAGGAAAAATGCTTCAGAACGAACAAACTGAGCCAAGCGAAGCTTGGGTTACCCGAAGGCGTACGTGGGTACGTCGAGAGGCGAAGTTTGTTTGTAGCAAAAAGGCTTTAAAATAAGGAAAAATCGATTAAATGAGATTTTTCAACCAATGAAAGGTTGTTTTTCAATTTATTCGCTATCTGCACCCTATATTTTAGTTGCCTTTTTGCGCTCTGGACTTTTTTCACATCCCCTTCTTCTTTTAAATCGATAAAAAAATAACTACTTGTACGTCTTTTCGGGCAAAATATGCTTGCAATTAGCCGAAAAAGTGGTATAATAGACTAGATAAGATGGGGTAGTATCTTATCTTGAAAATGAGAAAAATTTTTGATATATTTTTATGAGGTGATTTACATGATGAACAAGAAAACTATTGAAGACATCGAAGTAAAAGGCAAAAAAGTACTTGTAAGATGCGACTTTAACGTTCCGCTTGACAAGGATGGAAACATCACAGACGAAAACAGAATTGTAGGTGCTATGCCCACAATTAAATATCTTGCAGATAACGGTGCAAAGGTTATTCTTTGCTCACATATGGGTAAGCCTAAGGGTGAGCCTAAGCCCGAATTCTCACTTGCTCCTGTTGCAAAGAGACTTTCAGAAAAGCTTGGTAAGGAAGTTGTGTTCGCAGCTGACGATAACGTAGTAGGCGAAAATGCAAAGAAAGCAGTAGCAGCTATGAATGATGGCGACATTGTTCTTCTTGAAAACACACGTTACAGAGCAGAAGAAACAAAGAATATCGAAACATTCAGCAAGGAATTGGCTTCTCTGGCAGAAATCTTTGTAAACGATGCTTTTGGTACTGCACACAGAGCACACTGCTCAACAGTTGGTGTAACAGACTATCTTCCTGCTGTATGCGGTTATCTTATCCAGAAGGAAATCGAGTTCCTTGGAAATGCTGTTAACAATCCTGTTCGTCCCCTTGTTGCAATCCTCGGCGGAAGCAAGGTTTCAAGCAAAATCAGCGTAATTGAAAACCTTCTTGACAAGGTTGACACACTTATCATCGGCGGCGGTATGGCTTATACATTTATGGCCGCTAAGGGTCAGGAAGTAGGCGATAGCCTTCTTGAAAAGGATTATATCGATTATGCTAAGGAAATGATGGATAAAGCAGGCGACAAGCTTCTTCTTCCTGTTGACACAGTTGTTGCAAAGGAATTTAACAACGACGCTGAAAACAAAGTTGTTGGCGAGGGCGAAATTGAAGCGGGCTGGCAGGGACTTGATATTGGTCCTAAGACAATCGAGCTTTTCTCAGATGCTGTTAAAAATGCAAAGACAGTTGTTTGGAACGGACCTATGGGCGTATTTGAAATGCCTTCATTTGCTAAGGGTACAAATGCAATCGCACAGGTTCTTGCCCAGATTGATGCTACTACAGTTATCGGTGGCGGCGACAGTGTTGCAGCTGTTAACCAGGCAGGTCTTGGCGATAAGATGAGCCATATTTCAACAGGTGGCGGTGCAAGCCTTGAGTTCCTTGAAGGTAAGGAGCTTCCCGGTATTGCTGCACTCGCAGACAGATAAATAAGGCGGGATGTTAAAAATGCCCAGACCATTCGTTGGCGACGGATTATAGCTAAAAAAGACTATGATATTTACAACGTTATGATTTTTGGTTGAAATCCGTTATACGGATTTCTGCTTTGGAAGCCAACGAATTACGAACAAACTTCACCTCTCGCTGTATACACATACAGCTTCGGGCAAGCTCCTTCGGAGTTCAGTTTGTCCGTTCTGAACATTTTTTCCTATCCCTTAAACAACTTGAATTTTGAAAGGACGAAATACAATGAGAAAAATACTTGCTGCCGGAAACTGGAAAATGAACAACACACCCTCTCAGGCAGAGGCTATGATAAACGAGCTTAAGGGTAAGGTGGCAGGCTGTAAGCACGATGTGCTTATCTGCCCCACATACGTATGTCTCCCTGCCGCTGTTAAGGCTGCAGAGGGAAG
>JAZRLV010000058.1:0-6880 GCA_045646985.1 Clostridia bacterium | reverse complement strand
TGGATGAGGTGTTATACAACGAAAGAAATCTTCAAACAAAATGGGTACAAACCGTAGTTTTGTAGCCATTTCTGCTTGTTTTCGCCGAACGCGCCCTCTACCGTATCCACATACGCCGACGAGTTCGTGTTCGACAAATTTACCTTCCTTTTTCAATGTCTGCCAGCGTGTCGATAGGTTTATCGACACGCTGAAAGGGTTGTGACAAAACCTGTCACAACCCTTTTGTTGCGGGATTATTTATTAATTCTCCGTTCTGGGTAAAGCGTGAGCCATGACAGGGGCAGTCCCATGAATGCTCATATATATTATATTTCAGCGCACACCCCATATGCGGACATCTGGGGACAGTCGGCGTCACCATATTAATCAGTGTCGATGCAGTATTAATTGCCAGCTGCGGATGCCATATATTTCTTGAAGATGAATAAAGCGATTCATATTCATTTTCCTTACCCAACACCAAATCCGTAAGAATTTGCGCCGCAGTCATTGAATTGGTCATGCCCCATTTATTAAATCCCGTTGCAACATACACCGATGGCATTCTTTTTGAATATTTTCCGATGTATGCAATAGAATCTAGCGTCATGCAATCCTGTGTCGCCCAGTTGTATTTTTCCTTTGCTGACGGATAATTTACACGTGCAAATTCCCGCAATTCGTTCCATGTTCCTCCGTGCTTTCCTGTTCTGTGGCCGCCTCCCCCAAGAATCATTAAATTGTTATATGAGCGAAACGACAATCCGTCCTCTGCCTCGTCAACATACATGCCCTTAACTGCGGGCGCATTTTCAAGTGCAATCACGTATGAACGGTGCTGATACATTTTAGCAAAATATCCACCGTGCTTATTTATAAAAGGGAAATGTGTCGCCACAATAATTTTTTGCGCTTCAATTCTTCCGTTTTGTGTAACAGCTCCGTCAGCATCCAATCGCAACACCCTTGTATTTTCATATATCGGCAAATTCTCTGATAGCTTAAAAGCAAATTTCAGCGGATTAAACTGCGCCTGACCTTCTACCCGCACTGCTCCCGCAACCGAAAACGGTAATGAAAGCTTTTCAACAAGCTCGGCATCGCAGCCGATTTTTTCCATTGCAGCAGCTTCCTTTTCAAGCTTTTCTCTGTCATCAAGCGAATAAACGAAAGAATCGCTCGTTTCAAAATCACAATCAATTTCGCTGCACAAGCTGCGGTATTTTTCCATGGCTTCATTCTGACTTTTATAATAAAGCTGCGCTTTCTCTACACCATATTTACGTATAATTTTATCGTAAATTAATCCGTGTTGAAATGTAATTTTCGCCGTTGTATTTTCAGTTGTTCCGCCGCATATTCTTTCCGCCTCTACCAAAACACAGTTAATTCCTGTATTTTTCAACATATACGCACACAAAATTCCCGCCATTCCTCCGCCTATGATAAGGACATCTGTCTTTATATCCCCTTTTAACGTGTCAAAGTGCGGACGCTGTGCACTTTCTGTCCATATTGATTCCATACTATCACCTCTGGGGGATAGTATATGTAAATCACACCATATTCATTCAATCAGTGCCGTTATGTCAGAAGGTACAGGTGCAATAATAGTTATTTTTTCATCTTTAAACGGATGTTTAAAAGTTACTTTTTCACAATGCAGACGTGTCTGCTCATTTTCCTGTACTGCGCCATACATATAATCACCATATATGGGATGACCTATATAACTCATATGCACCCTTAATTGATGTGTTCGCCCTGTAAGCGGCTTTAACCGAATAAAAGAAAGTCCATTATTTATTTTTTCCACGCTATACTCCGTCAAAGCTTCTTTTCCGTCAGGGGCAACCTCACGAAGAATGCCACCGTTTTCCTTTCTCCTTATGGGTTCACAAATCCTGCCGTTTCTTTCTTTTGGTATTCCATTTATCACAGCAACATATTCTTTGTATATTTTTTTATTTTTCATTTCATCACTTAAAATTTGTGCTGCAAGAATATTTTTTGCAACAAGAACAATGCCCGATGTATTTGTGTCAAGCCGTGTAATTGAATGAAACACAAAATCCATGTCCTTAAAATAATACATTATCCCGTTTGCAAGGGTGTCGTCTAAATGCCGTCTGGTAGGGTGTGTCGGCATTAAGCGTGGTTTATTTACTGCAATTATATCCTCATCCTCGTAGAGTATGTCAAGTGGCATATTTACAGGTATAATATCGCTCGATTTCCCCTCGTTTATACACACGCAAAGCTCATCCCGTGCATATAGCCTTTCATTTAGTTTTTTTATTTCACCATTTACTGTGATTGAATCCTCTTTTGCTTTCAGTCTTATTATAATTCCGCCAGAAATACCTAAATGTTTTTTAAGAATATGCTCTATTGTGTAACCATTCAGATTTTCATCGATTTTCACTGTTATCTTTTTATCCATATGTATCACCATTTATCATAATATCATAAAAAGGCTCTTTTTACAAGCCTTCAAAATACTCCTTTGTAAGCTTCACTGCTACCTTGTAAAGTCCGAGCAACCCTATAAGGTTGGGAATTGCCATCAAACCATTCATTGTTTCCGAAATGCTCCATATTAAATCCAGACTTCCTACAGCACCAATAAATACAATCACTACATAAATAGTTCTGTAGATTTCCAAAGCCTTGCTTCTATTTTTAAAAAGATAGCCTACTGCAACCTCTCCGTAATATGCCCATCCTAAAATTGAAGAAAGCGCAAAAAATATTGTTGACAGAGTTACAACAATACTTCCTATTCCAGGAAGAATTTTATTAAAAGATGCAATGCTAAGTGCCGCACCCTCAAATTCTCCTGTGCTCCAGATGCCCGTTGTCAGAATAACCAATGCAGAAAGCGTACATATAATTATCGTTGTAAAGAAAACCTCAAACATTCCCCATAATCCCTGCTCCACAGGCTCTTTCGTTGTTGAGGCTGCGTGTGCAATAGGTGCACTTCCCAAGCCCGCTTCGTTTGAAAACACACCTCGGGAAAAGCCGTAATGCATCGCTGTCATAATTCCGTAACCCGAAACACCGCCTGCCGCTGCATTAAAATTAAATGCTTCTTTAAAAATTAATGCAAATACCGAGGGAATCCGGCTGAAATTAAACAACACCGCAATTATAGAGCAGCCCACATAAAACACCGCCATTACGGGCACCAACTTTTCATTTACCGAGGAAATTCTGCTCATTCCTCCCAAAACAACTCTGCACGCTATTACAGTAAGAACTGCTGCCGTAATCCACGGCGAAATATTCATAGTTGACTCAAGTGCACTTGCAATAGAATTTGATTGAGTGGCATTACCTATGCCCAAGCATGCAAACATTGCAAAAATGGCAAACAGCACTGAGAGCCACCTGCATTTAAGACCGTTTTTTATGTAATACATGGGACCGCCCACCCATTTTCCGTCATCATCCTTTTCACGAAATTTCATCGAAAGTATTATTTCAGAATACTTTGTAACCATCCCTAAAAGAGCACTTACCCACATCCAGAAAATTGCCCCGGGACCACCCATTACTATTGCAGTAGCTATTCCTGTAATACTTCCCGTTCCTATAGTTCCTGCCATTGCCGTTGCCACTGCCTGAAAAGAGCTTACCCCCGAAGAGTCCTTATTGTGATGATTTTTAGAAAACATACTGCCGATAGTTCTTTTCATTGCAAATGAAAATTTTCTAAACTGCAAAAAATTTGTGCCAAAAGATAAAAACAACCCCGTTCCTACCAATAATGCAATCATTATAGGTCCCCATACAAAACCGTTTATTCTATCATTAATTAATCTTATAAAATCTAATATTTTATCCATGTTTGACCTCCTGATTTTATTCCATACTATTTATTATTTATCCTGCTTCCCCTTTATTACACAAACAGCAATGTCAGCTTGCGAATTTTTGCAAGCTGACATTGCTGTTTTTTACAATATTCTTACACCTTCAATGTGCAAAAATCGTATTGCCTCATAATTATATGTTGACAGAGGTCTGTTAAGGGCATCAAAGCTGTGCGATGCTATTAAAATCCTTGGCGTGATGGCAGTAATAATCATACAGTGATAAAAGTCTCCGTCTTTTTTTCCAAGCTGCACAATATCCCCGGGCAAAACCTCTCTGCGTGACACTTCTCTCGCATAAGGTCCTGCCGATTGGTTATTTACAAGAAAATCAAATAAAAACTCTACCCCTGTCCACGACGGGCTTCTCTGTGAAAGAGAAATATAATACCACGGCGTATCGGGAGTAAAATTCATTACCCCGCTCCCTGCATAAAGACATTGGGAAACAAAATTTGTGCAATCTCCTCCCAAGCCATCAAAATTGTAATATGCACTATTTCTGCCCCTTGCCCACCTTCGTGCATAATTAACCGCTTTTCTTCTGTCATATTCCTTTTCTACCATTTAATCCACCTCTATATTATTTTATGACAAAAGAAAAAAGCTGTCACATAAAAGTGACAGCCTCCATAAATTAAAAATCCTCTCCCTCAAAGGGGTATCTCACGCCATTTTGTTTTCTCACCATATCTGTAAGATTAAGAATTTGTATACTTTCTGAAAGGGGAAGAATATCGCTTTGTGTTTTTTTGTTTCTGATGCATTCACACGCCTCAAATATTTCCTCTTCAAAGCCGTCACCAATGCTTTTCCTTACAATATGCTCTTCTTTCCCGTCTTTATTCAGATACATTTCATTTGCGCCATAGAATGCAGGTATATAAATATATCCTTTACTTCCATATATGTAGGCTTCTTCAGGTTTTTTCACATTAATTGCCGCCGTCACACTTGCGATTGCTCCGTTTTTATATTTCATAACAATATGAGTATGCGTATCAACATTATCCTCAACATTTGAAATACAATTTATACTTTCAGGATTGTTTCCGAGAAAAAGTGATGCAAAATGCAGTCCGTATACACCTACATCTAAAAGTGCTCCGCCTGCCATTTCATTCTGAAACAGCTTGGGCTCTTCATCAAAGGTAGACGAGTAGCAAAAATCAGCCTCTAAACCTTTTACTTCCCCTATTTCGCCTCTTTTTACAATATCGCATGCTTCCTTGATACATGGCAAAAATCTTGTCCACATAGCCTCCATCAAAAACACACCGTTTTTATCTGCACATTCCTTAAGCATTTCTGCCTGATACGCATTAATGCATATAGGTTTTTCACAAAGCACGTGCTTCTTTGCATTTAAGAAAAGCTCTGCACAATTTTTGTGAAAGGGATGCGGTGTGGAAATGTATACTGCATCGACCAAGTCGCACTCTGCCAGCTGCTCATATCCGCACAAAACATTAGGAATACCATACTTATCGGCAAATTCTTTGCCATTTTTCTCACTGCGTGATGCAACTGCCACAAGCTCTGCGCCCTCTACATTCTTTATCGCCTGCGCAAATTTATTCGCTATACATCCGGGACCTGCAATTCCCCATCTTATTGTTTTCATTCTATTGCTCCCCTCACTGTTTTGTATAGTGCAGTTCAAATTTGTCTTTGTCTTTAAACTCTGTACTGTCTACACCGCTTGAAAGATATTCCCCGTTTTTGTTAAACGACCAATAGCTTTGATTTATATCGTAATCTGCCAAAATTCCGTTCACTTTTTTTACGTAAAGTCCGTATGCGCCCTTTTCTCCGTCAATCAGCTTATGCTCAGTAAGTGCCTCGCCAACTGTTTCTTTATCTGTTTTTATTGTAAAGGTTACAGCTTTGTCATCTGCCTTAACCTCTATCAGTAACGTCTTTTCCCCGTTTCCAAGTTGTGTATCCTCTGTGTAGGTTGCATTTTCCCATAAATTCTCGTTCTTGGGGGCATCAGAGCACGATACCATACACATACAGAAAATCATCAGTGCAACTGCAAATATTATATTGATTGCTCTTTTCATCTTGCTATCCCTCATTCTATTGTAATTTTCGCCGCAGGGCTTATTATATTAACAATCGTTTTACCCGGGTTTATCAAAAGCTCCGTTCCGTCTGCTTTTCTATATATGGTGTTTTCCTTTCGGGAGGGCTTAGACCATGTAATTTCCTCCCATGCACCATTTGTGATATAGTAGCCCTTACCATTTCCTGTTGTATTGATGTTACGCCTGTCTGTTCCGTCCCCCAGAGAGGTATCAGATATAAGCTCAATTATAATATTCTTAACCTCTAAAACGTCACCGTTTTGCATAACGTGCGGCTCATTATCTATCGTCTTTTCATAGACACCCTTTTCACTGTTGTAATGATATCCTGTGGTATATTTGTAGGAATATTTAAGCGATACTTCCTTTGCGGAGTTTTCTTCGCTTAGGGATATGTAGTTATCCGTATATTTTAATGCATTAGTATGCTGTGACTTTGCTTTGTAGCCTTTTTCCTCTGCCATTTTCTTAATATTTTCTATGCTTGTATATGCACTGTGCCAGTCGCCCTTGAATTTTCTTTCCCTCCAGAAAATCGAATCATCGTTTCCCAAAACTCCGTTAATTTTATTTATGCCAAAGGCCGAAATATCCGACATTGCCTTAGGGCTCCACCCGTAATGCGTATATATTGCATCATTTTCCATTACATAGTCCAGAAAATAGTGTCTTGAAGAACGCACCGGCCCGATTTTAGGCGTATCTGCACTGCGATAAAGCGCCATAAACCGTGTTGACCCACCCTCTACAAGCATTTCATATATCAAATAAGCTTCATTAAGCCCTGCATGGGGTCTTGCGCTTTTATTATCATTATCCACCATAATAGCAATAGGTCTTTCCTCGGTATTTACATACTTATCAAAAAAATCTTCTATTTCAAGCTTTATCGGGTCAACAACCTCTTCTTTCTGCTCCTCTGCATCATTG
>JAZRLV010000057.1:0-8183 GCA_045646985.1 Clostridia bacterium | reverse complement strand
GAAAAATTAAAAGAGAATGGCTGTCCCAAGGTCGTAGTTAATGACCTTGCACGCTGCGATATGGCAGAAGCTGTTGAGGATGCTTTCAGATACAGCAAAATTGTGCTTGCAACAACCACATATAATGCCGATATTTTCCCGTTCATGCGTGAATTTATAAATCATCTTACCGAGCGCAATTTCCAAAACAGAACAGTTGCGTTTATTGAGAATGGAAGCTGGGCGCCAATGGCTGTAAAGGTGATGAAAGAATCTCTTGCAAAAAGTAAAAATCTTACCTATGCACAGACAGAGGTTAAAATACTTTCTGCACTTAGCGATGAAAGCAATTCCGAGATTGACTCTCTTGCCAAGGAGCTTTGTGCAGAATACCTTGCAAAGCAGGATTCTACAGCAAACAAAAATGATTTGACAGCGCTTTTCAATATAGGATACGGATTATATGTAATTACTTCAAACGACGGCAAAAAGGATAACGGTCTGATTGTAAATACTGTTACACAGGTAACAAATACCCCCAACAGAATAGCTGTTACTATAAATAAAGACAGTTATTCGCATCATGTTATTAAACAGACAGGTATTATGAACATAAACTGTCTGAGCACTGATGCACCTTTTGCTGTTTTTGAAAGATTTGGTTTCCAAAGCGGAAGAAACACGGATAAATTTGCAGATTACGATTTTCTTCGTTCTGATAACGGATTGGCATTTTTATCACGTCATATTAATTCCTTTATGTCGCTTAAGGTTGAACAGTATGTGGACCTTGATACACATGGAATGTTTATTTGCTCTGTTACAGAATCACGTGTAATAACAAATGCAGAGACAATGACATATACCTACTATCAGAATAATGTTAAACCAAAGTTAGACGACGATGTAACGAAGGGGTATGTATGTAAAATTTGCGGCTATGTGTACGAGGGGGATAAGCTACCTGATGACTTTATTTGTCCTCTTTGTAAGCATGGAGCTGCTGATTTTGAAAAAATAGAAAAATAATGGAGGTAATTTTATGAAAAAGTATGTATGCGATGTTTGTGGTTGGGAATATGATGAAGAGATAGGTATTCCCGAAGAGGGAATTGAACCGGGAACAAAGTTTGAGGATTTACCTGAGGATTTTGTATGTCCTCTTTGTTCGGTAGGAAAGGATATGTTCTCCGAAGCATAAAAAATATGACCCATTTGGGTCATATTTTTTATGCTTATATTTAATTTACACTGTGTAAAACAATATACAGAAAAACTGCATTAAACTTGCGAGGTCTACGAATATATGGAACAAAGAATGCACGTAGCGTTTCTTTTTACCTACACCATATAGTACAGCGCCTATTGTGTATAATATACCGCCCAGTGCAAGGAAAATTGCACCGCCCATTCCGATTGCTCTATAGGTTATAGGCCAAAATGCTATAATGCACCAACCAAGACCGATATAGCAAATCATAGACAAGCGTCTGAACTTATTATGGTCGATAGCTGTGAAAACCATTGCTACAAGTGTAACACCCCATACAATCCCGAAAATCACCCAGCCTGTTGCAGGGGAAATAGGACGGATTGCAGAGAGTGTGACAGGCGTGTATGTGCCGGCAATCATAACGTAAATAGTACAGTGGTCAATTACCTGCAACACCTTCTTTGCCATACCGGGGCGAAGTCCGTGATAAATGCTTGACATCGTAAAGAGCAGTATTACAGAGGCACCGTAAATTGCAGAGGATACAACCCCGTACGGGTTATGATGAATAGCCGCCATAATAACGCAGAGCACAAGATACGTAATTCCCAATGCACCCCCGATAATGTGCGTTACCATGTTGAAAATTTCTTCACCTTTAGTATAAGAGGGGAGGATTCTGTCTCTGAGAGCAGTTCTTTTCATCTTATTACCATCCTTTTATATTTCTGCTATAAGGTCGTCCATGCTATAAAGCCCGGGCTTTTTTGAGGCAAGGAAACGGGCAGCCTTTATTGCGCCTACTGCAAAGATCTCCTTACTTGTTGCAGTATGCTTTATTTCAATTAACTCGTCATTACCCGCAAAAATTACACTATGCTCACCAACGATTGTGCCGCCACGCAATGAATGAATACCGATTTCTCGTTTGCTGCGCTTTTTGCGTGTGCTGTGACGGTCATATACATACTCATTTGCGTATACACTGGTTTCGTTTATAGCATCTGCAATAGCAAGCGCCGTTCCACTGGGAGCATCAATTTTAAGATTATGATGCTTTTCAACAATCTCTATATCGAAATTATCTTCTAAAAGAGCAGTTGCTTTCTTTGCAAGCTGAATTATAAGATTTACACCAAGCGACATATTAGCGCTGAAAAATACAGGAATTTTTTCAGAAGCAGCCTTTATTAAAGAAAGCTGGTCAGGGGAAAGTCCTGTTGTAGCAATTATTACGCCTTTGTTGTTGTTAAGGGCATAGCTTAGTGTTCCTTCCAATGATGAAGGGTGAGAAAAGTCAATTATAACATTGCAATCCTCTTTTGCCTCGGAAAGAGAGGAATAAACGGGAAAACCATTTTTGCTTTCTGTATTGATATCAACACCGCAAACTATCTTAACATCTTCGCTTGTTTCAAGTATGCGGCAAATAACCTGTCCCATTTTTCCATTAACACCGATTAAAGTAATGTTTATCATACGAATCCACCTTTTGAATTTAATAGTCGGGGATATAAAAAAGTCCAGAACACAAAAAGGCGACTAATATACCAAATTAAATGTGTGGAAAAACGATAGAAATTCATATTTCTGTTGGAAAATCTCTTTTCATCTGATTTTTCCATGATTATAAGCCTTTTTGTTACGAACTGCCTTCGCCTCTCGACGTACCCAGGTACGCCTTCGGGTAACCTAAGCTTCGCTTAGCTCAGGCAGATCCGTTCTGAAGCATTTTTTCTATCCCCTAAGACGGTGGTGTAAAAAAACTCAGTTTTTTACACCCCCGTCTTAAAAACTGTTATATTAAACCGTAGTTTTTCATTGAAGTGCGAAGCCTGTCAACATTTTCTTCTGCCATTTCATACAGAGGAAGTCTTGTTCCGCCGGCTTCAAATCCAAGGAGATTCATTCCCTCTTTAACAGGAATAGGATTAACCTCGCAGAAAAGTGAATTGATAAGGTCAAGCGCCTCAAGCTGAAGCTTTGCAGCCTCTTTGAAGTTGCCGTCAAGAGCATACTGCATCATATCATGCGTCTTACGGGGAGCAACGTTTGCCAGAACTGATATTGCACCTTTGCCGCCCATTGAAGCAATCGGCACATTTATCTCGTCGCAGCCTGAATAAAAGTCAATCTTATCGCCGCACACTGACATCATTTCAACAACCTGTGCCATATTTCCCGAAGCTTCTTTAATTCCTGCAATGTTGGGGTGATCGGCAAGAGTATTAAGTGTTGAAGGAGCGATATTACAGCCAGTTCTTCCTGGAACGTTATACAAAATAAGCGGTTTATCAACACTGTCAGCTAATGTAGTATAGTGATGTACAAGTCCACGCTGAGATGTTTTGTTATAGTAAGGTGTTACAACTAAAAGTCCGTCAACACCAAGAGAAACTGCGTCCTTACAAAGAGCAATACCATGACGTGTATCATTGGAGCCTGTTCCTGCGATAACGGGAATTCTGCCGTTTACCTTATTAACTATGAACTCAATAACCTCAAGATGCTCCTTATCATTCATTGTTGAAGCTTCACCTGTTGTTCCGCATGCACAGATTGCATCTGTGCCGCCTTCAATCTGAAACTCAACTATTTTAGCCAAAGCATCAAAATTTGTGTTTCCGTCTTTATCAAATGGTGTGATTATCGCACAGCATGAGCCTGTGAAAATTGATTTGGTTCTCACTTGATAATACCTCCCAATCAGTCATTCATATATTCAATAAGCTTTTGAGCTATCTGAACTGCGTTTGCAGCAGCACCCTTACGGATATTATCTGCTACAACCCAGAGATTTACGCCGTTTTCTACGCTTTCATCACGGCGGATTCTTCCGATATATGTTTCATTTGTTCCTGTAGCATTTACTGCAAGGGGATAAACGTTATTTGCAACATCATCCTGAACTACAACACCTGGAGCATTCTTGAGTGTTTCAACAAGCTCAGAAAGCTCAAAGGGATTCTCAAATTCAACATTAATAGACTCACTATGGCTGTTGAAAACGGGAACACGAACTGTTGTAGCAGTAATTCTGATATCCTGTCTGCCGAGTATTTTGCGTGTTTCTTCAATCATTTTCATTTCTTCCTTAGTATATCCATTGGGAAGAAATACGTCGATATGGGGGAGGCAGTTATTTGCAATAGGATGCGGGAACTTCTGAGGAGCCTCTCCCTTAAGACCGTTTTCAAGGTCTTTCCAGCCGGCAAGACCTGCACCGGAAACAGCCTGATATGTTGAATATACTATTCTCTTGATTTTGTACTTATCATCAAGAGGCTTAAGAGCAACCATTGCCTGAATAGTAGAACAGTTGGGGTTTGCAATAATACCCTTATTCCACTTAATATCCTCGGGATTTACTTCGGGAACTACAAGCGGAACCTCCTCGTTCATACGCCATGCACTTGAGTTATCTATAACAACACAGCCCTTTGATGCTGCAATGGGAGCAAATTTTTCGCTTGTTGAGCCGCCGGCACTGAAAAGAGCAATATCGATTCCTTTATCAAAAGAATTTTCAGTAAGCTCCTCAACAACATAGTCCTTACCCATAAATTTTACAGTTTGACCGGCACTGCGTTTTGAAGCGAGCAGATAATAATTCTCAACAGGGAGATTTACTTCCTCAAGAACTTTAAGAAAAGTTCTGCCAACCATACCGGTTGCACCTACAACAGCAACATTCAGCTTTTTCATTTAAAGATCATTCCTTTCAAAATCGTACAATATATGTACGGCCCATAATAAGGCATTATTAATAAGTATACCACTAATAAAGGCCTCTGTCAATTTTTTTAATACAAAAGCAAAAAAAAATAAAGGATTTTAATTATTTGTGTCGAAAAAGACAAAATGGAGGTTATAACGATGAAAAATAAGTTTATTTTTATATGCTTTTTAATCGCTTTACTTCTCCTTTGCGGCTGCGGTGCATATGCTTCTGATTACAGAAGTGAGATTGCAGTAGGACTTAAATACGGAGAAAATGCGGGCGACACAGTAAATGTTTCGTCAGAGAGCGGTCTTAATATTTATGACGCTGCCGTCGGAACACTTCTTTATACTGCACAGCCTTGGGAAGAGGTGCGTGTGCAGATGGGTTCAACCGGCTTTGCATCATCAGGGAAGTTTGACGCAAGTGGGATTGCAAAAATTTCTGTACAGCCCGTAGGCGGAGGAATAATTTCATGTGACGCAAAGAAATATCGTGGATACATATATCTTGAACGCACACAAAAAGGCGAGCTGCTTACTATAAATTATGTTGGAACAGATGATTATGTGTCAAGTGTTTTAGGAAAAGAAATGAGCTATACATGGCCGATTGAAGCACTTAAGGCGCAGGCGGTATGTGCACGTAATTTTGTACTTTGCAGGGGTAATGTTCATAAGAAAGCCTATGGATTTGACGTGTGTTCTACAACTCATTGTCAGGTTTACGGCGGTCTTGAAAGTGAGCATGAAAATACCCGCCGAGCTGTAGAAGAAACAAAAGGTGTTCTTGCAAAATATAACGGCGAGGTTGTTGCGCTTTACTTCTTTGCTACAAGCGGTGGACATACAGAGGACGTAGAAAACGTATGGGGAAGTCCGTATGGTTATCTGAAGGCGGTTGCGGATACGTATGAAAATCCCCAAAAAGCATCAAGATATACATGGAAAGAGACTTTTACCAAAGAGCAAATTGAAGAAAAGCTGGGAGCTGCAGGGGTAGATATCGGCACGCTTAAAAATATAACTGTTGACAGTTCTACTGCCTCGGGGCGTGTTACGCAGCTGACATTTCACGGAAGCAGCGGCACACATACAGTTAAACGTGAAAAATGCCGTACGATACTTGGTCTTTACAGCCAGAAGTTTACTATAATGCCGGATAGCATAAATTCGCTTGTTACAACATCAGGCAATGCGGTTGCACCTTATTATGCTTGTACAAGCAGCGGAACAGGCAGTATTGCAGGCTACAGTGTGATTAGCGGAAACGGAACAATAGGAAATATAAATGTAAATTCCTCCAGTGCAAAAAGCTATACAATAAATGGCGGCGGATACGGTCATGGTGTTGGAATGAGCCAGTGGGGAGCAAGAGGTATGGCAGAAAATGGATTTACATACGACGCTATACTCAATCACTACTTTACAGATATCCAGCTCGGATAGAAAGGGAAAGCAATGAACACAGAGGAATTTGATTATTATTTACCGGAGGAACTGATTGCACAGCACCCTCTCCAGGATAGAACAGCATCAAGACTAATGCTTGTGAATAAAGAAACAGGGGAGTATGTGGACGAGCAGTTTAAGAATATCACAAAATATCTTAAAAAGGGAGACTGCCTTGTTCTTAATAACACCCGTGTTATACCGGCAAGACTTTACGGAGAGAAAAAAGAAACCGGCGGTGCGATAGAGTTTCTTCTTCTGCACAGATTTACAACCGATGAGTGGGAGGTTGCGCTAAAACCCGGAAAACGTGCAAGAGCAGGTGCAGAATTTGTTTTTGGCGGCGGAAAGCTCTGTGCAACTGTGCTCGAAATTTTGGAGGGCGGAAACAGACGTGTCAGATTCTCGTATGACGGACTTTTTGAAAATGTTCTTGAAGAGCTTGGCGAAATGCCCCTCCCTCATTATATAAAGGAAAAGCTTACTGATAAGGAACGCTATCAGACAGTTTATTCAAAACACGACGGCAGTGCAGCGGCGCCTACTGCCGGACTTCATTTTACAAATGAGCTTCTTTCTCAAATAGAGCAGATGGGTGTTAAGCTTGCTTTCCTCACTCTTCATGTCGGACTTGGAACATTCCGTCCTGTAAAGGTAGAGGACGTTACAAAGCACAAAATGCATTCTGAACATTATATCGTTTCTCAGGAAGCGGCAGATATTGTAAATTCTACAAAGAAAAACGGCGGCAGAGTTATATGTGTTGGAACAACAAGCTGCCGAACAGTTGAAAGTGCTACGGAGAATGGGATGTTGCAACCTAAAAGCGGCGAGACGGATATTTTCATTTATCCTGGATACAAATTTAAAATAACAGATGCACTTATCACAAATTTCCATTTGCCAAAATCAACCCTTGTTATGCTTGTAAGTGCGCTTTCGGGAAAAGATAATATACTTAATGCATACGCTCATGCAGTTGAAAGCAAATACAGATTTTTCAGCTTTGGAGATGCGATGTTTATTCAATAAAATTTAAAAAAGTATAGGTTTTCGTAAAATTACGAAGACCTATATTTTTTAAAAAAATGTGTTGACAAGATTAAAAGTGTATGCTAATATATAAACATAAGATAACAGTAATCATTACTGTTATTGGTAAGGAGGAGGTTTTGTGAGATACAGCAGACAGCGTGAGGCGCTTTTAACACTGCTTCGCTCTACAAAAACACATCCTGATAAGTCGGAGGCCAAGCGGTCTTAGGAAGACAATTAGGGGCTACAACTCCTTGGCTCACAGAACGACATGGCTACGATCCGACTTTACTGTTATTGGTAAGGAGGAGGTTTTGTGAGATACAGCAGACAGCGTGAGGCGCTCTTAACACTGCTTCGTTCTACAAAAACACATCCTGATGCAGAGTGGCTGTATACGGGTCTCAGAAAGGAATATCCGAATATTTCTCTGGGTACAGTTTATAGAAATTTGCGACAACTGACCGAGGTGGGGGAAATATTGGAGCTTTCTTATGGAAGCACTTCACATTTTGACGGGGATATATCACCGCATTATCATATGATATGCTCCTGCTGCAGAAAGATTTATGATATTCCTGTGGAAAATGTGTCAGTTTCTGTCAAGTCGGAAAATGGGTTTGAAGTAGACAGCTTTAGCCTCGCACTTAACGGCATATGCCGTGATTGTAATAATAAAGAAAATATTTAAATTTTTATATTCAGAAAGGAAAGATATTATGAAAAAGTTTGTATGTCAGGTATGCGGTTATGTTCACGAGGGAGAAAGCGCTCCCGAAAAATG
>JAZRLV010000056.1:0-2040 GCA_045646985.1 Clostridia bacterium | reverse complement strand
GGCTCACATTATGACGATGATGATGTAGTTGCAATCCGTGCACAGCTTCAGTCACTTATGCCTGAGCTTGGTATTGATATTGTTTTCCAGGGACATGACCACGTGTTTATGCGTACTGATGTTATGGACGACAATGCGGTTGTTCCGACAGGCGTTAAGGAAATCTCATACAACGGACTTGATTACTCAGCAAAGGTAAATCCTGCAGGTACAATCTATTCAATCAACGGTACAATCGGTGTTAAGCACTACA
This sequence comes from Clostridia bacterium, assembly GCA_045646985.1. GTDB lineage: Bacteria > Bacillota > Clostridia > UMGS1883 > UMGS1883 > UMGS1883. The sequence continues at coordinate 1,787 of JAZRLV010000056.1, read as the reverse complement.
AGGCAAAGCCGGTTGAAGAGACAAACGAGCTCTTCCCAATCGGTGAAGCAGTTATGTACCTTGAGGTTCCGTCATACTCATATATCCAGATTGAGGGTGACACACTTTACTTCGATTCATACGCAGTTGAAGGTGACCAGGAAACAAGAGTAGACCAGTTTGCAATCATCAAGAATGCTACTGATGTTCCTCCTGTTGACGATGAGCCTGTAGAGGAAGAAACAGGAATTCTTGCATTCCTCAAGAAGATTATCGCTAAGCTTATGAGTTCAAAGCTCTGGGAATTCTTTGCAGGACTTCTTGGCTAATAATTTGTACAAATAAATAGGCAATAAAAAAGGCGGGAAAACAGCCGAGTGTTCGTAAGGACACTCGGCTGTTTTATTCGCCATACGGCGAGTGATATTGCTTCGCAGTGATATGATGCTATGCATCGTGATATTGCACTTCGGTTAGTTTTGTGCGAATAAAATATCACTGAAATCGTAAGGTTTCAATATCACTTTTGATTTATCAAAAATATCACTGAATAATAGTTATATAGCAAAGCTAAGACCTTCTGTCTGTAATCTTTTTGGTTACAAGCGGAAGGTTTTTTTGTTTTGCCATTTTCATATAGATTAAAAAATATTGCTTATTAATGGTTTTTCGTTACGGATTAAATGATGCAGTTCGTCAATTGCCAGATCTGCCTGCTGTTCAAGCCTGTCCATATTACCTTGCTCAGCATATACGGGAAGGCTTTTAATTAATTCCTCAAGCTTGTCAGTTTCTTCGTGACGGATAAAGCTTTCAATGGTGCCGTGAATACTTTCCCAGGTTTTTACAATTTTTTCGGATTTGTCGAGAGCTTTTTCCTTGTGGTTATTCTGTGCTATATTACAGATATCTGCAAGACCCGTTTCCAGCTCCTTACAGCACCCTTCCACAAGAAAATATCCTGTAAATGAAATAACAAAGGCAAAGGATATTGCAAGGAGTGCGATTATAACTCGTTTCATTGGTTGTCCTTTCTGATGATGGTATGATTTCCTACGCTATCAACGGTCATAAGGAGAATTTCCTTAATTTGCAATTTCTCTTTTTTAATGATTTTATTGATTTTTTCGGTGCTGGTATTGCATATTTTAAAATCATCTTCCACAATCTTTCCGTCAATGACTACGGGGCATTTATATCCTTGCGGAGCAGGGGAAAGGTCCAAATCTTCACGGGTAACAGTGTCGTTTTCAGGCTTTAAAAGAACACTTAACTGTCCGTTGGTTTCAACTATTGCATATTGTACCTGAGAAATATCAAAAACATCCTTTTGACGCAGGGATTCAAGCAAATCATCAACAGTAAATCGCAAATCCTTCAATAGCTTCTGGTCAAGATTTCCGTTGTTTATGATTACAACAGGGTGCCCTTGCATAAGACTGCGGAATTTAATGCTTTTCATATTCAGTGCGGAAGTGATTATCTCAAAGCCCACAAGCAGGAGTATGGGTATCATTGTGTTTACAAGGGGAATGTCTGTGTCCTGAATGGGAATTGAGATTATCTGCGAAATGAGTAGCGTCACAACAAGGTCGGAGGGCTGTAATTCGCCAATCTGCCTTTTTCCCATTATACGGATACTGACAATTGCGAAAATATACAAAATTACAGTTCTTATTAAAGTTACAAACATAAAATCACCATTTTTATTTTTGCCTTAAAGAGTAGTAATATTCTGTAAACATTGGCAAAAGATAAGAGTGGTGATTTTTTTATGAGTGAAAATTGGTATGAGAAAAAAGTCGGGG
>JAZRLV010000055.1:0-22324 GCA_045646985.1 Clostridia bacterium | reverse complement strand
TTTCCTTTATGAATGACTTCAGACTTGTGGAAAATGATTTTTTTAAAGAAGAAGAAAAATACCACGAGCTGTGGCGTATTTTTGGAAAAATTGAGGAAGGAACGCCATTTGAAGAACTTCCGGAAAATTCATCCCTCCAGCGTGCCTATAAAAAATGGCTTACAGACGGTAACAGACACGGCGTCGGAAAAGGATTTTTCGTGTATGATGGTGTGGATAGAAAAATATTGAAATAAAAAATCAGTGCGATTATATCGCACTGATCAGCGTGTCGATAAACCTATCGGCACGCTGGCAGACATCGAAAAAGGAAGGTAAATTTGTTCAACACGAACTCGTAGGCGTACGAGGGTACGGTAGAGGGCGTGTTGGACGAAAACAAGCAAAATCCCCTGAAAAGTGTGCTTTTCAGGGGTGGGAGTAAATGTTTTTCATAGGAAATTACTTTCTTACAGAGCGGTTCGTGGGAAATCGCCGAACCCTACAAAAATTTAATATTCAGTTTTGCTTGTGGTTGACCGACTTTTCCGACAGTCTGAGGGCGAAAAATTTTTCGCCCTGAATTTATATTACCTGTTTAAAATCCATACCATAAATGTAAGATATGCCGCAAATGTTACCCACAACAAATACGGAATCTGAAGCCATGCCGCAAGGGGCGAGATTTCTCTGAATCGTACAATCATAACAATAATTAAAACCCACAAAAGAAGAATCCATAAAAACGCCAGTAAAAACGCCTGCATATTAAAGAAAATTATACTCCACGCAAAATTCACCGCAAGCTGTAAAAGGTACACATTCAGTGCACTTTTTGTGTCAATATCCTCATTTTTACCCTTAAGATAAACTATAGCACTGCTTATTCCCATAAGAGTATAAAGGATACCCCAAACCACAGGGAACAACCACGACGGCGGTGATAACGGCGGCATATTTATGCGCTCGTATATGTTCATATTGTTTCTCGTAAGGTAGGCTGACGCACCCCCAACCAAAAGCGCTATCAGCACAGAATAAACATACGGTTTGATTTTTTTCCACATACAAATCCCTCCTTACGATAGCATATGTAACAAACTCCATTTTATGAAAAAACTGCGGGAATTTCCGCAGTTTTTTCATAAAATACATATTAATTTCCGAGTGACTTCTTTTTAGAAACCACTACCTCCTGACTATAGCATTCAAACATTTTTTCAACATCATCATTTTTCATTTTTGGTGTAAGAAGGCTTACTACAGGAACAAGCACAAGTCCGCCTACCATAGCAATTACACCGCAGTTAATGGGTGACTGCAATATAACAGGGAAAGAGTGTCTTGCAACCATATTAAGCACCATTATTCCTGCACCGAAGATAAAGCTTACCCAAACAGAAAGCTTAGTTGTCTTTTTCCAGTACAGACCGTAAAGGAACGGCGCTAAGAACGCACCTGCCAGTGCACCCCATGAAATTCCCATCATATCTGCTATGTAACCAAGCTTATCCTTGTTAAGTGCAATAAATGCAGAAATTACAATGAATGCCACTATAAGTATGCGCATAATAAGCACTTGCTTTTTTTCTGACATCTGTTTTACGATATGTCCCTTTATCATATCAAGCGTAAGTGTAGAGCTTGACGCAAGAACAAGCGATGAAAGAGTAGACATAGACGCAGAAAGCACAAGAACAATTACAACAGCAATAACTATTTCAGGAAGATTTGAAAGCATTGTTGGAATAATTGTATCAAAACCACCGGAAGGATTTCCACCTACAACATCAAGCTTGTCTGAGAAAAGTCTGCCAAATCCGCCAAGGAAGTAGCAACCGCCTGCAACTATAACAGCAAACAAGGTTGAAATAATAGTTCCTTTTTCAATATCCTTTTCACTCTTAATAGCGTAAAATTTCTGCACCATCTGAGGAAGTCCCCATGTTCCTAACGATGTAAGAATAACTACAAACATCAACCCAAGCGGGTCAGGTCCAAAGAACGAATTATATGCACCCGGAACATCTGACTCAACCTGTGCAAGTCCGTTAAGCGCCTCGATAAATCCGCCGTTTGTGTTAAGAACTGACGCAATAACAGCGACAATACCCACCAGCATAATAAGTCCCTGAATAAAGTCGTTGATTGCAGTTGCCATATAACCGCCTGCAGTTACATACACACCCGTAAGAACTGCCATTATAATAACGCATACCGAGTAGTCAACTTTGGGAAATGCCATTGAAAAAAGTCTGGAAAGACCGTTGTAAAGTGAAGCAGTATATGGAATAAGGAAAATAAACACAATGATTGATGCCACAATTTTCAGCGACGGGCTTAAATATCTCTTTCCGAAAAATTCGGGCATTGTTGCGCTTTCAAGATGCTGACTCATAAGACGTGTTCTTCTGCCCAATATTACCCACGCAAGGAGCGAGCCTATCACAGCATTTCCAATACCAATCCACGTTGATGCAATACCAAATTTCCAGCCAAACTGACCTGCATATCCTACAAAAATTACTGCTGAAAAGTACGATGTACCATACGCAAACGCAGTAAGCCAGGGGCCTACACTGCGGCCACCGAGCACAAACCCGTTTACATCTGTAGAATGCTTTCTGCAATAAAGGCCTACCGCAATCATAATTGCAAAAAACACTACCAACATTCCTGCTTTCAATAACATTTTAAACATCCTTTCCTTTTGAGGAAGAAAACAAAAAGTCCCGTCCTCGAATAATAATTCAGAGGACGGGACATATCACCCGTGGTACCACCTCAGTTTACCGCATTTTCACAAACGCAGCCTTGTAAGGTATCCATTAATACCTTTGTTCTGTAACGGGAACACCCGGCGCAGCCTACTAAAAAACTTTTTCGGTGCGCTGCTAACAGGATGTATTCGGTCATGCCCTCCCCCACTGTCTCGCACCAACCGACAGCTCTCTTTAGGCTTTGGACAAGCTTACTTGTTCCTGCTCAAACGCATTTAATAATTTATTTGTTTATATTTTAACGCTTTAGAGCAATAAAGTCAAGTGTTTTTTTATTATTTTTCTTCTGCTATAATCTTATACTTGTGATTTGTAATCAGAAGTCCATCGGGCGTATCTACTATAAACACCTCGTCATTATGGTTTAAGTGGTAAAAATCCCGATACTCTTTCGGTATCACTATACGCCCCTGTTTATCAACATTTCTCATCAGTCCTACTCTCTTCATTTTCATCGTTTTATCCTCCTTAAAATAAATTATACAGGAGCTGAAATTAAAAAATGCGCAGCTCCGAAGAGACTACGCATCGAAAAACACATAGGCTCTCTGTGGCCAAACAGAATTCATGTTCGCTAACAAAACGATACATAAATAGAACCCATATGTTTTTACCAAAATGATAAAAACATATCGTTTCGTTAGCTAATACTATTAAATTCTGTTTGGCATTCTCATTATAGCATTCAAGGAGGTAAAATGCAATATTTTTTATTCTTTTCGACAAAAAAAGCTAAAATATAATCTTATCATTTGCATATACTATAGTGAGCAGTATATTTATCAGTATTTTTATCGTTAAAAACATTGACAAACGATACTATGTATGTTATTTTATAGTTGTAGGGGGTGAATATTATGGCAAATATTGCAAGTGCTATAAGAGATACTATTTCTATTTCGTTATTTAACAGAGGACTTGCCGGGAAAATTTTTGAAGATGTTAAACAAAGCGGAGCAAAGGTTGTTATGAAAAACAACGCTGCTGAATGTGTTCTTATGTCCCCTGACGAGTATGTTAAGTTAATGGACGAGGTGAACGACGCAAGACTTTTAAGTTTAGCAAATGAACGAATGAATAAATTTGATTCCTCGAATTTAATTACAAGTGACAAGCTTTACAAAGAACTCGGTATTACTATGGAGGCTTTAGATACTATCGGCGAGGTGGAGTTTGAATGAGTTGGAAATTAGTTTTTCTACCTGAAGCCGAAAAGGATTTTAGAAATTTAGCCGGTAATGAACGAATAGTTGTGGCAAAAGCGCTAAATAAAGTTATTGAAAATCCTCTCCCCGTAAATGAGGGTGGGTATGGCAAACCCCTTGGCAATAAACAAGGCAATAACTTATCAGGATTTCTAAAAATAAAGCTAAAAAATCTTGGAATACGCATAGTATATAAGCTTATAAAAATCGAGGATCAAATGCTTGTCGTGGTAATAGGCGCAAGAGCAGATGACGAAGTTTATGATGTTGCCAAAAATCGCATTGATAAACATGACATAAAATGAAATCGATGTAATAAAAAATTCCACTCTTTCGAGTGGAATTTTTTATTACATAGGATGAACCATATTTTCCTTATCTGCTAAAGTCGGGTCAAGCTTATACTTCTGTCCCTGACGGTATTCAAAGAACTTTGTTGCTACCTGTCCGAACAATGCATAGCTTAAAACGTCCTCGTCCTGCTCAATATATTCATTGATTTCACTTCTGAACTTATCAAGCTCGTTAGGAATTTCATCGGCGGGTCTTCCTGTGATACGCTTCTCGTCGCCTAAGATCTTCTTTGCAAAATCATCACTGATTTCAACGGGTGTTCTGCCGTATTCACCCTTAACCATTCCACGGAATTCCTTGGTAACGTTCTTATATCTCTCACCTAAAACTACATTGAACACTGCCTGAGAACCAACAATCTGGCTTGTAGGTGTTACAAGCGGAGGGTAACCTGCGTCCTCACGAACACGAGGGATTTCCTTAAGAACTTCCTCAAACTTATCCTCTGCACCGAGCTGTTTGAGCTGAGAGAGAAGGTTTGAAAGCATACCGCCCGGAACCTGATACTTAAGAGTATTAACATCAACAGCAAGCGCCTTGGGATTGAGAGTACCGTCAGCAAGATACTTCTCACGGATAGGTCTGAAGTAGTCAGCAATTTCGCTCAGGAGCATCAGATCAAGACCTGTGTCGTACTCTGTTCCCTCGAGAGCTGCTACGAGAGGTTCTGTAGGAGGCTGGCTTGTACCCATAGCAAGGGGTGACATAGCACAGTCAACGATATCTACACCTGCTTCAATAGCCTTAAGGTAAGTCATTGAAGCAATACCGCTTGTGTAATGTGTATGAAGCTCAATCGGAATCTTAACGGCTTCTTTCATACCCTTTACAAGGTCATATGCATTGTAAGGTGTAAGAAGACCTGCCATATCCTTGATACAGATGGAGCTTGCGCCCATACCCTCGAGCTCCTTTGCCATTTCGATAAACTTCGCATTAGTATGAACGGGGCTTAATGTGAAGGAAATTGCTGCCTGTACATGACCGCCTTCCTTAACAGTTGCTTCAATCGCTGTACGGAGGTTGCGAACGTCGTTAAGAGCGTCAAAAATTCTGATAATATCAATACCGTTTGCAATAGATTTCTGCACGAAATACTTTACAACGTCATCGCCATAGTGACGGTAACCTAAGATGTTCTGACCACGGAAAAGCATCTGAAGTGGAGTATTTTTTGCCTTATCCTTAAACTTTCTGAGTCTTTCCCAGGGGTCTTCCTTTAAAAAGCGCAGACAGCTGTCAAAGGTTGCACCGCCCCATGCCTCTAAAGCATTGAAGCCAACCTTATCAAGAAGCTCTACCGCACCCAGCATTTCTTCAGTTGTCATACGGGTTGCAATAAGAGACTGATGCGCATCACGAAGAATTGTTTCGGTAATTTTAACCGGTCTTTTATTTTCCATGATAATTATCCTTTCTTAGAGAATTTAAACAGTGTGCACTATAATATGCTTTATGCGTTCTGTGCATTTTTATACACCCTTTGGCATTACTTAAATAATGCAAGGAACACACCTGCTGCAACAGCACTACCTATAACACCTGCAACATTGGGACCCATAGCGTGCATAAGCAGGAAGTTTGAGGGATTTTCCTTCTGTCCCACTGTCTGGGAAACACGTGCCGCCATAGGAACAGCGCTTACACCTGCACTACCAATAAGCGGATTAACCTTACCGCCTGAAAGCTTGCACATAATTTTTCCGAAGATTACACCGCCTGCTGTACTTACGCTGAATGCGCAAAGGCCAAGGCAGATGATAAGTATTGTTTTTGGTGTAAGGAAGGTGTCTGCTGTAGCAGTAGCACCAACTGTAAGTCCGAGGAATATTGTTATAATATTCATAAGCTCGTTCTGTGCAGCCTTAGTAATTCTGTCTACAACGCCGCTTTCCTTCATAAGGTTACCCAGCATCAGCATACCAACAAGGGGCGCTGCATCGGGGATAAGAAGTACAACAACAAGTGTAACGATTATCGGGAAAAGAATCTTTTCACGCTGTGTTACAGTACGAAGATTTTCCATAACAATCATACGCTCTTCCTTAGTTGTCAGCGCCTTCATAATCGGGGGCTGAATAATCGGAACAAGCGCCATGTATGAGTATGCAGCAACGGCAATCGCACTGAGAAGTCCGGGGGCAAGAGTCTTTGTAACATAGATTGCTGTAGGACCGTCTGCACCGCCGATGATACCGATTGATGCGGCTTCCTTGAAAATAGTTTCTACCGTGCCGTCTGCACCGAATCCGCCAATCTGGAAGGCACCAAGCAAAATTGCACCAAGGAATGTAATGAATACACCAACCTGTGCAGCTGCGCCAAGAAGAATACTCTTAGGATTAGAGATAAGCGGCGCAAAGTCTGTCATACAGCCAATTCCGAGGAAAATAAGCGGAGGATAAATACCAAGCTTAACACCTAAGTACAATATGTCGAGCAGTCCGCCCTTTTGCAAAACCGCGCCGTAGTCAATCTTTTCGCCAAGGAAAAGCTCGGGATGCATTACATTACCAAGCGGAAGGTTTGCAAGAAGCATACCAAACGCAATGGGAAGAAGTAAAAGCGGCTCAAACTGCTTAACTATAGCAAGATACAAAAGAACACATGCGATTACAAGCATCAGTGCAGTTTTCCACCAAACAATTCCGTCAGAGGCAAACATTTCTGCAATACCTGTGCTTGCAATCAGGTTACCAAAACCTGTTATAAGTTTATCTAACACTTTAATCACTCCATTCTGACACTTTCAATTAAGAAAGGGAAACAAGTACATCACCGCTGTTTACGGTTGCGCCCTTGCTTGTTACAACTGTTACAGTGCCGTCTGCGGGAGCGAAAATTTCGTTTTCCATCTTCATAGCTTCCAGAATTACAAGAAGGTCACCCTTCTTAACTGCCTGACCGTTAGACACCTTGATATCAACAATATTTCCGGGCATGGGAGCTTTAACAGGTGTTCCGCCTGCGGGAGCTGCTGCGGGTGCAGGTGCAGGTGTAGCTGCGGGTGCCGCTGCGGGTGCGGGTGTTGCTACAGGTGCAGGAGCTGCTACTACGGGAGCAGCGCTTGAAGATGCGCCTACTTCTTCAACCTCAACCTCATATGAAGCGCCATTTACATTAACAATAAATTTTCTCATGATTAAAATCCTCCTTAAATTCTGTTATCAAGAACTTCACGACGTCCTGCCTTATTCCATTCACCGTCAGATATTTTTTTGTACGAACGGATACGAAAGCCTGTTGCACTTTTTCCAAGGATAGCCGCAATAGCCGCAGTAATTATAGCAACAATTACATTGTTATCCTTTTTGGGGGCAGGAGCACTCTCCTCTTTTGCTACAGGTGAGGGTTCCTTCTTGCTCTTATCATTGCCGTTACCGCCAAAAAGCGCCATAGCTTTGATAACAAGCATAATGATTACGAGAATTGCAAAAACAACAACTATTCCCATTACTGTGTATGCAAGACCTTCTAAAATTAATTCTTTTCTATCTAACATATCATTCACCTCTTATAATGGCATATTGTCATGCTTACGCTGCGGAGCGCTCGCACGCTTGCTCTTAAGCATTTCAAGCGCTGCCGCAATGCGTGCTCTTGTTTCTGACGGAACGATTACATCGTCAATGCATCCAAGAGAAGCAGCCTTGTAAATACTTGCCTCTGTTTCTTTATATTCATTTTCAAGCTCTTCACGGCTCATGCCTTCTTTGAATTTGTCAGCATAAAGCATTGTAGCACCTGCACCGGGTGCAAGGGGCGCCATCTGTGCAGTAGGATATGCAAGCACTATATCTGCACCTGCTTCCTTTGAATTAAGAAGAACTGCTGCACTGCCATAAGCCTTTTTAACAATAAGATTTACCTTTGCTACAGTTGCCTCGCTGAATGCGCAGATAAGCTCCGCACTCTTTCTTACAAGACCCCAGTTTTCCTCTGCTGCGCTTACCTTAAAGCCGTCAACATCTGTTATTGTAAGTACGGGGATATTGAAGCAGTCACAAAGACGTACAAATCTTGCAATTTTCTGTACACTGCGACCTGTCAATTCCTTGCCGCTTGTTGCTATAGCACCAACACTTGCTCCGTTCACACGGATAAAGCCTACAGATGCCTCTGTTGCATAATCTGCCTGAACTTCAAAATATGCTTTATCGTCAGCAATTTCGGCAATAACAACACGAGCATCCTCGATTGCATCGATATTGTCAAGAATCTCACAAGGACGGTTAAGGTCATCTGCTGTTTCATACTCAAACGCATCTGAAAGATTATTTGAAGGAAGATATGAAAGAAGAAGCTTTGCAAGATTGATACAAGAAGCATCGTCACTTCCAATGAAATGTGCGTTACCGCTTTCGTTCACACTGCCCTTTGCATCAACAGCGGGCACCTTACCCTCTGTCGCTTCAACAACATCGGGACCGTTCACAAACATTTTTCCGTTTTTCTCGTTCATGATTACAAAATCACTCATTGCTGCAGCGATTGCACTGCCGCCTGCACAGTTACCAAAAACAATGCTGATGTTAGGAACAACACCGCTTATTGACGCAACTGCATTAAGGATTTTGCCCATAGCGCTCTGCGCCATAGCACCCTCAGAAAGTCTTACGCCGTTTGAGTCAAGCATACCAATAATAGGTGCACCCATTTTAGATGCCATATCAATAACCTTGCACACCTTATTGGCATACATTTCACCCATCGCTCCGCCGAGCACTGTTACGTCCTGAGAGTACACATACACCAATCTTGAATCGATTGTGCCGTAACCGGTTACAACGCCATCAGAAGCCGTGTTTTCATTACGTGCAGATACAAACGCACCTATTTCAACAAAGCTGCCGTCATCAAGAAGGGCATCAATTCTCTCTCTTGCACTCATGCTGCCGCCCTGTTTTTGTTTATCCTGTTTTTCCTTACCGCCACCCAAAGCAAGCTCCGCTTTTTTGGCAAGAAGGTCGGATACTTTTTCGATTGAATTCATTGATTTACCTCCTACCTTTCTTAATCAACCTCAATTTTTCCCATTGTATCACATTATATCTTATTTTTTTCTTAATTTCAATATCTTACCGATATTTTTTTACTTATTTTCCTAAATTCTTTCCTATTAAAAATAAGCGAGTGACAATCACTCGCTTATACCTAATGACAGCACGGCTTAAAAAATGAGGATATATCAACCTCACACCCGTCACTGTATTCTTTAAAACCAAGCTTTTTAAGGCCGTCAAAAAGCTTTTCATTCCTGCAAAAGCCACGCTTTACACCATGTAAATCAAGGTAATTAAGCGATGCACGCACAAGCAGCTCAAACACATTATCGTGGTCTTTTATATCCTTTATTTCTCCTGTGTCTGTAAATATGCAGTGCCCCGGGCTTTTCTCATTTTCCTGTGCCCATGCCATCAATACACCGCTGCCCTTTTCGTCAGATACAGAGCCGACAATTCTTTCATCATCAATTATTGTGACACGAATCATTTCCTTTTACCTCTTAGCTTGTTAATTTCAGCATCAGAAAGTCTGCGCCATTTTCCCTCGGGCAGATTTCCCAGTGTCAGTGAGCCTACTGATATTCTTTTAAGACTCATAACATTAGCGCCTACACTCTCGAGCATTCTTCTGACCTGACGGTTTCTGCCCTCGTGAATTGTGATTTTAACCTCAAACCCTTTTTGCGGCCGCTTGATATTTTCCGCCTTTGCGGGTGCAGTCATCACACCGTCAAGCTCAACACCGCCGGAGAGCTTTTTAAGCTGCTCTTCACTAAGCGGCTTATCAATGCGTGCAATATATACCTTGTTTACAACGTGGCTGGGGTGTGCAAGAATATTTGCAAATTCTCCGTCATTTGTCATTATAAGAAGTCCCGTAGTATCAAAGTCAAGCCTTCCTACAGGATATATCCTTGCATTTATATCGGTAACAAGCTGCATTACAGTAGGTCTTCCCAAATCGTCAGACACTGTAGTAACATAGTTTTTGGGTTTATTAAGCATAATATAGTATTTTTGTGCTTCCGCTTCAATGCGCCGTCCGTCTATTTCAACAATATCCGTATCGGGATTTATAACGCAGCCCATATAATCAACTATTTCACCGTTTACACTCACTCTGCCGCTTTCTATAATTTTTTCGGCACTTCTTCTGGAAGCAATGCCGCATTCTGCAATAAACTTCTGCAACCTCATTTTTTCACCGCCTACCTGTTCATGATAGTTTGTCCGAATATCAGCAGTACATTCTTCGCAGGCGCCCATACCTTGTCAAAGGCTGTATCGGGATAAGGCTTTGGCCCAATATAGTTACAAAGCTCTACTGTCATAGTCGCTTTACCGTATTTACGGAAAACATAGTCAAAGAACGAGCCGCCGACTCCGCTTAACTTTTTAGGGGTATCCTCACGGATAAGTGAAAATCCCGTATCACGCTGAACAAGTACACCTAAATTCGTGGGATTTGTAATATCCTCCGCCCAGTAAAGCAGCTTTCCCTGCGTATGCATTGACAAAAACGCCTCAAACGGATATGAATCCACGTATGCTGCAACTGCCTGTGTTTCAGGCTCGCTGTTTGGCACTTCTCCGTTATATCCCGTTGACGCAGGAGCAGAGGTTTTTTCTCTGTATTTAAACCATTCCTTATCATAATTCCAGTTGGGGTCAACGCCGTTAATGTTTGCTTTCCATGCACGGTAGCCGTTTTCCTTACCCTCGGTAATACGCATTGCGGCAACCTTTTCGGGATTCTGCACGGCATCGATACCATTTTGCACAAGATTTACTCCGTCAGGGTTAACCATAGGAACAATGCAGAACGTCACATTGTCAAGTATTTCTTTTATGTTATATTCCGTTTCATTCATTCCCGTTTTGTACATATATGCAAAGCGGTCTATCGCATACATAAGATATGTTGTTGATATGTATTCACGTGCGTGATGTGTACCGCACACAAAAATCTTCTTATCCCCCTTACCAAATTCAATAAGAACAAGGTCACGCCCCTCAACAGAAGAGCCTATTGAGCCGACACGTACAATCTCGGGATACATTTTTGCAAGCTTAGCGGCATCGCTTACCACAAACTCGTGTGAATATGCCTGATATGGATATACGCAATGCTGCGGCGCATAGAAATATGTATCATAAAGATAGGAATTAACATTTAAGGTGCAGTTTATTTCACCAAAAACACCTCTGTCAACCATATCGGGATGCGTGCCGAAGCTTATTACCCAATCCTTAAACTCCAGAGTTGTTTTCGCAGCTGCTGCCACATCACGTGCAGCAGCAAAAATACGGTCATCCTTTACAAAAAACCTATTATTTTGCGCAAGCTCGTCGTAATAGGTTATAATTTTAAATTCTGTAACAGTATCCTGACATACAGCCTTTACATATGGAACCTCAGCCTCAACCCATTCAAGCGATAAACCTAAAAGAGATGCCGTTTCATATAAATCAACGTATGTTTTCCCAAATGCAAGTATCGGTGCATTTATGGTTATTTCTTGTGCGTTGTATACCGCAGCAGTACTGTTTAAAGCCACGCTCAGCTGCGTTTTTGAATCCATGCTTTCATTTGCAAATGCAGTTGTATAAAGCATTGCAAACGTAATCAGTGCACAAACAAAAATTCTCTTAAACATTCTCACGATAAATTGTCGCTCCTTTGTATATATTTAACTATTGTAGTTTAACATATCCTGCATATAAATGTCAAACATTGTTTTATTGACATATTTCTACATTTATGTTATAAATAAATTATAGTAGATTTTTCGGAAGGGGGCGTAAATTCTTATGAAAAGAATATGTGCACTTTTAACAGCTGCATTAATCCTTTTATCAGCTTTTGGTGTTTGTGCGTATGAGGATGTTCCTGTTAATTTTCTTATTAATGGAAATCAGACAGAATTCCCGTTTTCACCGCTTATCCGTGACGGTGTCACATACGTTGATGCAAAAACCCTTTGCACAAAGCTTAATCTCAGCTATAAAACATATCCCGACCACGAAAGTGTTATCATAAGCAATTCACGTATCTCGATATGCCTTATTCCCCAGGAAATCTACGCAACAGTTTCTGACATTACGGGAACGTCGGACGAGGAATTTACATACAAACGACTCACCGCCCCATGTATTTATATTGGCGGACATCTTGCGGTAGCGGCACGTGATATCGCCTCTGTTTTTAGTTATGCGCTTAGCTTTGACACTCAAAGTAATACAGTGTATTTTGGATATTCCCCGAAAATGATTTCCGCAAACACACGTGCGGCAGCGCAGAACAGTGCCTACTATTTCCAGAATCAGGCGGAATTTGCTCTCCCCTCCTTTGGCAGCGGCTATTGCTGGGCATGCTCATATGCAATGCTGCTTACAAATGTAACGGGGGTCAGAATAACTCCTGCTGATGTAGCGGCGGTCAATCTTACAAAGAGCGCCAGCGGCGCATATTGCTACCACAGCGAGATAGTTTCTGCATTTAATGTAAAGTTTGTCAGCGCTCTGCCGCAAACAAGTCCTTATTACGGTGGTAGAGCAGAGCCGTCAGGCGGTACATATATAACTAACCCCCAGAAGGATGATTCAGTCACAATCGCCGCACTTAAGGAAGCACTTACAATGCACCCCGAGGGTGTAATGGTACGATACGAGGGATTCCCTCACACAATGCTTGCAGTAGCATGCGAGGGTGATATCATTTTATTTAACGACCCTGCCCCCACATCGTCTTCATCGTATTCCGATACGGGAAAATATCAGGGCGTTCCTTTCTCTGAAACCTGTGTAGCAAAGAAAGGCTTTACACTTTCCGACGTGACATTTATACAAGCTCTTTCTTATTAATTCAAATAAAAATGCAAGCCATTAGGGAACGGCTCCTAATGGCTTGCTTTTTTATTTGATAATTTCTTCTACTATTCTATTCATTTCTTCCATCTGCTGCTGCATTTCATATGCCAGAGTAAACTGTGTGCGGCAACGTACAAGATTGTGCTCGGGATACTTTGTAGCAAAATATGTATCTCCGTCAATATAATCTGCAAGAAATCTCATTCCGCATTCCATTGTCATAAGATATGCACTGTAAGGAAGAAGCTCTTTTTCCTTTTGGGTTATACTTTCTCCCAACGCAGTGCAAAAGCCCTCTGCATATGCTTTAAAAAGATTAATATCAAAATGCACTTTGGAAAGGTCTTTTTCATCCTCCGCTGCGGTGCTCGCCCCAAAACGGATTGAGTCGCCAAAGTCATACAGCATTGAGCCGGGCATAACAGTGTCAAGGTCAATAACGGCCTTTCCTTTCATAGTTACAGGGTCCATAAGTATATTATTGAGCTTTGTATCATTATGCGTTACTCTTAGAGGAATGCTTTTATCTTTAAGTCCCTCAACTATTTTTCCATAGGTAGCTTCCCGTTCAAGAACGAAATTAACCTCATTCTTGCAAGCGTCAAGTCTGCCTGATTTATTCGATGCAACTGCTGCCTTGAAATTTTCAAAGCGATTGGGCGTATCGTGAAAACGCTCTATCGTTTCGAACAACAAGCTTGCATCAAAATCCGAAAGTGATTTTTGAAATTCACCGAATGAATAGCCTGCATTTTTAAAAACCTCTGCGTTTTCTGCCATCTGAAGAGTAAGTGAATCATCAATAAAATCATATACTCTGTAGCAGTCATTTTCCATTCGCAGCATAATTTCGCCCGATACGGTTTTAATTACATTAAGCGTCAATGCGCCTTTTTTTCTGATAAATTCCGTTACAAGCAAAATGTTATTCATTACATTTTCAGGCTTTTTAAATACAACTGTATTTATTTTTTGAAGAATATATTTTTTCTTTGTTGTCACAGCAAGAAACGTAGAATTAATATGTCCCTCACCATATGGTGCAATGCTTTCAACATCTCCCTCAATCAGAAAGCCTTTCAGCGCTTCAAATTCCCTCGTATAATCCTGCATTTATGTATCCCCCTATCGCCTCTTTAAGCTGCGGCAAATCCTCACGATAGGTAATGCCGTACCACTTATCCTTATTTGTATACACCTTAATTGTTGCAAGTCCCGCCTTTGACATGTCGCTGATAATTGTAGGAATAAAAAGCTCGTCTTTTAAGAGGTCTGCCTCGTTTAAAAACTTGTCATATTCTTTCTGAATATAACTAAACACGTCGGGGGTAAGTCCCCACAAATTCATAGATACGGGTGTTTTTGCATCAAGCTTAACCGACTCATTGTCTTTTTCATATGTCATATCGGTATTGATTTTTGTGATTTCATTTACATCTTTAAGAAGTCCGTTTTCCACACTGCATACACCACGTGATACTGTTCCGTTGGGGCTTAATGTGTTTTCAAGCTCGTATGCAGTCATTGCAAATTCACCTGTCTTTGCATTTTTAAGATGCTCGGCAATTTCAAAAAAAGCATTGCTTCCGTAGTAGTCGTCAGCATTGATTATTGCAAACGGCTCATTCACAGCATCCTTACAGCAAAGTATTGCGTGCCCTGTTCCAAACGGCTTTGTTCTGCCTTGGGGGAGATTGGAAATGTCCTGCATAACATACTCTGTTGCAATTTCCTTTTCGATACGGCTTCCTACAAGGCGGATAAAATCCTCCTTCATATCCTCACGAATGATGAAAACAACCTTTGTAAATCCCGCTTTTTTTGCATCATAAACAGAAAAATCTATAATCGCTTTTCCGTCCTGTGTAACGGGTTCTGCCTGCTTAAGTCCGCCAAAGCGGCTTCCCATACCTGCCGCCATAACAACAAGTGTAATATCTTTCATATTTAAACTCCTTTACAAATTCCAGATTATGCGTTATACTCATATTATAACTGTTCAAAATATTAAGTCAACACATATTTGTATAAAAAAATTATGATTTTAGATACTTTGGTGATTTTTTATGAGTTACTATTCTCCAAAACAAAACTTGGGCATTGCTTCAATTAACAGCGCATTTATTCGTGATGCTCACGAGGATTTCTATTTTGAAGGCGAAATGCACGACTTCTGGGAAATGGTGTATGCTCTTGAAGGGAGCATAACCGTGTCCGAGGACGACCGCATTTACGAGCTTTCCTCGGGACAGGCTATTTTCCACAAGCCGATGGAGTTTCATCGTCTGTGGTGCAAAAAAGGGCAAACGGGCAAGCTTATTATTATTTCCTTTGGCTATAACGGAAATCTTATTGATGAACTGGGAAACGGTGTGTTTTTTCTGAATCTGTATCTGAAGCAAATGTTACAGGAAACCTTTAACCAGATATATGCAAGCTTTGACTGCTCCGATATACCTCAGCTTTTTTCCAAAAACAACATTTTAGACGAAAGGATTTCCGTTGCAAAGCTTGAGCTTCTGCTCCTTTCAATCGTTTCGGAAATATCACCCAATAAAAAACAGAAATATACAGTAGGCGCACATAATTACAAAAAAATTCTCGGTGTAATGAAAAGCCATATCGACGAAAATTTGTCTGTTGACGATATAGCGGCACTGTGTTGCCTTAGCACAAGCAATCTGAAAAAAACCTTTCACACATATGCAGGGTGCGGAGTTATGCAGCATTTTAACAGATTAAGGATAATCCGTGCCTGTGAGCTTTTGCGTGGCGGCATCAGTGTTGCCGCTGTAAGCGACCAAATGGCTTTTTCAAGTCCGAGCTATTTTTCTGCCGTGTTCAAGCGTGAAACAGGAATGCTTCCAACACAATACCGAGCAAAGGGATAAATTTTTTTATTATTTTTTATCATTTTAAAAAAAAATTGTATACATTCAAAAATTTTTGTGTTAAAATAACTACATCTGATAGAAAAAGGGGTTTTTAGAATGGAAAAATTGTACCAAGGAAAAACAAAGGACGTATACAAGCTTGAAAACGGCAATGTATTGCTTAAATTCAAGGATGACTGTACAGGCAAGGATGGAGTGTTTGATCCCGGTGAAAACTCTGTAGGTCTTACAATCGAGGGAATCGGTAAGGCTAATCTTCAGACTTCAATCCATTATTTTGAACTGCTTAAAAAGGCAGGCATCAAAACACATTACGTAGGCGCAAACATTGATGACGCTACTATGGAGGTTCTTCCTGCAACAGTATTCGGACATGGCCTTGAGGTTATCTGCCGTCTTGTGGCAACAGGCAGCTTTATCCGCAGATACGGCGAATATATTGAAGATGGTACTCCTCTTGAAGGCGGCTATGTTGAATGTACTTTTAAGAACGATGAAAAGGGCGATCCCCTTGTAACAGGCGAAGGTCTTGCAGCACTTGGTGTTATGACACCCGAAATGTTTGAAAGCATGAAAGAGCAGACACTCAAAATCACAAAAATCGTTGCAGAAGACCTTAAGTCAATCGGTCTTGATTTATGGGATATCAAGTTTGAGTTTGGATATAACAATGACGAGGTTATTCTTATTGACGAGATTGCTTCGGGTAACATGCGTGTTTACAAGGACGGAAAGAATGTTGACCCCGTTGAGCTTACAAAGCTTATCCTTAACAGATAAAATGACGATAAAAACAAAACGTCGGAAAATTCCGACGTTTTGTTTTTTTAGAGGATAGGCTTGTTGCCTTTTTGCGCTCTGGACTTTTTTTGCATCCCCTTTTTAATCATGGGTGTAAAACTCATAGTAATTTTCGCCTGTTACATAACTGTGCTGTGCTTCTATAAGCTCCCAACCAAAAAGCTCTTCAAACAGCTTGCTGCTTACATAAGTTGTACCGTTTTCCATAATTACATTCTTTGTAGTATATTCTACAGTTTCAGTGTAAACCTTATTACCTCCCACGCTAAGCGTCATTTTTGTAAAGCCGGGGAAATAATCGCTTACGGCTGTTATAGCTCCGTTATCGTAAGAGATACTGACTTTATCAGCATATGCCCCCTCAAGCACAGAACGAAGCGGAACAAACACTTCATTGTCAATCACAGGAATATAATCTGTCCAGTCGCCTACATACCAGTAGGGAAACTCCTCTTCCTCCTCGTAATTCTCCTCGGGAATCACTTCATATTCAGGCATCATATCCTTGACAGAAAAAGAGTTATCCTGTGTAAGTACAGGCATTGCAACGCTTGTAGTATTTATTTTTGACAGTTTTGCTTCTGAATCTATCGAAAATTCAATCTTGCCGCTTGAAACAAAATTCCACGCCTCGCCTGTCAATGTTGTATATATATTTGAAGCATCAATACAGATATCAGCATCAACGTTCATTTGTGAAATTTTTCCGTTTTTAAGTATGTATGTGTACTTAAGTCCTTTATCACCCAAAAGCTTGAGACCGTCAAAGGATATCCCCTCAAACATGTCAAGCACTTCGAGGAATTCCTCTGTATCTATTGCCACGTTGAGCATTGTACCCGCCATCTGACGTGTGATATAAGGAATAATTTCATCAAGCATTTTTGTAAGTGCTTCGTTATCCATGCTGATAATGCATTTTCCGGAAGATACTCTTATGTCAGCGTACTTTTTAAGCACTTCCATGCAATATGTATTTGCCGCAACAACAAACTCCCTGTTCATAACGGCACCTAAAGTGGAAACGATTTGCGCTTTTTCTTCTTCTGACGCCATTTCAAACGCATCGATTACCATATATTTATTCAAAAACGGATATGAATATATAACTTGCATCACAGGACTGTTTTTGTCGGAAATATCTATTGTAATCCACATTCCAATTTTTGATTTAACGTCGATATTAAGATTTTTATTAACATCAATATTCTGATTTGCATCTGCCGTCAGCGCCATTTTTATCTTCTTCATATCCTCACTTGCATCAAGCTGAAGAAGCATCTTTGTATCAAGCGATAAAATCGATGTAAGCAGTTTTTTCAGGTCAACAAAATTTTCAACTTCTTTCGGCAGCTGCATTTCATTAAGCAGCGATAAAATTTCTTCTCCTGAATCAAACCTTATCTTAAATGAATAATCCGCTGTATAGTTGTTGTATACCTGGGTAAGAAAATCAGTCTTGGCAAACACCCCAAGCGATGAAAACATCATCAGCACAGCAATAGTAAACGCAATAAACTTTTTCATAATTTAACACTTCCTTTCTATAGTTTGATTTTATCATAGATGCTATTTCATTGCAACTAAAAAGGGCTGCAAAAAATAAATTTTTTACAGCCCTTTTTTCGTTACCTTTTTGCGCTCTGGACATTTTTTACATTCCCTTTTTTATTGCGGAAAATCCCTCTCCCATTATATGCTCCGCCTCCAGAGCAATTACAAATGCCCTCGGGTCTTCTTCATATATTATTTCTTTTATCTGATGATATTCCCACACACGCACAACACACATCAGCACCTTTGTAGGATCTCTGGAGTATGCGCCCTCCGCATCAAGAAAGGTTGCACCACGTTCTTTTTCAAAAAGAATCCTCTCTGCAATCTGTGCACTTTTCGAGGATATTATAAGCATATTTCTCCCTTTTTCCACACCATAAACAATTTTATCAATTATTATCGTCTGGAAAAAAAGTGCCACCACACCATAAAGTGCAGATTCAATATTCCTGAATACAAATGCTGATGCCGCCAAGATAATGCAATCTATCAGCATAAGCACTTTACCAATCTGAATATGCGGAAGTTTTTTTCCTACCATATGCGATATTATATCTGTACCTGCCGTAGACGAGCCTCGCAAAAACACTATTCCAAGTCCTGCTCCCGTGCATACTCCGCAAAAAATCGAGCCAAGCATACGGTCGCCTGTATATTGAGGAAAAAACGGTGTTACAACGCCGTCAAGTATTATTGTGCTTATAACAACCGTTCTTATTGTACGAATAGCGAAGTGCTTTCCCATGAATCGATACGCAAGAAACAGTAGCGGAATATTTATTACAAGCGTCATTAATCCTACGGGCAGATTTGTCAGATATTTTATCATAATAGAAATACCCGACACACCGCCCGGAGCAATATTAACCTTTTCGGCAAAGCAGTAAATACCTACAGCAAGTATCAGCGAGCCTAAGATATCAGCACAAATATTGTAGAAAAGATTTTTTCTGTCTTTAATCATAAATGACTTCCATTCAATCATATTTGTGCTATTTTGCCCCATGAATGGAATTATATTCAGCAATAAATTTGTATTTTGAGGATAGCTTCAGAACAGACATAATATGTGATTTTTTAATTCGAAATTTGAAGTTCGAAGTTCGAAGTTCGAAATGAATGTGGGTTTTCGCTTGGCGAAAACCTTCCTCAATTTCGCATTTTACATTTCGCATTTCGCATTACATAATTATCTTGCGGTCTGTGCATTTTATCGCAGATGACTATCTTACCATTTCGTCTTGATGCCCTACTGCTTTATGAGATTTTATAACCGAATCAACCTCATCAATAGAGCTTATCGACATATCTCCCGATACAGTATTTTTAATAGCGCTCAACGCATTGCCGTAGGACATTGCCTTTTCAATATCCCCGTCTGAGAGTATTCCGTAAAGCATACCTGCAACAAATGCATCTCCGCTGCCTACACGGTCAATTACCTCTATATTCATATAATGCGGTTCCTCGTAAAATTTACCGTCATAATAAACACGTGATCCAAAATTGTGCTTTGTAGGACTCACAACCTCACGGCGTGTTGTTGCTACTACCTTGCAGCCGTATGTATCTGCATAGCCTTTCATAATTTCGTCAAGCGTACCTGTGCGCTGAAGCATTCTTCTGGAGGTTTCTTCAGAAACAAACAATATATCAACCATCGGGAAAATTTTCTCTATTACTTCCCTTGCTTCCTCCTCACTCCACAGCGTTGCACGATAATTAACATCAAAGCTTATTGCTACGCCATTGCGCTTCATCATTTTTATCATTTCCAGCGCTGTTTCACGCAGATTGACATCAAGCGCAAGCGAAATTGAGCTGATATGAAAAACTCTTGTTCTCGCATATATTTCATCGGGAATTTCAGAAAGCTTAAGCGAGCATACAGATGCCCCTGCCCTGTCGTATACAACAGCAGATTTTCTGGGGTATACACCACTCTCATAATAATAAATACCAAGTCTTTTTTGCTCGCTGTTATCCCATACAACATAATCATCGGATACATTGCCGTAGCGTATACGCCTTGCTACAAAATGACCAAGCTTATTTTTAGGCAGCTTTGTCACAACTGCCGCACGTATACCTAAATTGGCAGCACCCGATGCAACGTTGAACTCTGAGCCTCCGCAGTTTTTCTCAAAGGTTTCGCTTTGTGAAATTTTTTCCTTATTAGGTGCTGAAAGCCTGAGCATAACCTCGCCAAAGCTGATAAGGTCAAAATCTGCTTGTTTTTTTATAAAGTCCATAACCCTTCCTCCTGTTTTTCATATGAGATATTCCATAGTGACATGCACAATACCTTCTTCAAGATATTCCCCCGAAACTGTGTTAAACCCCATTTTTTCATAAAATTTTTCCGCCTGTTTTTGCGCATGAACATATATTTTCTTTACTTTTAAACGCTTTTTTATTTCTTCAATGCTTCTTTCTAAAAGCTCGCTTCCCATTCCCTTTCTATGCTCAAGCGTAAGCACCCTTCCGATAGTTGCAACGTTTATTCCCGATGGGAACGCACGAAGATAAGCAACAACTCTTTCACCATTAAAGAAAAAACAATGCAAGCTTTCACGGTCTGTATCGTCCATATCCTGACAAACAATATTTTGTTCCAGTAAAAAGACCTCTGCACGTGATTTTAAAATCTCATATAATTCATCTACAGAAAGCTCTGAAAATGTTTTCACAACAAACTCCATATTGACACCTCCTAATGTTAAAAAGTCCTTAATGAGTTGTAATAAGTCAAAAACAACAACTATATCTTTTCGTTTTAATTGTTATAGTATGACAATTAATAAAACTATATTATTGATAAGAAAGTAAACCCAAAGCAGCACACTTATCGCTATGCTTATCAGATTAAAGTTGATGTGCTTGTATTCTCTGTTTCTGATAGCTTTCACAAGTGCAATCAACCATAAAACAGGAATAACCGGAATAATAGAAATCAAATTTATAACTATTGATATATCTATCAGAATAAAACGTAATTGTTCATTTTTAACATCAGAATACCAAAAAATAAATAAACTAAATTTATATTGCCTTTTTTAATTTTGTATGCTATAATGCAGTTAATTAAATAATCACACTGCCACCGGGTAGTTGATGCTATTTGAGCATTCGTTTGTATATCGTTAGGTCTTAGAAGATATACTTGCGGATGTTTATTTTTTGGAGGACATTATGACTAATTTGAAAAACTATTTTTCAAAAACCGATATCACTTTATGGACATCTTCAGTTTTGCTTATTATTGTTTCATTCTGCACTTTTGATAGAGAAAGTTATCTTACTTTGTGTGCATCGCTGATTGGCGTTACATCGCTTATTTTCAACGCTAAAGGAAATCCTTTTGGACAACTGCTAATGATAATTTTTAGCCTGCTTTACGGAATTATTTCCTTTACATTTCGCTATTATGGCGAAATGACAACTTATCTCGGCATGACAATGCCTATGGCTTTTTTTGCACTTATCTCATGGCTTAAAAATCCGTATAACGGAAACAAAGCACAAGTCAAAGTAAACGCATTAACCAAAAAAGGAATTGCTTTTATGTGGTTAATCACTACTATAGTTACTGTTCTTTTTTATTACATACTAAAATATTTCCGTACCACAAATATAATTCCAAGCACAATTTCTGTTACAACAAGCTTTCTTGCGGTATATCTCACATTCAGAAGAAGTCCGTATTTTGCTCTGGCTTATGCTGCAAATGATATTGTTCTGATAGCATTATGGGTGTTAGCAAGTTTTTCTAACATACGATACATTTCTGTAGTCGTTTGCTTTGTTTCATTTCTTTTTAACGACATCTATGGCTACATAAGTTGGCAGAAAATGAAAGCAAGGCAGAATGAATTATA
>JAZRLV010000054.1:0-2761 GCA_045646985.1 Clostridia bacterium | reverse complement strand
ACTGGGCGCAACAGTTTCCTGGGACAGCGAGGTGCGCTGTGCAATCGTAACTAAAGGTCCTACTACGGTAAACTGCTATATAGGTGAGGCGTGTATTTACCGAAACGGCACACGCATTTTAAACGATGCTGCGGCAGTAATAAAGGATTCACGTACATATTTACCTATAAGAGCCGTTGCAGAGGCATTGGATGCTACAGTAAGCTGGGACGGTAACGTTGTTATTACAACGGGCAGTGCAGGAAACCTTATTCATTCAATAGAAAACAGCGGTCTGCATGTTTCTAATTTGTGGAAGCACTGGGAAGATGCACTTGCTACTAAAAACAGCGGCAATTATCAGGCGGCTATTGACAAATTCAAAAACCTGGCGCCTGACTTTATTGCTGCAAACGACGGCAACAGCAATGCAATGCTTTACAAGCATCTTGGCGAATGCTACAGCGAGCTTGGTATGAACGCAGAGGCTTCTGTGTGCTTCAAGAGAGAAGCTGAATTCTGGCAGAGCGTTTCAAAAGTACAGGAAAATATTGATGCCAACAGAAGAAGCACTCTTATCAATTCTTCTGTGCAGATGTATGCAAAAACATATAATGATGAATATAAATCACGCAAGGATTTCGGAGAAATGTATGAGCCGGCAAACGGACTCTACGTGGGCGCATATGCCGAGGGCGACAGGGCAGTTCATGACCCTTGGTCTATGAATAAGTTCTATATGAACGAATTCCCCAATCTTGTCGGAAAGGATATGTCAACATATCTTCTTTATATGCCCTCCACCACTCCCCTTTCCAATTATCAGAGTCATATAGATGTTGCCAAACAAAAAGATAAAATCATTCAGCTTGCAATCGAGCCTGTAAATCTGTTCCAGACACAGCCGAATGACCCGACATATATAAAGCTTGCACAGGATATGGAGGCAAGCGGTGCTAAATTCTTTTTGCGTTTTGCAAGCGAAATGAACGATACCTCCTGCCCCTGGTATACGGAAAATTACAATCTGTATATTGAAAAATTCCGTATTGTAGCGGACATTTTCCATACATATGCACCGTCTGTTCCCGTTGTATGGTCACCAAACTTCTATCCGGCAAACAATATACATCTCTACTATCCGGGAGATGCGTATGTTGACTATGTAGGAATTTCTTCGTATATGAATCATCAGCCCGAAACAGACCCGTTAGGTCAGGGTGTTGACCGCAACCGCTGGAGCGAGCATCTTGATACGATTTGCAGCCTTTATGCACACAAAAAGCCCATAATTGTTTCCGAGGGCGGTGCATCATATATGGACTACAATACATGGGCAGACATAACGCCATTTTCAAGCGCACAGCTTTATGATTTTTACACATATCTTCCTATTAAATATCCTGCGGTAAAGGCGGTATATCTCTTTGACAATGACAGAGAGCGCTATAAATTCTCTCTTTCAAACAATGCGCAGTATCTTGACGCATTTAAAAGAGGCATCGCAAGTGAGCAGTATCTTTCAAGCAGCAACGAAAACGCAACTCTGCCCCAGTACTATGAGCTTGGCACAAATGTAGCAGTAGAAGCAAAAGCTACTGAAATCTGTTCCTTTGTAAAAACACCCGCAAACGATACAAGCTATGTTGTTTACAGCATTTATGGCACAGATATTGCCACAAGCTATGCTATACCCTACAGCGCAAACATAGATTTTTCTCCATACGCAGGAACAACAGTGCCGCTTACATTAAAGGCATTTAATTCCGCCGGCAAAATGGTAGCCGAAAAAACATATTATCTTAAAGCAAAATAAGGATATTTTTTAATGTGATGTAAGTTTTTTCAAAAAACACTTGCATTATATGGTTTAAAGTGGTATAATACATACGGTAGAGTAAGAGTGGGTTGCAAAACCCACTCTTTCGCATTATTATGAAAGGGAGATGATTCCTTGGCAAAAATCGATGAAGCACTTGAAAAGCTTGCTCTTGATGTATGTGAAAGACATGGTGTATATATTTATGATACCGAATACAAAAAAGAGGGCAGTGATTATTTTCTCCGTCTTTTTATTGATAAAGACGGCGGCGTTACTATTGAGGACTGCGAGAATGTAAGCCGTGAAATCAGTCCGCTTCTTGACGATTTGACTTTTATTAAAGAAGCATATATTTTTGAGGTTTCCTCCCCCGGAATTGACAGGCATCTTAAAAAAGCATGGCATTTTGAAAAGGTTATCGGTGAAGAAATCGATATAAAGCTTTTTGCGCCCATTGACGGCAGCCGTGAAATAAGCGGTGTTCTTAAGGGATATAATGATGGCATAATCACAGTTGATGTGAATGGTAAAGAGATTACAGTTGAAAAAAGCAAGACTTCTTTCATACGTCTTGCATTTAAATTTTGATAGGAGTGTTTAAGAAAAAATGAATAACGAGCTTATACTTGCACTTGATGCATTGGAAAAAGAAAAACGCATTAAAAAAGAAGTAATGTTTGAAGCACTTGAAGCAGCACTTGTTACTGCATACAAGAAAAACTTCGGAAGCGGCTACAACTGCTTTGCAGAGGTTAACCGTGAAACAGGCGATATGCGTGTTTATTGCACAAAAACTGTTGTAGAAGAGGTTGAGGACCCCTGCACACAGCTTACTCTTGAAGAGGCACAAGCTGTAAACAAGCGTTATCAGATTGGTGACAGCGTTGACTTTGAAGCTTCCCCCGCTAAATTCGGACGAATTGCTGCACAAACTGCAAAGCAGATGGTTGTACAGAAAAT
>JAZRLV010000053.1:0-4300 GCA_045646985.1 Clostridia bacterium | reverse complement strand
AGACAGGGATAAGCATTGTTATTGATAATCCTGCACAGCTTGGCAGCGATTTGGTGGTTGATGCGGTGGCGAGTGTTGCTGAATACAGCGTACCACAGATAATCATTGATATGGGTACAGCAACAACAATCACTGCAATTAATCGTGATAAGCAGTTTCTTGGCGGCGCTATAATGCCGGGTGTGGCAGTTTCGCATGATGCACTGATAAGCCGTACATCACAGCTGCCCAGAATCGCTTTGGAAAGACCGAAGAAAATCATCGGCAGCAATACAATCGATTGTATAAAGAGTGGCATTATTTATGGTAATGCAGGTGCAATAGACGGTATCATCGACCGCTTTCGTGAGGAATTGGGTGATGATTGCACTGTTGTTGCAACGGGCGGTCTTGCAAAAGTAATTGCCCCCTTGTGCAAAAATGAAATCATTATTGATGAGGATTTGTTGCTTAAGGGATTAATGCTGATATATGAGAAAAATAAATGAGAAATTCCAAGTTCGAAGTTCGAAATGAAGGAAGGGAGATGCAAAAAAAATTTGCATCTCCCTTTTTTTCTTATCACAGACCACTTTCAGGGCAAAGAGAAAATAGTGCAGAACGGACAAACTGAACCCGCAGGGGTTACCCGAAGGCGTACGATGGTACGTCGAGAGGTGAAGTTTGTTCGTAGCATAAAGCACTACGAGTTTAAAATTCGTTGATAAACGAATTTTTACCTAACATTTACTTATTACACATTTTCAGATTACGTCATATTCTCTTTTGTGCTTTATGCGTTCTGTGCATTTTATCACAGCCCTTTAAAACCTGAAGTCTCTTATACCGTTCTGTATTTTTTCAAGATTATCCTTACAAATTTGGCGCACCTTTTCTTTTGGAATATTTTCAAGCTCTGCTTGAATGAGTGCCTCACCAATCTTTTTGGTATCTTCAGATGCATAATCCATCAGAAATTCTTTTAATGTCATAAGTGCATTGGGATGACAGCAGTTCTGAATTTGTCCTGATTTACACAGTGACATAAATCTGTCGCCCGTTCTGCCTTCACGATAGCACGCAGTACAGAAAGAGGGGATATGCCCCAACTCCATAAGCCATTTTACAACCTCGTCAAGTGTTCTTGTATCGGACACGTCAAACTGCTCTGTATCGTGAGGGCGTTCCTCCTCGGAATATCCGCCAACAGAAGTACGGGAAGCACCGCTTATCTGTGAAACACCAAGCTTAATAACCTTCTCACGTACTGCCTGACTTTCACGTGTTGAGATAATCATTCCTGTGTATGGCGTTGAAATTCTTATCAGTGCGCAAATTTTTGCGAATGTATCATCATCAATTCCGTTATCAAAAACGTCGGGGTCAATATCATCGGCACGTTTTATTCTTGGCACGCTTATAGTGTGCGGTCCAACACCATGCACTGCTTCAAGATGCTCTGCATGCATTAAAAGTCCTGCAAATTCATACTTATAAAGCTCCAGTCCGAATAAAACGCCCAAGCCTACATCGTCGATTCCGCCCTCCATAGCTCTGTCCATTGCTTCCGTATGATAGTTGTAATCGTGCTTTGGACCGGTGGGGTGGAGTTTTAAATAGCTTTCCTTATGATAGGTTTCCTGAAAGAGTATATATGTTCCGATACCGGCATCTTTAAGCTTTTTATAATTTTCAACTGTTGTTGCGGCAATATTTACATTAACTCGCCTGATAGCACCATTTTTGTGCTTAATAGAATAAATTGTGTTAATGCACTCTAAAATATATTCAATGGGGTTATTTACAGGGTCTTCACCTGCTTCAATGGCAAGGCGCTTATGCCCCATATCTTGAAGTGCAATAACCTCATTTCTGACTTCCTCTTGTGTAAGCTTTTTTCTTGCAATATGCTTGTTTTTCACGTGATACGGACAGTACACACAGCCGTTCACACAGTAGTTTGAAAGATAAAGCGGCGCAAACATTACGATTCTGTTTCCGTAAAATGCCTGCTTGATTTCTTCTGCCAAAGCGTACATTTCCTGTACCTTTTCTGGAATTTCGCAGGCAAGAAGTACAGATGCCTCTCTGTGGTTAAGCCCTGCGCAGAAAGTTCCGTTTGCCTCCTTACGTGGGCGTGCTTTATCAAGAATTGAATCTATAAGTTCAATATTATTTTTGTTTTCCTCTGCATAGGCAAGCGTTGCACGAATTTCCTCATCACTGATGAATTCTTCGGCAAGCATTGATTTAGGATTATACATATAAATATCTCCTTTCTTCCGATGGCTATATTTTATCAGTCTTTTATCTGCCAGTCAATAGGAGATTTCAGGTGGGATATCAAAATTTCGTTAGCTTTCTTAAAATGACCGCAACCCATAAATCCACGTGATGCAGATAATGGACTGGGGTGCACTGTTTCCAGAACGTAATGTCTGGGATTTGTAATAAGCTCTTTCTTCGCTCTGGCATTATTGCCCCACAGTAAAAATACAATAGGGTCACGGCGCTCGTTAAGCTGACGTATAATTTCATCGGTAAATATTTCCCAGCCTTTACCGTGATGACTGTTTGCAGCGCCTTCTCGTACAGTAAGAACTGTATTAAGGAGAAGTACCCCTTGCTTTGCCCAGGGAAGAAGATATCCGCTCTTAGGAATAGGATATCCAAACTCTGCATTTATTTCCTTATATATGTTAAGAAGTGACGGGGGAAGAGGAACCCCTGGCTTTACAGAAAAAGCCATACCATGCGCCTGGTTGGGCTCGTGATAAGGGTCCTGCCCTAAAATAACAACCTTGACCTTTGAAAAAGGAGTTTCTTTCAGTGCGGAAAACAGGTCGTACATATCGGGGTAAACAGTTGTATTTGCATATTCCTCTTTAAGAAATCGTCTTAATTTCAGGTAGTATTCTTTCTCAAATTCTCCACCGATTTTATTGTCCCAATCGTTGCCAAACTTTACCATAGTATATCACCCGTTTTAAAGTATTTTTTTCATTACGGCATTTTTAAAGACTACATCTCCACGTTGCATTAGCGAAACACCGCTTTTTTTGAATCCGTTTTTAAGATAAAAACCTTCTGCCGTCTTGCTTGAGTCAAGACTAAGCTCAAAAATTCCATTTTCTTTCGCCCACTCCTGCGCTTTTAAAAGAAGCGCCGTTGCAATACCACGGTGCTGAAAATCCTTGTGCGTATAGAGCCTGTTTATATAACCGCTTCTTTCTACACTTATAAATCCGACCATAATGTTTTTCTCAAAAGCTGTCAGATTCAGGCAATCCTTAAGTGCACTGCGAAACTTGTTTGTATTGAAATTTGGTGGCGCCCACGCACAAAGCTCCTTTTCTGAATAATCGTTTTTACAAACAGAGTGAACTGTCTTAGTTATCAGCTTTATAACTTCATCGTACTCGTCATCATGCATATTTCTGATATACATACAATGCCTCCCGAAAAGAAAATATTTGAGTAAAACATAACCCACATACAAGAGTATGTGGGCTTGTCGAAATCAATTACTTAAATTTTCTTTTTCTTGCAGCTTCAGACTTCTTTTTGCGCTTTACGCTGGGTTTTTCATAATGCTCTCTTTTTCTAACCTCGGACAATACGCCTGCCTTAGCACAAGAACGCTTAAATCTCCTCAGGGCGCTATCTAAAGATTCATTATCTTTAACTCTGATCTCTGACATTCCATACCCTCCCCTCGCAGACTGCGCTAACACAGTTCTGCATAAAGTAACATACTAATTATAACATAAGAAAATTAACTGTCAAGAATTTTTTTAAAAATTTTTAAACCACTCTTGGGCGCTTTATATAAAAGCATATTTGTGGTAGAATAATTTTGCTTATATATAAGGAAATTAATTTTGTGGATGTGCGCTATGAAATCTTGTTAACCGTGACAAGCATAGCCAAAGCGGTGCGGTGATGGCATTTCGTATTTTGGATAAATTAAATGTGGAAAGCAGTGATGTTGCAACGGTTGTCACCGCTATAGGAAATCATAATGAAGAAAAAACAGTTATTACATTAAAATTAGATGTAAATACAAATTTTGGTTCAGTTATGGATTATTTTGAGATATTTATGGGCAGAATGATAATGTGTCGCAAAGCTGCCGATGCCTTAAAGCTAAGATTTAAGCTTGTAATTAACGAGCAACAGCTGCTTTAAAAAACTTTTTTCAAAAAACTTTAAAAAAGGTATTGACAATGTAGGGGGAAATGTGCTAAGATAACTGACGTTGTCGCAAAAAACACGAAAAAACGTCAGACCTCGAAAAAAACTGAAAAAAGTTTAAAAAAGG
>JAZRLV010000052.1:0-3045 GCA_045646985.1 Clostridia bacterium | reverse complement strand
TCTGATAGCATTATGGGTGTTAGCAAGTTTTTCTAACATACGATAC
Source organism: Clostridia bacterium (assembly GCA_045646985.1). Lineage (GTDB taxonomy): Bacteria > Bacillota > Clostridia > UMGS1883 > UMGS1883 > UMGS1883. Next base: position 2,999 of record JAZRLV010000052.1, on the reverse strand, counting down.
ATTTCTGTAGTCGTTTGCTTTGTTTCATTTCTTTTTAACGACATCTATGGCTACATAAGTTGGCAGAAAATGAAAGCAAGGCAGAATGAATTATAAATTCTATTTAGCTGTTTTAGGCGGGTTCGGATAATACTTCAATGGCTATCTATTCGAGAACATTCAACATCTTCACATTTTTATGAAATCATTATAACACACAGCTTTACCTAACACAACAATAAATTTCCATAAAAAGGGCAGTATAACACGAATTGTTATACTGCCATCTTTCATTTTATTAGCCGATAATTTCCTTAACACAAGCTGCAATAGCCTCGTCCTGGCAATTAGCAAAGAAATATTCTTTGAATTTTTCGCCTGCAAGAGCACCCTTTACAAGCTCCTGATCAAGATTTTTGAGAATATATACAAGGTCTTGGTGTGTAACCTTTTTAACCTCATTCAAGATACGTGCATTTCTCTGTTCGGGTACTGCTCTCTCCTTAGGATAGCCGCCGCCCCATTCTTCAACGAAAAGCTTTTCAAATACATAACCAAGATTAAGCTCTGCACCCCAGCCCCAGCCTTTTGCAAAGGGCATAGCAATACAGTTTCCGTTATTTACCTGTGTAAACTGATATGCGTCTGTAGGGTCTACAACGTGTCCGCAAAGAACTCCGGGGAATGAGTTACATGCAAGCATAGCCCCCTCACCTGTACCACAGCCTGTAATAACAAGGTCACATGCTTTAGAATTAAGAAGAACTGCTGAAAGAATACCAATCTGTACATATGTAAGCTGTGCTTCATCTTCCGCAGAATACATACCATAATTGAAAACCTCGTGACCCAGTGGCTCAACCACCTTTTTAAGTGTGTCAACAATAATGGCGTTTTTAGCCGCCTGGCTGTTTTCATTGATTAAAGCAATTTTCATTATATTTACCTCACTTTTGTATATTTTTTAACATTATATCATACAAAAAAACTATTTTCAATATCTATGCAGCTACAAATTCATTTTTTAAGGCTATAAAATTGTTGAAAAGAAACCATCACTATGATATAATTAATACGATATGTTCTTTGAAAGGAGCGTTTTGTATGGAAGAAAAGAAGCATATGACCTCTATCGGCGGAAGTGCCGTTATGGAGGGTGTTATGATGCGTGGGCCTAAAGAAATTGCAACAGCAGTAAGAAAGCCCGACGGTGAAATTGAGCTTGATAAGAGAGCTGTCAGCTCTCTTGTTACTAAATATCATGTTAATAAAATTCCTGTTGTGCGTGGAGTATTTGCATTTTTCGATTCAATGATATGCAGTATACGTGCCCTTATGTGGAGCGCTGAATTCTTTGATTTGGAGGAGGATTCTTCCGCAGAATCAAAATTTGACAAGTGGCTTTCCGACAAATTTGGTGATAAGGTAAAGGATATTGTTATATACTTTTCTCTTTTTATAGCGCTTATATTTTCGATTGGTCTGTTTTTCATTCTTCCCAACCTTATTACAGGCTTTTTATCGGGAATTATCCAAAACAATGCATTAAAAACACTTATCGAGGGCGTTATAAGAATAGGTATTTTCTTAGGTTATGTGCTTTTGGTATCACGAATGGAGGATATAAAAAGAGTATTTCAGTATCACGGGGCAGAGCATAAGACAATTTTTTGTTATGAAGCAGGGCTTCCTCTTACCCCTGAAAATGCCCGTAAAATGTCAAGACTTCACCCCCGATGTGGAACAAGTTTTCTTGTGTTCGTTATGGTGATAAGTATTATTCTTTTCTCCTTTATTTCATGGGACAATATCTGGACAAGACTGGGAATGCGTATTCTTCTGCTTCCTGTTGTTGCAGGTATCAGCTACGAAATAATACGTTGGGCAGGAAGAAGTCAAAGTAAAATTGTATCTATTCTCAGCAAACCCGGAATGTGGCTGCAAAACATTACAACAAGAGAGCCTGACGATGCTCAGCTTGAGGTTGCTATCGCAGCTATGGAGGCAGTGCTTACCGATAACAAAGAGGACGACAAATGGTAAATAAGCTTTTAAGAAATGCTGCACAGCTGCTTGAAAATTCTGACACTCCCCTGCTTGATGCACGGGTGCTGCTTGCAAAGGCGATGGGAATAGAAAATGCAGCGATGATTTTTAATATGCCCGATGAAAATCAGCAAAAAACATTTGAGCATTATATAGAATTGAGAAAAACAGGTATGCCTGTTGCTTATATCATCGGTGAAAAGGAATTTATGGGGCTTTCATTTAAGCTTAATTCTGATACCCTTATTCCACGCCCCGACACAGAATGTCTTGTAGAAAAAATTATTGAATATAATAAAAAATCAGATGCAAAAATTCTTGATTTATGTACGGGAAGCGGCTGCATAGGAATAAGCCTTGTTAAAATGATTGAAAACGCCACATGCGACCTTACTGATATTTCTGACGGGGCGATTTCTGCGGCAGAAGAAAATGCAAAGCTTAACAATGTGGGAAACCGCACAAACGTTTTTAAGCTTGATGTCCTTAATGATGAAATTCCTCCCGTATACGATATTATCGTATCAAACCCGCCTTATATAGAGAGCGAGGTTACAAAAACTCTTGCAGTAAGTAAGTTTGAGCCGATTCGTGCTCTTGACGGCGGTGAGGACGGACTTACTTTTTACAGAGTTATAGCAAAAAAAGCGTATGACGCTCTAAGTGAGGGCGGTATGCTGGCACTTGAAATCGGTTACGACCAGAAAGATAGTGTAAGCGCTCTGCTTAAGGATTTTTCATATGTTCATACATTTAAGGACTATGGCGGAAATGACCGTGTAATTATAGCTATAAAGTAAAAGAGAAGAGGAACTCATTTCTTGAGTTCCTCTTCAGCGTGTCGATAAACCTATCGACACGCTGGCAGACATTGAAAAAGGAAGGTAAATTTGTCGAACACGAACTCGTCGGCGTATGTGGATACGGTAGAGGGCGCGTTCGGCGAAAACAAGCAGAAATGGCTACAAACTACG
>JAZRLV010000051.1:0-2612 GCA_045646985.1 Clostridia bacterium | reverse complement strand
GTGCTCTGCCAACTGAGCTAGGGCAGCAAAATTGGCGACCCGGAAGGGGCTCGAACCCTCGACCTCCAGCGTGACAGGCTGGCGTTCTAACCAACTGAACTACCGGGCCGGATATGTCGTCACGTCAGATGGTGATGCGTTAATACGCTTGTTATCCGCTGACTTGACCTATTATACTTGTTTTAGGATAATTTGTCAATAGGTATTTAAAAAAAAATTGTTATTTTCCAAAAAGTTTTTTAACAAAAAAGAAGGGAGTGTAGAAAACAGGTTTCACACGCCCTTCTTTTTCATAGTTTTAAATTATGAGGTCTTAAGATAATTTGCCATTTTAAAGCAAAGCCAGTAAACGTTAATATCCTCGCTGCACTTTTTTACCCACAGTGCATAGTCGCTTAAAATCCCCTCGGCTGACAGTCTTTCTACAATTTCCTTTATTTCGACTGCTTTCCTCTCTTCCTCGTTTTGAGTTTCTCCATAATTTTCAATAAGCGAGAGCAAGTTTTCCTCAAATGCTTTGCGGCTGTTTCCTCCAAAAAAATCTGTGCCGGGGCAGGTTTTGGCTGACTTATCTTTATAATAGTCCCCTAATGCTGCTCCCCCTGAGCTCCACCAGCCGTGGTAAACCACCGCCGTTTTTGCATCGAGCCCGAATCTTTCAAGAAGTATCCTTGTAACATCCACAATTGCATTTTTCTGAGAGTCCGTCATAGCGTCTCTGCCCTTGTCAAAATTACCCAGACATTCAATACAAATTGCACCGGTATTTGCACCCTTTATCCCTGCCGGAATCATTTCCATACTGCGGCCTGACACAATAATGCCATCAGGAAATATAGTAAAATGCTGTGCTATATCAGACCACCCGTTAGTCTTAATATGATAGTTTCTCATTCCCGTCTGAAGGGCGGTATGATTGCTTCCTGTAAACTGCTTATAGCTTGGGGAATATGTATGGTGCAGCTGAATTCTACTGATTCTTCGGGAAATATTAAGCGAATTTATGTATTTTTTAAATTCCTCAATATTATAGCTCTTAAAATTACTCATTTCATCAACCCCTCCATCAATATAATATGCATAATTAAACTTAGTATGCTTTGTACTTGTAATTCTTCCTGTCGCGTCGTGGTCCTGGTAGAGAAGCTTGTCCCCGTCATAGCCCACTATAACGGTGCAGTGCTGTCTATTTCCCGTCATATTTCCGATAAGGGGCATCTTTTTCTCATAGAGATACTTTTTGATGTTATCAAACTTATAAATATTGCCCTGAATTTTTTCCCATGCTTTGATTTTGGTCTTTTCAGCCTCTTTTTCAAGCTCGTTAAAGCTCTCCCAAGCAAAAAGGCGGTCACGGATATTAGGCATTTCATCATAATCGGTGTACATATCTGCAGGTACACTCCCTCGCTTTTTAAGGCTTTCTAATGCATATTCATAATCCATACCGCCCTCTCTTTTATCAGGGTGGTTATGCCTGCCATAGGTGTAGCCCTTTGAAAGCTCTGTGTACTCACCTGTCTTTACATAGCCTATAACCTCAAGTATTTTAGTTATTGAAACTGCCACGCACGCACTGATTGCCCCTTGCGGAAAAGCTTTTGGTATTCTTTCTTTGGGTATTGTGAATTTTTCGGGAAGATTACTCACGTACTTCATCTCCTTTTTCCTTAAGTACCTCCAGTGCCTTCTTCAAAAACTGCGGATAACCAATATCCATCAGCCCCACATTTTCAAGCACGCTGAGTCCTTCATTTGCCAAAAAGAATACAACCGTAGTTGCTCTTATGTAATCCACCTTCATTACAAGGTCCAATTCGTGGGAAAGCCCTACAAGAAGCAGTATACACGTCTTTTTGACAATGCCCTTGAACCCCTCCTTACTGCTGGCTCCTCCGCCCCTCGTTTTTCTTGATTTATGAAAGACAAACGCTACCATAAGCCCCGTTATATAGTCCACTGCCATAAATATAATCAGTGCCTTAAGAATAGCGTCAACTCCGCCCAGAAAATCCACAAAAAAGCCTCCTATCACCGATATTGTAATTAAAACACAATTCTTTATCGTTACTCCGTTCATTTTATCCCTCCTGTCTTTTATATTTTCCGCTTATTGTTACAGTCTCTTCCGCCTGGATTTCTATTATTGTTGTTCCCTTAAAGGTCGGTATATCTCCTTTAAGAGAGCCGTCTTTTAGCAGTATGGTTTTTGGCTCCATTTCCTTAATTTGCATATTGGTAAGCTTAACATTGATTTTATTAGCGTAGGAGTATGCTAAAGCTATCTTTTTTACAGTTTTTCCGCCCAAAGTAGTTATCTTAACTTTTCCGCTCCTATCACCTGTGAAAACTCCTCCCAATGAATCCCAAAAGCCTATATCAGTGCCATCCGTGTAAGATACATAAAAATAAACAGCGTTTCCCTCGTTTCCCGTGATTTCGTAATCTGCCGTGATGGTGTAGCGGGTATATTCTTTATACTGGCTTAACATAGAAACCGCATAAATTTTCCCAAGGCTTGTATTGCTGTATGTAATGCCACCCTCGTCATTTGCAAAATCCGGATATACGGTCTTGACATCAAAAAGGTTTTTCCCCCTTAAAGGCGGTTC
>JAZRLV010000050.1:0-7320 GCA_045646985.1 Clostridia bacterium | reverse complement strand
GCCTCCTTGGCGCGCTTTGCAAGGTCAAACTTACCTGCTGTTGCACCATTTTCAGCATCAACTCTCATTTCAAGATTTTTCTTTGTAGAATAAGTCGGATCGTAGCCATGTCGTTCTGTGAGCCAAGGAGTTGTAGCCCCTAATTGTCTTCCTAAGACCGCTTGGCCTCCGACTTGCCTCCTTGGCGCGCTTTGCAAGGTCAAACTTACCTGCTGTTGCACCATTTTCAGCATCAACTCTCATTTCAAGATTTTTCTTTGTAGAATCTGTTACAACCTCACCAAGAAGCTCAGCAAATTTTGCAGCGTGCTCTGCTTCTTCATATGCAGCCTTTTCCCAGTAGAGTCCAATTTCAGGATAACCCTCACGATGAGCGACTCTAGCCATGGCAAGATACATACCAACCTCACAGCACTCGCCCTCAAAATTAGCACGAAGGTCTGCAATAATATCTTCGCTAACACCCTTTGCTACTCCGATAACGTGCTCTGCTGCCCATATCTTCTCACCTGACTGCTCGTTAAATTTAGAAGAGGGAACACCGCACTGAGGACACTTTTCGGGAGCAGAATCTCCCTCGTGAACATAACCACATACTGAACATACAAACTTTTTCATAATATTTTTCCTTTCTTTTATAAAAATTTTAATTTTCTTGTTGACAATTATGGCAAATACCATTAAGCATAAGGCTAAATCCGTCAATGGTAAAACCATTATCCGTTTTTACAGTAATAGATACATTATCTTTATGAATATCATAGATTCCAAAGCAAGAGTTACATTTCATATGATAGTGAGGCGATATGTCACCGTCGAAATGAGAAATCATGCCGTCACTAAGCTCTAAAATCTCCCCTGCGTCAGTAAGCTGGCGTAAATTCCTGTATACTGTACCAAGAGATATGTTTGGATATTCTTTCTTAAGACCAGTGTATAACCATTCTGCATCAGGATGTGTATTCGTTGAACGCAGTAGCTCTAAGAGAGCCTCACGTTGTCTGCTATACCTCACTTAATTTCTCCTTTCTAATAACAGTAATCATTACTGTTATTTACTATACTTAGAATAACATAATGTATTATATAAGTCAAGAGTTTTTTTAAGAAATTTATTTATAAATATAAAAAACGTCACAAAATAAAATTCTGTGACGTTTTGTTTTACGAATTAATTATTTCAAGTTCTTTTTTTATAATTTTTGAAAACACATTTCCCTCTTTTATCCACACATAAATGTATAAGTCGTCATCTGTATTATTTTCAAACTTAAAATCCTTGACTCCAAATACGACTGTAGCATCCTTCCCATAAGGAGCATATGCAACAGGCTCGCTATGATTATGGTGCTCGGTAATTTTTAATCCGGCATTCAGTGCAGCTATATAAATTGTTGTGCTCACCTGGCATACTCCTCCCCCTATTCCATAGCTTTTTTCACCATTTATCAGTACTGGGGCATATTTGTACCCGTTCGTTTTGTTTTTCTTTCCTGTAAGATTATTGAAGCTAAATTCTTCACCGGGCGAAAGTTTTATACCGCTTACCTTTTTACACGCTAAGAAAATGTTATCCACACGATTTTTACCGGTGTCAATAATTTTAGTTGTTGCTTCTCCCAGACTGACTTCATTTTCTTTTATTATGGGGGTATTGATGGAGTGACTTTTTACCATATCTTCTAAATCTCTGTCTTTTTTTGCTTGTTTATATGGAGAACAGGAGGATATAATAACCAAAACTAATATTATAATTACTTTCATAAACAAAAACCTCTTTTCCTGCTTAGTTTTAACAGGAAAAGAGATTTTAATGTTTGTGAAATATTTCTTATTTTTAATTAGGGTTTTCTCTGTAATTATTTACAATTTTTCCGCTACGCATTTCTTCCAGAGCCTGCTTCTTTTTATCCAGATAGTCCGCCGAGATAATAAATCTGTCATCCATGGAGGTAATTTCTATCTCCGGAATCGGATATGGCATACTCTCCTCTGTAAGATAACCCATCTCGTCATACATTACTTCACTTTCACAGTTCTGGCAAATAAGACCTGTGTTATCGGCATTATTTTTAAAATTACCATGTTTACCAAACCTATGATAGCAGCCTGTACAATCATCAAAAGCAATTCGATAGCTACCGTCAGTAGCCTTTACGGCAATTATTCTGGTATCAAGCTCCTTTAATGGAATAAAAACAGCTTTTTCATCAGATATTTCATCTTTCATGATAGTAACATCAGTAGGCTTCATATCAATCTGATTTTCAAGCAAAACAGAAATAACAACAAGAATTAATATAGCTATAGCCCCGAACAAAAACTTTCTTTGTCTGTTCTTATTGTGTTCACTAACTCTATCTCTAACAGAATCCACTAAATCAGCTCCTTACCTTGATAAGTATATAATACAAAAAGGAAATTTTCAAGCATTATCCGAAATATTTTACAGCTGACAGGAACATACCCATGTCATAATTACCCTCAACGTTCTTGTAAAGGTTAGCACCTATACGTTCAGAATGTCCCATTTTACCTAAAACTCTGCCATCGGGAGATATGATACCTTCAACAGCACAGATTGATCCATTTGGATTATACTGAATATCGTAGGTGGGATTCTCCTGAAGGTCAACATACTGAGTAATAATCTGACCATTTTCATTAAGCTTACTGATAAGCTCTTCGCTTGCAAGGAATCTACCTTCACCGTGAGAAATCGGAACTGTATAAATATCTCCAACTTTTGTTTCCATAAGCCAGGGAGACTTATTGGAAGAAATTCTTGTGTGCACAATCTTTGACTGGTGGCGGGAAATTGTATTAAATGTAAGAGTAGGACTATTTTCGTCAGCTTCTAAAATTTCACCGTAAGGAACCAATCCAAGCTTAATAAGCGCCTGGAAACCGTTACATATTCCTGCCATAAGACCGTCACGGTTCTTAAGCAGATTCATTACTGCTTCGCTGATTTCCTTATTTCTGAAGAATGCTGTAATAAGCTTACCGCTACCGTCAGGCTCATCACCACCGGAAAAACCGCCGGGAATAAATACCATCTGTGATTCATTAACCTTTTTCGCAAATTCGGAAACAGATTCAGAAACATTTTTTGAAGTAAGGTTATTTATAACGAAAATTTCCGCCTTCGCACCTGCTTTTTGGAAAGCCTTTGCGCTGTCATATTCGCAGTTTGTTCCGGGGAACACCGGAATAAGAACCCTAGGCTGAGCAATCTTAGTTGCTGCTTAAAATACCGCCGTATTGTTATAGCTGAACATCTCCACCTTTGTATCTGGAGTTTCTATATTGCAGCGATAGATTTTTTCAAGCTTATTTTCATAAAGGTCGCAAAGTTCTGCAAGAGAAAGCTTTTCCTCTCCAAGAGTGATTTCTTCAGCTAAAACAGTTTCACCAAGTAAAATCGCATCGCTGAGCTCTTCTGTTGTTTCAAGAATGAATGCACCATAATTGTATCCAAAAATCTCTTCAACAGAAACTTTTTCGCTGTATTTGAATCCTATACCGTTACCCATTGCCATTTTAAGGATAGCCTCTGCTATGCCGCCATAGGTGGGTGTATAGCATGAAAGAACCTTACCCTCACGCATAAGAGCATTAACTCTTGTAAATACTTCTTTGAGAGAAGCAGCCTGAGGAAGATTGTTTTCGTTATAGGAAGGTTTAAGTAAATAAACCTTACTTCCTCCCTTTTTGAATTCGGGAGAAATTATATTATCCACACTGTCAGTTGTAACTGCAAATGAAACAAGTGTCGGAGGAACATCTATATCTTCAAAGCTACCGCTCATAGAGTCCTTGCCACCTATAGATGCAATTTCAAAATCCTTCTGTGCCTTATATGCACCAAGAAGTGCTGCCATGGGCTTTCCCCAACGAGCAGGGTCTGACTTTGGCTTTTCAAAGTATTCCTGGAAAGTAAGATATACCTCATTAAATGATCCGCCGTGCGCAACAAGTTTACATACTGATTCAACTACTGCAAGATAAGCACCGTGATAGGGGCTCTTCTCCATAATAAATGGATTGTATCCCCAACTCATAAGAGAACAGGTATTGGTATCGCCATCGGGTGTAGAAATCTTATTAACCATTGCCTGAACGGGTGTACGCTGATACTTGCCACCGAAGGGCATAAGCACACTGCCTGCTCCGATTGTGGAGTCAAATCGTTCGGAAAGTCCACGCTTAGAGCATACATTAAGGTCCTCTGCAAGTGCTTTATAATTTTCAGAAAATCCACCCTTCAATTCCTTTGTAAAGCTTTCTGCCTTCAATGGAGCAATATCAATGTGCTTTTCTGCACCGTTTGAATTAAGAAATTCTCTGGAAAGGTTTACAATCTGTTTTCCATTCCAATTCATAACAAGATAAGGATGAGCCTTAACTGTGGCAACAACTGTTGCTTCAAGGTTTTCTTTTTTAGCCAGAGTACAGAACTTTTCTACGTCCTTGCTTTCTACCACAACAGCCATTCTTTCCTGAGATTCGCTGATTGCAAGCTCTGTGCCGTCAAGTCCTTCATACTTTTTAGGCACTGCATTAAGGTCGATTTCAAGTCGGTCTGCAAGCTCTCCGATGGCAACAGATACACCGCCCGCACCAAAGTCATTACAACGCTTGATAAGACGTGAAACTTCACTGTTTCTGAAAAGTCTCTGAAGTTTTCTTTCTTCAGGAGCATTACCCTTCTGTACTTCAGCGCCGCAGTTTTCAAGGGATGAAAGGTTGTGAGATTTAGAGGAACCCGTTGCACCTCCGCAGCCGTCACGACCTGTTCTTCCACCCAGAAGGATTACTATATCACCGTCTTCGGGACGTTCTCTTCTTACATTTTCTTCGGGAGCAGCAGCAATAACTGCACCGATTTCCATTCTTTTTGCAACATAACCGTCATGATAGATTTCATCTACCTGACCTGTAGCAAGACCAATCTGGTTACCGTAAGAGCTGTAACCATTAGCTGCTGTAGTAACAATTTTTCTCTGGGGAAGCTTGCCCTGCATTGTTTCCGATACGGGAACTGTGGGGTCTCCTGCACCTGTAACACGCATAGCGGCATATACATAGCTTCTTCCTGAAAGCGGGTCACGAATTGCTCCGCCTATACAGGTAGCAGCACCCCCGAAGGGTTCAATTTCCGTAGGATGATTATGAGTTTCATTTTTGAAAAGAAGAAGCCATTTTTCTTCTTTTCCGTCTTTCATAACGTCGATTTTAACTGTACAAGCGTCAATTTCTTCTGATTCGTCAAGCTTGGGAAGCTTACCTGCTTTTTTAAGAACACGTGTTGCTAAAGTAGCAATATCCATAAGGTTTACAGGCTTTGTCCTTCCAAGCTCCTTACGGTCGTTGATATATTCATCATAAGTTTTCTGGAGAAGTTCATCTTCAAACTTAACGCTATCAATCGTTGTCAAAAACGTTGTGTGGCGGCAATGGTCAGACCAGTAGGTATCAATCATTTTAATTTCTGTAATAGTAGGTTCACGCTTTTCACCAATGAAATACTGCTGACAGAAAAGAATATCGTCAATATCCATTGCAAGACCACGCTCATTAATGAAATTTACAAGTTCATCACGAGAAAGTGCACAAAAGCCTTCAAGTATTTCAACCTCTGTAGGAATTGTGTAGTCAGCCTTCAGAGTCTTAACCTCCTCAAGGCAGGCTTCTCTTGCCTCTACGGGATTTATCACATACTTTTTAATGCTCTGTACTTCTTCTTCTGAAATATTTCCGTTGAGAACATATACTGTTGCCGTACGAACATCAGGTCTGTCCCCTTTAGATATAATCTGAATACATTCTGCTGCAGAAGCCGCACGTGCATCAAACTGACCTGGAAGATATTCCACCGCAAATACAACGTCACCCTTTGGGCAATCGGTGTATGTGTTATCAGTCTGCGGTTCTGAAAATACAGTTTTCACCGAATTTTCAAAAAGCTCAGCTGAAATATTTTCAACATCGTAGCGGTTATACATACGAAGTTCTTCTATTCCCTTGATTCCCAAAAGGTCTTTGAGGTCTTTTTTGAGGGCACTTGCACCGTGGTCAAGACCTTTTTTCTTTTCTACATATATTCTGAAAACCATTTTGGCATTCTCCTTTCATTAGTTTCCTGCTTTAAGTGCTCTCGCACCGATGTCACTTCTGTAATATGTATTTGTAAAGTTTACTTCCTTTACAGTTGTGTATGCTTTATCTATAGCGTCCTTAAGTGTGGGAGCAGTTTCTGTTACACCAAGTACTCGTCCGCCAGATGTAAGAAGCTTTTCTCCGTCGAGCTTAGCACCTGCAACATATATATTTTTATCCTGCGGCATTGTAATCTCAAAGCCCGTTTCATACTTTCCAGGATAACCTTCAGATGCCATTACAACACAACAAGCGCTACCGTTTGAGAATTTTACATCAGCATCCTTTAAGGTTTTATTAGAAATATGAAGCATAATATCGAGCAAATCGCTTTCTAAAAGAGGAAGTACAACCTGAGTTTCAGGGTCACCGAAACGGCAGTTATATTCAATAACCTTTGGACCGTTTGGAGTAAGCATAAGCCCAAAGTAAAGACAGCCTGAAAAGCTTCTTCCCTCACTGCTCATTGCATTTACGGTAGGAATAAAGATTTTTTCCATACATTCAGCAGCAATCTCATCTGTATAGTAAGGGTTTGGAGCAATTGTGCCCATACCGCCTGTATTAAGTCCCATATCGTTATCCAACGCTCTTTTGTGGTCCATTGATGAAACCATAGGAATAAGTGTTTCTCCGTCAGTAAAGGAAAGCACAGAAACCTCAGGTCCTGTGAGGAATTCTTCAATTACTATACTGCTGCCGCTTTCGCCAAAGACCTTATCTCCCATTATGCTCTTTACTGCGTCCTTTGCCTCATCTCTCGTCTGTGCAATTATAACCCCTTTACCAAGAGCAAGACCATCTGCCTTAACAACTGTGGGAATAGGAGCAGTCTCAAGATATGAAAGAGCTTTATCCATATCGGTAAATACTTCATACTGAGCAGTGGGGATATTATATTTTTTCATAAGGTTTTTTGAGAAAACCTTGCTTCCCTCAATAATTGCTGCTGCTTTATTGGGCCCGAACGTCTTAATGCCTTTTTCGTTAAGTGCATCGACACAACCAAGCACAAGTGGGTCATCCGGTGCTACAACTGCAAAATCTATATTGTTTTGAACAGCAAATTTCACTATTTCCTCAATATCTTTGGCACCGATATTTACACAAGTTGCATCGGCAGCTATCCCGCCGTTACCAGGGAGTGCAAATATTTCC
>JAZRLV010000049.1:0-13991 GCA_045646985.1 Clostridia bacterium | reverse complement strand
TTTTGTTATAGGTACAGGCTGTGCAATTCCAGGTGTCATGGCTTGCCGTACCATTCGCAACGAAAGAGAGCGAAGGGCAACTGCAATGCTTGCTCCTTTTATGCCCTGTGGTGCAAAGCTTCCTGTTATTGCCCTGTTTGCAGGTGCTTTCTTTAAGGAAGCTTCATGGATAGGTACTTTGATGTATTTTGTAGGTATTATTATCATTTTCTTTGGTGCACTTCTTGTAAACAAGATTGCAGGTCACAAGAATAGAAAATCCTTCTTCATCATAGAACTTCCTGAATATAAAATCCCCAGTGTCAAGAGAGCATTTCTCTCAATGTGTTCTCGTGGTTGGGCATATATTGTAAAGGCTGGTACAATTATTCTTGTTTGCAATGCCGCCGTACAGATAATGCAGACCTTTACATGGTCATTTACCGTGGCTAAAGAGGCTGACAGTTCAATACTTGCTTCGATTGCGACACCTATTTCATATATTTTAATCCCTGTCATAGGCATCAAGGCGTGGCAGCTTGCAGCAGCAGCCGTTACAGGCTTCATTGCAAAAGAGAATGTAGTTGGTACAGTAGCCGTTGTTTACCCTGCCATTGCAGGCTTCATTAATGAGAACCTTGAGATTACGGGTGGTTCAGCTGAAATTCAGGCAGTAATGGGGCTTACAAAATCAGCAGCCCTTGCATATCTTGTCTTTAATCTTTTTTCGCCCCCGTGCTTTGCTGCTATCGGTGCTATGAATTCTGAAATAAAAAGCAAAAAATGGTTTTTAGGTGGCATAGGCCTTCAGCTTGCAACGGGCTTTATTCTGGGATTTTTTGTGTATCAGCTTGGTACGCTGATTACAGAGGGAACATTCGGTGCAGGATTTATTCCCGGACTTATTGCAGTTAGTCTTATAGTTTTATACATAACCTATCTTATAGTAAAAACTGATAAGGCTGTTAAGAGGGAATCTGCTTCTATGAATAATTTACAGAAAAAAATATCAATAAGGTAAGAGGTAATCAGAATGAAAAATATTGTAATAATTGCAGTTCTTATAGTTGTTTTAGTTATGGCAATTAGCTATATCGTTAGGGCGAAAAAGAACGGCATAAAGTGTATAGGCTGTCCTTCAGGAAAAGAATGTGGTGGATGTAGCTGTGGCTGTAATGATATCGATAAGATATAACGTTTAAAGAAGAGAACGTAACTGTATACGTTCTCTTCTTCACTATTAATGAGTTTTATGATGACTAAACTGGCAAAATAATGTAAAAAATATGTTAAGGTATTGGTGTTTGGTTGACAATAGATTGATTTTTGTGGTAATATATACTAGTAAGATTTTATGTTTGGTGGTGTAATGTTGGACTGGTTTGTTAATTCTCTTACAGAACTTGTTGCACGTCTTATCGTGCTTTTTACTGCTATAACTGTACATGAGTATGCACACGGATATGTAGCATATAAATTAGGTGATCCTACGGCAAAATATGCGGGCAGACTTTCTCTTAACCCGTTATCGCACCTTGACCCTGTTGGTGCATTATGTATGGTGTTTTTCAGGTTTGGCTGGGCTAAGCCGGTGCCGGTTAATCCTATGTATTTTAAGGACAGAAAGCGTGATAATGCTTTAGTTGCATTAGCAGGCCCTGTGTCAAATGTTATTCTTGCATTTGCCTCAACAATTTTGACTGCGATATATTATGTATTTGTTTTAGAGATATATAATAATTTTTTCACAAACTTTATTTTTACTGTCCTTATTCAGCTTGCAGTTATAAATATAAGCTTTGCAATCTTTAATTTGCTACCATTTCCGCCTCTTGACGGAAGTAAAATTCTTGGTGCGTTTTTGTCTTATGAAAATTATAATAAGCTATTAATGTACGAGCGTTTTGGGTTTCCTCTTTTAATGATTTTGTCGTTTACAGGATTTTTAGGGAGACTTTTGAACTTATTTATTGTACCTCTTCTCAATTTATGGGAAATATGCCTGTTCGGACTTATAAATATTCTTAGATAAGGAAAACATAAGATGAGTGAACTTTCGTTTAAAATAGATGTGTTTGAGGGGCCGTTGGACCTTTTACTTCATCTTATAAGTAAAAACAAGGTAAGTATTTGCGATATTCCTATTTCGATGATTACCGACCAGTATTTTGAATATATTGAGCTTATGCAGCAGCTTGATATGGAGCTTGGCGGGGAGTTTTTAGTGATGGCATCGCAGCTTCTTTATATTAAGTCAAAAATGCTTCTTCCAACTCCTGATGAAGAGGAAGAAGACCCACGTCAAGAGCTTGCGGACAGACTCGAAGAGTATAAAAGGTATAAGGAAATATCTGCGGAAATGGACAAGCTCAGCCATCGAATGGATGGAGTGGTATTTAAGGGGGCAGAACCTCTTAATCTTCCAAAGGTGAAAACTGAAAACAGAGAAATTCCCATTGAAAAACTTTTTGAGGCATTTTTTAACGTGGTCGACAGAAGTGCGACACGCAAGCCAATCGACCCTAAAACTTTCAAAAGAGTAATAGGCCGTACTAACTATTCTGTAAGGACAGCCTCTAAAGGTGTCATCGGAAGGCTGAAAAAAGGAGAGAGGGCTACCTTTGAATCTCTTTTTGACGGACTTCGGGTGCGTGGTGAGTATGTTGCAACCTTCCTTGCTTTGCTGGAGCTCATTAAAGAAAATGTAGTAACAATAATTCAGGAAGGAAACAGTCTCTATTGTGAGAGGGGTGAAAAAGATGTGGAACTTGACAATTGGGAAGAATATTGAGAGTGCACTTGAAGCAGTTTTATTCTCTCTGGGAGAAGCTGTTGAAATAGACAGGCTCGCAGAAGCACTTGAAGTAAGAGAAGATGAAATTAGAAACGCCTTTTTAAACCTTCAAAAGAGATACGAAGATGAAGAGAGAGGCATAAAACTTATAGAAATTGAAAACTCAATTCAGATGTGTTCCAATCCCGATTATTTTGAGTGCATAAAACGTGTCACACAGATTAAAAAGCAGGCAGGGCTTTCCTCAGCAGCACTTGAAACCTTGTCAATTATCGCGTATAATCAGCCCGTCACCAAAGGGACTATCGAATTTATCCGTGGTGTTGACTGTACATATTCAGTTACCAGACTTTTGGAGAGAGGATTTATTGATGAGCTTGGCAGGGCAGAAACCCCAGGCCGCCCGATTCTTTACGGAACGACAATGGAGTTTCTCAGATGTTTTGGACTGAAATCTCTTGAGGATTTGCCGCCGCTTCCCGAAAAAGCAGTTGCGGCAGAATCTTTAGATGTAAAACCGTCGGATATTATAGAAGAGTATATTAAGACAAACGAAACTGCAGAGGAGATTGATGAATAGTTGATGTATGCTATTGTTGCAGCAGTACTTGTTATTCTTATTTCTGTATTATTTTTACCATTTAAGCTTGAAGCTTACTATAAGAAAAAAAAAATAATGCTAGTAGCTTTTGTTGCAGGAATTCCGATATATAAATCAGGTCATGATGTTAAGTCAAAAAAGAAGAAAAATACATCAGAAGAGAACACATCTCAAAGAGTGAAAGATGTTGAAAAAGATGTATTAACCCTTGGCGAAAGAATTGAGCATTATGCAGAAATTTATAATAAAACAGTTAAGCTGCTTAGAAAATATGTAGGCATTGATAAAGTATATTTAAAAATTGACGTTGGAACAGGAGATGCGGCAACAACGGCAGTTGGAACAGGACTTCTCTGGGGTGCTGCTTATAGACTAATAAGTATTATAGGAAGTATTATGTATATAAATAAGCATCACGTAGAAATTAACCCAGTTTATACAAATACTGCATTTTCTATTGACGGAAAATGCATAATTAAAAGCAGGATTGCTTATATTATATTTATTGCGATAACAATTTTGATGAAAATAAAATCCCGAAAGGGTAAGGAGGAGTAAAGTATGAGTGAACACCCTATTAACAATTTAATGAGCACCGTTATGGAAAACATCAAGGGAATGATTGATGTAAATACCATCATTGGAGATCCCGTTGAAACAAGTAATGGAACTATGATTATCCCGATTTCTAAAGTTGGATTCGGATTTGCAGCAGGAGGCAGTGATATTCCTACTAAAAATCCCGGGGACAAGCCCTTTGGCGGGGGTAGCGGTGCAGGTGTATCGATTTCTCCCATTGGATTTTTAGTTGTTACAGCGGATCAGATTAAAATGGTTCCTGTATCTTCAGGAAACACACCCATTGATAAGCTTGTTGACTATATCCCCGTTGCTATAGAAAAGGTTAACGGAATGATAAAAAAGAACAAGGACGAAGAATAAGAGATTACACATAAAAAAAGGATTGAACAGTCGTTCAATCCTTTTTTGTATTTAAACTTTATTTTGTACCGAAAATTCTATCGCCGGCATCACCTAATCCGGGAACAATATAGCATCTATCGTTTAGCTTTTCATCTACATTTGCACAGTAGATCTCAATGTCCGGGTGAGCCTTGGAAAGAGCCTCAATTCCCTCAGGAGCCGCAATAAGACAGAGAAATTTAATGTGATTGCCGTTATATTTCTTTATCCTGTCGATAGCATCAATAGCCGAACCTCCGGTTGCAAGCATGGGGTCTACAACCACAATCAATCTCTTATCAATATCAGAGGGAAGCTTGCAATAATACTCATGAGGCTGCATTGTTTCCTCGTCACGGTACATACCAATATGACCCACTTTGGCAGAGGGAACGAGATTGAGCATACCGTTTACCATGCCAAGACCTGCACGGAGGATAGGTACAACAGCCAACTTTTTGCCCTTAATCATTTTTTGAGTTGTCTTTGTGATAGGAGTTTCGATTTCTACGTCTTCCAACGGTAAATCCCTCAAAGCTTCATAGCACATAAGCATCGTGATTTCTTCAACGAGCTCACGGAATTCTTTGTTGGTGGTTGTGGTCTGACGGAGTATGGTTGTTTTGTGCTGAATAAGTGGGTGGTCAAAAACTACTACATTATTCATGGCGATATTTGTGCCTCCTTATCATATGATTAAATTTATTAGTATTAGACTTCTAATTTTTATTGTGGCTTAAAAGAGCTCTTGAGAGGAGCAGTACGGTTAAATACATTTTCATTCTTGCTGTCCCGTGTGAAATAACCCATACGAACAAACTGGAATTTTTCTCCAACCTGTGCATCTTTGAGAGATGGTTCGCCGTAAGCTTTGTCGAAAACAATTAGAGAATCGGGATTAATAAATTCATCGAAGTTATCGTCTTCAAGAAGTGTGGCAACATTTTCCTTGTTAAAAATATTGTCAAACTGATGAACACTGAATTCAACCGCAGTTTCACGACTTAACCAATGAATGTTACCCTTAACCTTTCTGCCGTCAGTAGGCATACCGTTTCCTGTTTCAATATCTACACTGCAAAGAAGCTCGGTTACATTTCCGTTTTCATCATGCAAAACCTCATCACATCTCATGATGTAAGAACCCATAAGTCTTACTTCGCCACCGGGCTTAAGTCTCTTAAATCCCGGCACAGGCTCTTCCATAAAGTCACTATGCTCAATATAGAGCTTGTTTGTAAAGGGAAGCTCTCTTGTTCCGAGTTCAGGCTTTTTGGGGTGGTTGGGAAGAGAAAAATACTCAATATGGTCATCGGGTATGTTAGTAATTGTCACCTTAAGCGGTTCTATGATAGCAACACGCCTTTGTGCATTTTCGTTGAGCTCTTCACAAATGCAGTATTCAAGGAGCCTTATATCTGCCATACTGTTTGCTTTTGCAACGCCGCTGCGTTCGATAAAATCGAATATGGCACTTGGTGTATAGCCTCTTCTGCGAAGCCCTTGAAGAGTAGGCATTCTCGGGTCATCCCAGCCGTCAACATATCCTGTTTCAACAAGCTTGCGGAGATAACGTTTACTCATAACTGTATATGTCATATTAAGACGTGCAAACTCGTATTGGTGAGGATTATGCTCGAAACCTACATTATCTACTACCCAATTATAAAGGGGACGATGGTTTTCAAACTCTATTGAACACAGAGAGTGGGTAATTCCCTCCAACGCATCCTGAATAGGGTGAGCGAAATCATACATGGGATATATGCACCATTTATTTCCCTGACGGTGATGATTCATATGAAGGATTCGGTAAATAACCGGATCACGCATATTCATATTGGGAGAGGTCATATCAATTTTTGCACGCAAAGTACGCTCGCCATTTTGAAATTCACCATTTTTCATACGCTCAAAAAGGTCAAGATTTTCCTCTATGCTTCTGTTGCGGTAGGGACTCTCCTTGCCGGGCTCTGTAAGTGTTCCCCTGTAAAGCGCCATCTCTTCCTGAGAAAGGTCGCACACATAAGCCTTACCGTCACGGATAAGCTTGCAGGCGAATTCGTAGCACTTGTCAAAGTAGTCGCTTCCGTAAAAAATACCGCCTGTAGGATCTGCTCCAAGCCAATGTAAATCTGCCTCAATCGCTTTTACAAACTCATCATCCTCTTTAAGGGGATTTGTGTCATCATAGCGCAGATTAAAAAGTCCGTTGTACTTTTTTGCAGTACTGCAATTAATCCAGATTGCTTTTGCACTGCCGATATGAAGATATCCGTTCGGCTCAGGAGGAAAACGGGTGTGTACTCCATTTTCACGGCCTGCTTTTAAATCTTCATCAATAATATCATGAATAAAATTTGAGTAGCCTTCCTGCATTGTGGAAATTCCTCCGTTTCTTTATCTATCATTAAGGTTTGTATAATTTTTGCCCGTATACACGTTTTTATATGCAGGGCGTATAATTTTATCGGAAACCATAATTTCCTCAAGACGGTGAGCACACCAACCGGCGATACGGCTCATGGCGAAGATAGGCGTATATACCTCTTGAGGAATATTAAGCATTTTATAGACGAAACCGCTGTAAAAATCAACGTTTATTGCAAGGTCTTTATGCTTTCCAGTGATTTCAGCGAAAAGCTCTATTGCATTTTTTGCAATCAGGTCATACATATATAGCTCGTCTTCCATACCCTTTTCCTTTGCAAGAATACCTGCATTTTTGCGAAGAAGAATGGCACGGGGGTCGCTTTTGGTATAAATTGCATGGCCGATACCATACACAAGACCTGTGCAATCATAAGATTGCTTGCGATAAATTTTAATAAGATGTTCACGAATTTGTTTTTCGCTGGTGATATCCGTAAGATTTGCCTTGAAGTCATCAATCATTCCCATAACCTTAGCATTTGCACCACCGTGCTTAGGTCCTTTAAGAGAGCCTATTGCTGCAGCAATTGCACTGTAGGTATCAGTGCCGGAAGATGAAAGAACGTGCGTTGTAAATGTAGAGTTATTACCGCCACCGTGCTCAGCATGGAGCATAAGTGCAAGGTCAAGAAGATGTGCCTCGGTTTTTGAAAATTCATTGTCAGGACGCATCATATACAGGAAATTTTCAGCAGTACTCATATCTTCACGGGGAGCGTGAAGAATAAGACTTTTTCCGTCATAATAATGAGATTTTGCCTGATATGCATGTGCTATCATTGCGGGGAAGCGGGCAATAAGCTCAAAAGACTGCCTCAAAACATTTTCCACAGATACCTCATCGGGATTCTTGTCATATGAATAACTTGCAAGTACACTTCGTGCAAGCTTATTCATAATGTCTCCGCTGGGTGCCTTGAGAATCATATCTTCAGTAAAATTTGAAGGCAACCGTCGTTTCGAGCCTAAATACTGTGTAAATTCTTCAAGGGCACTTTTAGAGGGAAGCAAACCAAAGAGAAGAAGGTATACTACCTCTTCATAGCCAAAACGGTCATCAAGCTCACAGCCCTCTACAATATCATTAATATTTATTCCTCTGTAGCGGAGAACTCCGTCATCAGCAATTTTTTCACCCTCGTCCAGAAGATAACCATGTACGTCTCCAACCTTTGTAAGACCAACCAACACACCACTGCCGTTCGAATTACGCAGTCCACGTTTTACACTATACTTGTTGTAAAGCTCAGCATCTATAGAGTAAACTTCTTTAGAGAGATTACAAAGCTTTTCAAATAAATCTTTATTATATTGCATTATTTCACTCCCAGTTTAAACGTTTTCATTTCATTATACCATTATTTGCCCATAATTTCAACAATAAAAGTTATCTTTTCAGTAAAAAAATAATATATTATTATATGGGGTGATAATCCGTATGAAACGTTTTCTTTCCTTAATTCTCTTTTGTATAATAACTGCTTTCCTTATACCTATTATAGTTTTTTTCTTGATAAATTTGCATAACAATAAAAATGATATGAAGAAAAATTCATCAACGGGAGAAATAAAAGTCTATTTTGCAGATAAAAATAGTACCAAGAGTATGGAAATAGAGGAATATCTATGTGGTGTAGTAGCCGCTGAAATGCCGGCTTCCTTTGAAAAAGAAGCTTTAAAGGCACAGGCGGTTGCAGCACGAAGCTATGCATTATACCGCAAGGAAAATCCAACATCAGAGCACCCCGAAGCAGCAGTTTGCACTGATTTTTCACACTGTAAAGCATATAAAACAGATGAGGAACTCAAAAACAGCTGGGGGGATAAAAGCCTCGAATATTCAAAAAAAATAGAAGACGCAGTATATGAGACAGCAGGGGAGATAATTACCTATAACGGAGAAGTTGCAATGGCGGTATTTCATTCTCAGGCGGGCTCTGGCAGAACAGAAAATTCAAAAGATGTATGGGGAGGCGATGTACCCTACTTAATAAGTGTTGAAAGTCACGGAGAAAACGAAGCCCCAAATTTTTATTCAACAGCAGTTTTTCCCTTTGAAGAGTTTAAGGAAAAGCTTCTTTCTAAAGACAAGGAAGCCGTTATTAACTCAAGCAAAGACATCGGTGTGCCAAGTGTAAGCGAGGGTGGGAGTGTAAAAAGCATAAAAATAGGTGGTAGAGAATTTACAGGAAGGGATATACGCTCATTATTCGGACTGCGTAGCAGCTGCTTTAAAATCAAGGCAGATGAATCCTCAGTTACTTTTGAGGTGACCGGCTACGGCCACGGTGTAGGAATGAGTCAGTACGGTGCAAATACCATGGCAAAGGAAGGATATAGCTATATCCAGATACTTACCCACTATTATACGGGAACAAAAATTGTAGGGGTTTAGATTAAAGAAAACAGGAAATAATTACAATAAGGAGTGTGAGCATATGAAAAAAACTCAAATGTCAATTGTTCTGGTAATAGTTGTGTCTGTTTTTTTACTGAGTTTTCTTATAGGAAGGGCAACTGCACTAAGAGATAAGGAAGAGGCAAAGCGTAACGAGATTTACGCAGGCAGCATTCTTATTCCAAAAGACAAAGAGCCTGTAATGCCTGCGGGCGCTTCGGCTCAAAAAATAGAAAAAAATGATGATGCTTCAAAAGAAGAGAAAAATCCTACACAAAAAAACAATGCCGATAGCAAAGATGAGGATAAAAAGAATAAAGTTACAAAGCCACCGGAAAGAATGCTTTTTCCTTGCGGACAAGCAGTTCTGAACGGATACTCACAGACAGCAGTTTACTCGAAAACAATGGACGACTGGCGTGCACACATGGGAATAGACTACTTGGCAAAGGAAGGAACAGATGTTGTGAGTGTGTGGGACGGAACTGTGAGCAAGGTGTATAAGGATATGCTGTGGGGATATACAGTAGAAATTCTACATGACGGAAATATTTACAGTGTGTATAAAAATCTGAAAAAGGGTATTGCCGTAAAGGAAGGAGACAAGGTCACAAGAGGACAAGCTATAGGTAAAGTTGGAAGCAGTGCTGCAGTAGAGAAGAGAGAAGAAGCGCATCTTCACTTTGAACTATGGACAAACGATGAACCTATAAACCCTGAATCCTACATTTATTAAATCAAATAACAACATTTATCATAATATGTTGACAAAGGGAGAATTATTTGTTATCATAATGTTAAATTAATAAAAGACAAATTTGGTAGAGGTGCGGTTACTATAAGTAAATCTCGACATACCTGGCATTTCGTAGAGAATGAAAGGAGTCACCGCCGAAGTGTGTGCTGCTTGCCAAGCAGTATATGCTGGTTCGTCAGATAATATCTGCCGGACTGTCACATTTATGTGGAGTGCTATCGTGATTTTTTTGTAATACCTTAGGTCACGGCTCCGCCGTGACCTTTTTTGTCGAAAAAGGAGGATTAATAAAATGAAAAGAAAAAATTTACTTTTCACAGCAAGTACATTGGTTTTAATGCTATGTGTGCTTTTCCCTCTGGCAGCATTTGCAGAAGGGGAGGAAGCAAGTAAAATGGTAGGCACGTGGTGGGCACTGGTTCCCCCCGTTATTGCTATCGGACTTGCACTTATTACAAAAGAAGTGTATAGCTCTCTTTTTGTAGGTGTTGTTGTAGGAGGAATGTTTGCTGCAAATTTCAACATAATAAAAACAGTTGATAATGTTCTTAATGAGGGAATCGTTGCCTCAGTATCAGGTATTGCAGGTATTTTTGTTTTCCTCGTTGTACTTGGTGCTATTGTTGCTCTTGTAAACAAAGCTGGCGGCAGTGCAGCATTCGGTGAGTGGGCTAAGAAAAATATAAAATCCCGTGTAGGTGCTATGCTTTCTACAGTTTTTCTTGGTGTGCTTATCTTTATCGACGACTATTTCAATTGCCTTACAGTTGGCTCTGTAATGCGTCCGATAACTGATACTCATAAGGTTTCAAGAGCGAAACTTTCATACATAATTGATGCAACTGCGGCTCCCATATGTATGATTGCTCCCATTTCATCATGGGCAGCTGCAGTATCAGAGTTTGCTCCGGAGGGGCAGGGTCTCAGCCTGTTTATTAAGGCTATCCCTTATAACTTTTACTCGCTTCTTACAATCGTGTTTGTTATAGCACTTACACTTATGAAGTTTGACTATGGTCCTATGGCTCTTCATGAGAAGAATGCTTTGGAAAAAGGCGACCTTTATACTTGCGGCGACCGTGCAGAAAGTGAACAGGTTGTACCTTCTTCAAAGGGTAAGGTTATTGACCTTGTTCTTCCCATCGTTCTTCTTATCATAGTTTGCGTATTCGCACTTGTTTATGTAGGTGGAATTCTTGACGGTGCAGACTTCATAGATGCATTTTCAAATACTGATGCCACAATAGGTCTTCCATGGGGCGGTCTCGTAGCTCTCGTATTTACAATTATTTATATGATTGCACGCCGTGTTATGACATTTAAGGAAGCTATGGACTGTATTCCCAAAGGATTTATAGCTATGGTTCCTGCTATCACTATTCTTACATTGGCTACCTCTCTTAAAAATATGACAGGTCTTCTCGGTGCTGATGTTTACGTTGCAGGTCTTATGGATGGTGCTGCAGCAGGTCTTGCAAACTTCCTTCCTGCAATCATCTTCCTCGTTGCTTGCTTCCTTGCATTCTCTACCGGTACTTCCTGGGGTACATTCGGTATACTTATCCCGATCGTTGTAAGCATATTCCCCGAAGGAAGCGAAATTCTTATTATTGGTATGTCAGCTTGTCTTGCAGGTGCAGTTTGCGGTGACCATTGTTCACCTATTTCAGATACAACTATTATGTCGTCTGCAGGCGGTGAGTGTAACCACATTAACCACGTATCAACACAGCTTCCCTACGCAATCAGCGTTGCAGGAATATCCTTTGTTATGTATGTGCTTGCAGGTATAATTCAGAATGCTGTAATTCTTCTTCCTATTGGAATTATTCTTACAGTTGCATTCTTATTTGCAGTAAAAGCAATGACAAAGAAAAATGCATAAATTATTTTAATCTAAAAACCCTGTCACCAAAAGCGTCGGGTTGCTAAGGACATTAAAAAAATAAGCGGTGTAACTATTGCGGTTGCACCGCTTAGTCCATTTTTACGCACTTTTTTCATTGCGTATTTCATCCATTAAAGCAAGAAGTTCTTTTTCATCAGGTATGCTGATTAGTCCTACTGCTGTAAAGTAGATGTCTATTTTAACTCTACGATGTTTGAATTTTTCATCGGGGTTATGGACATCTATTCTTTTTATCAGGGTGTTTACGATAGTCGGTGTAAGTTCTTTTAAATCAGTACACTCCCTTATCGTTTGCAGAAAAACCTTTAAATCAACATTCTCTTGTTCGGCATTTTCAATATCTTGCTCTGCTTTTAATATAGAGTCGTTGAGTTCCTTTTGCTCAATCTCATAAGTAGATGATAATCTTTCAAATCGCTCATCAGATATTTTTCCAAGTGCGTTATCTTCGTAAAGTTTTGTAAGCACACGGTCAATCTCCGCAATTCGCATTTTAGATTGTTCAAGATTTTGCTTTGCCATCTTCAAATTATGTTGTTTGCTCAATTTATGCTGCTTTGCAAACAAGTAAAGGAATACCGGCTCAAACTGACTTATGTACTCAGCAACATTCCGTATTGCGGTCAAAACCAATTCTTCAAGCACAACATTTCGGATAAAGTGTATTGTGCATTTTCCTCTGTTGTCCTTATATTGTGAACACCTGAAAAATTCGGCATCTTTATCAATGCTTTTTGAAGCGCAAAAATAAAGCTTTGAACCACAATCGGCACAGTATGCAAGTCCTGAAAACAAACTCGTTCTTCCTGTCACGGTGTTTCTCCTTCTGTGTTTCTTTAATTCCTGAACTCTGTTCCATGTATCTTCATCAATAATCGCTTCTTGGGTGTTCGGGATAATCTGCCAATCGTTTTCGTCATTATAAATTGTCTTATGAACCTTATAACTTAGTACCGATGTCTTGAAATTAACTGTGCATCCCGTGTATTGTATATTTGCCAAAATATGATTCACGCTATTTTCAGACCATTGGTAAATCCCTTTTTGCAATTTGTTTGATGTAGGTCTGCCAACGGATAAATAATATGCGGTAGGTGTCATAATCTTTTCTTGTTCAAGCCTTCTCGCAATTTTGGTTGGTCCAAGACCTTCAAGACATAATCTGAAGATATATCGAACATTGTCTGCAACAGCATCATCAATTATCCATTGCTTTGAATCATCCGGTGATTTCATATATCCGTAAGGAACTGCCGACGAAACTCTTTCACCCTTATCAGACTTAGATCTCCATACAGCACGGATTTTCTTGCTCGTCTGTGCAGCATACCATTCATTAAAGATGTTGTGGAATGGCATCATTTCTGTACCACCACTTTGAGATGTATCAACATTTTCCTGAATAGCAATAAACCTTATACCAAGTGTCGGGTATGTTATTTCGAGGTACTTACCAACTTCAAGATAGTTTCTGCCAAAACGGGACAAATCTTTTACAACGATTGTTGCAACCTGACCTGCTTCTGCGAGTGCTTGCATTTCCTTGAAACCGCTTCTTTCAAATGTGGTTCCTGATATACCATCGTCAACGAAGAAACGAGGATTTGGCAATTTGTGTTGCCTTGCATACTGCATTAGGATTTCTTTTTGATTTGATATACTGTTGCTTTCGCCGTCTATGCCGTCATCTTGTGAGAGTCTGCAATAAAGGGCGGTAATTTTTTCTATGCTTTCGGTTTGTTTTTTCATTTTATTCTGATTCTCCTTCCTAAACTAAACCGAGCATTGCATAAGGTGTTCCCATTATACAATGCCCGACAAAGTTCTACAATTTTATGAAAGTATAAGTTTCTTGAACTGTTCCAATAATGTTTGTTTTCCTGACATATCAAAGCTCGTTGATACCTCGTATTCCGTATTGCCGATTTTAGTTGTGAAATTAAGCTCGTCAAGTGGATATTTAATTTCATGCCGTTGTCTTTTGTTTACATCAAGATAGTATTTGAGGTTTTCAAAGCTTTCGTTTTCATCAAGCTTTATTCTGTCAACGACTATGATGGGAATCGGTTGTATTGATATTTTCTTTGTCATATAAATTCACCTTACCTTTCTTTCTGTTGTTGCTTCTTGCGATACTGTGCTTCACACATTTTGATG
>JAZRLV010000048.1:0-22076 GCA_045646985.1 Clostridia bacterium | reverse complement strand
GTGTAAAATCTCATATTCAGGAACAATATATTCTTCTATAATATTACTCTTCTTTAAAACTCTGTACACAGTTTCTGCATTAACGTCAAGTTCCTTTGCGAGATTTTCAATACAAAATACAACAAATTCAAGTTCTGTTGAGTTTAAATTATTTTTATCCATTCTCACAAATATTCACCTTTCTTATTATAATTTATATTATATTATCTCCTAAAATTATTATACCTTTCTGTAATTTAAATTTCAATACTTAAATTTAAGTTTTTTGATATGCTGCAACAGACTGCAAAAAAATAATCACACAAAAATCACACTTTTTGCGAAAACTTAAAATTAAGCATACAATACTCTTAAAAGGATAGGTGAGAGAAAAGTGCTGAACCCCCTTAAATAATAGGGAATAGAAGGGATTACATAAAGTCATATAACTTTATGTAATTTTCCCGAAAACAGACTTAAAATCCCGTGTCCCATAAAGACGTACCGGTTCGATCCCGGTCTCTGCTGCCCTCGAGAATGGCTTAACCATTACGGTTTATGCCATTCTCTATTTTTTTTTGCCTGTTTTAAGATTGGTGATTTTTTCTAACAATTATTCAAGTAAGCAGATTTTCAAGTGATAGACCGTACGAAGATATGTTTATTCTATCACCACAGGGCTACAAAGTAAACTACTATTTGGAAAATTTGGTTATATATTCTTTCAAACATTTCTATTATGCGAAGTTTCCCTTTTTAAACCATGTGGTGTTCGAATCTGCGATGGCAAAATTCTTTATTCACTTTGTCAGCATCCTGAATTAAAAAGCGACTTGCCAGAATTGTACATTTTGAGTTGGCGTTTTTGTACATTTTTAGTTTAACATTTATATTTCTTATACGATAGGTAGTTTTATAAGAATAAAATAATTTTGGACGGCAAAATAGTAATTAATGTATAAAAGCATGAAGAGTCTGTAATAAGAAAGAAAAACACGGAGAATGTAAGAATATCAAGGTTGAAGATGTGGTGCTTTTACGATAAAATTAATTTAGAAAAGGAGTGAGTCGTTAAATATGAATATAAGACAGACAGCACTGCATTATGCGCAAAAAGCGTGCAGTACAATGATGAAAAAATTTGACGCACCTGACCTTCCTCCCAAGGGAAGCTTTCACTATCATGCAGGGGTGTTCCTTTCAGGCATGATGAAGACGTATGAAATGTGCAACAGGGAAGAATATTTTGATTATGTGAAAAAATGGGTTGACAGCGTTGTTATAGCACCGGGGGTCATAGACCATTACATGAAAGGGTCGCTTGATGATTATATGGCGGCAATACTGCTGTTTCCTTTATATGAAAGAACATGGGATAAAAAATATTCAGAGACACTGCATATGCTGATGGCAAATATCAAAAACTGGGTAAAAAATTCGCATGGAGGATTTTATCATAAAGAATGGTGTCCTAATCAGGTATGGCTTGATGGACTGTATATGGCAGGACCTTTACAGGCACTTTATGGAAAGACATTTAAAGAAAAATGCTTTTTAGATGAGGCTGTGAATCAGGCAGTGATAATGTATGAAAATATACAGGATAAAAAAACAAAGCTTTTGTATCATGCATGGGATGCATCAAAAATGGCACCTTGGTGTGATAAGGAAACGGGACTTGCACCTGAATTCTGGGGCAGGGCACTCGGATGGTATGTAGTTGCAATTCTTGATATTATGGAGCACCTTGATGAAAACAGTAGTGAATATAAAAAGCTTGCCGAAATCGAGAAAGAAGTCCTTTTGGCGGTGCTTTCATATCAAAGCAAGGAAAATAAGCTGTGGTATCAGGTGGTGAATAAAGCTGATTGTGAAGGAAACTGGCCTGAATCCTCGTGTTCGTGCTTATATGTGTATGCAGCTGCCAAAGCAGTGCGTATGGGCGTTATAGAAAAGGAATATCTTGAAAATGCACTGTCCGGATTTGAAGCAATAATAGAAACATTTGTAAGATTTGAGGGCGATAATCTTATCCTAAGCGGCGTGTGTATAGGAACAGGCGTGCTTGATTATAACGGATACATAAACCGTCCGACAAGTGAAAACGATTTACACGGTATGGGTGCGTTTTTACTGATGTGCAGCGAGATTGCAAAGGTGGGAGTCCAACAATGAGAGAAAACGTAATTAAAGCAGTTTTGCAGGAAAAGCTGATTGTTATTGTAAGGGGTGTAGAAGAAAATAAGCTGATACCACTTGCCGAAGCTATGTATCATGGGGGAGTAAGACTTTTAGAGGTAACCTTTGACCAAAGCGGAAAAATCAGCGACAAGCAAACTGCGAAAAACATACAAATGCTTAAAAATCATTTTGCTGATAAAATGTATATCGGTGCCGGAACAGTTACGACTGCATCTCAGGTAGAATATACAGAAATGGCAGGCGGAGAATTTATTATTTCTCCTGATGTTAATGAAGATGTTATAAAAAAGACACGTATGCTTGATATGGTATCAATGCCGGGGGCACTGACTCCTACTGAAATACAGTCCGCACATAGAAGCGGTGCAGATTTTGTAAAGCTGTTTCCAATTTCAAATATGGGAGCAGACTATGTAAAAGCCGTTAAAGCTCCGCTTTCTCACATTAAGCTGCTTGCAGTAGGCGGTATTAATGAAAGTAATATGCAGGAATATTTAAAAGCAGGAGTGTGCGGATTTGGTGTAGGGTCAAACATTGTAGATAAAGCGCTGCTTGAACAGGAAAACTACGATGCTGTTACAAGGCTTGCTGAAAAATATGTTTCCATTATTAAGGGGGCAAGGTGATGGCAAATTATATTACAATAGACGGCGGCACTACAAACACAAGAATTAATCTTATTATTAATAAAAAGATTCTTGATTCTGTAAAGCTTAATATTGGGGTCAGGGCAAATATAAACGGAAATAGTGAATATAAAAAAGAGATTTCAAAAGGTATAGAAATACTTTTGAAAAACAATAAAATATTAGAATCTGATATTGAAAAAATAATATGTTCAGGTATGATTACTTCAGAATTAGGCTTAATTAGCCTTGAGCATCTTAAAGTCCCCTGCGGAATTGACGAGCTTTCCAAATGCTTACATGAGGTAAAAATCGAAGAAATTTCGTCCATTCCATTTGTGTTTGTCAGGGGCATAAAAACAAAATGTGACAGTATTGATGAGGCGGATATAATGCGTGGAGAGGAAACCGAATTTATAGGAATTTGTGATAAAAAGGATTTTGGAGCTATATATGTGCTGCCCGGCTCGCATTCAAAAATTATTTATACAGATGAAAAAGGAAGAATTTATAATTTTTCGACGGAGCTATCGGGTGAAATTATAGAAGCAGTAGCAAATAATACTATACTTAAGGAAATTATTGATTTAAAAGGGGCAGAGCTTGACGAAGAATATTTACAGTTAGGGTATAACTTCGCAAAGGAAAATGGTGTAAATGCAGCTTTTTTCAAAGTGCGTATTTTGAAAAATATATTCTCTTGTGAAGTGAATGAACTTTATAGCTTTTTTATTGGCGCAGCCTTATGCCCTGAAATTGATAATATAATAAAATCGCCTGTCAAAAAGGTAATCATAGGTGGAAAAAGGCAGCTGAGAATACCTATAGAATTACTCTTGAAAAATAATTCGGATAAAGAAGCTGTGTGCGTTGACGAGGATACCGCCACACATGCAGCAACATACGGGATGATAAAAATATATGAACATTCACTAAGTTGATTTTTAAGGAGGATATTATGTTTAAAGCAGACACTTTGCCTTGTGAAATACTTTATAACAGCACTGATAAAAAATACGATAAAGATATAAGAAGATTTCAGGGTTGTCCGACGATTGCGATTACAAAAGGCGGAAGAATATATACAGGTTGGTATTCAGGCGGAAGATGTGAGCCGCATATTGAAAACTATAATGTGCTTGTATATAGCGATGACTTGGGAAAAACATGGTCAGAGCCGCTTTTAATAATCCCAAGTAACGAAAAAGAGCTTATACAGGCTCTTGATATTCAGCTATGGGTGTCGCCGGAGGGTAAATTGTATGTATTTTGGGTTCAGAATAATGTAGAGGTTGCCGAGGTAGGAAAAAGAGGAAAATATGTAGACGGATACCTCTTTAATGATGTAACACATGCCGAGTGGGTAGTGATTTGTGATGAACCTGATGCACAAAATCCAAAATTTACACCGCCAAAATGCCTTGATAAAGGTTTTTTGCGCTGTAAACCTTTAGTACTTGACAATGGTAGATGGATTAATTTCAATTATTCTCAGGATAGTGACAGATATGAATACAGCATTTCTGACGATAACGGAAAAACATACAGGCATATGCTTGGGGCAGAGAAAATACCTACACCGTTTGATGAATCAATGGCATATCAGAAAAAAGACGGAAGTATTCGTATGCTGGCAAGAACCTTTGTAGGCGAGTTAGCACAGAGCAGCTCGTATGATAACGGAGAAACGTGGACAAAGGCTGCTTGCAGCGGAATTGATAGTCCTAACACAAGATTTTTTATTTCACGTACACCAAGCGGAAATGTAATTCTTATAAATAATGATGACAGACGATACAGATGTAAAATGACAGTATATCTTTCAGAGGATGATGGTGAAACGTGGAAATATAAAAAGTGCATTGACCCAAGAATGCACATTTCCTATCCCGATGCGGACTTTTATAATGGCAGGATATATATGGTATATGACCATGACAGAGTGCTTGACAGAGAGATACTGCTTTTGTCATTTACAGAGGAGGATATCAAAAATCCTGATACTGTTCTCACGCCGCAGATTATAACAAAACCGAAATTTTCAGTGGAAGAAATTGAGGCAATGATGTAAAAAAGTAAGAAATTAACGGAAAAGGTAAGATTTTAGAGGTTTTAATTAAATTTATATAGTGATACAATTATTTCAGAACAAAAAGAGGAGGAAAAACGTTATGAACAAAAACTGGAAAAAGGGTATGGCTTGTATTCTTAGTGCAGCATTGCTGATTTCATTTGCAGGTTGCACTAAAGAAGAAACTTCGTCAGACGATGTAAGCTATCTTGAAGAAGCAACATATCCTATCCAAACGGAAACAACACTTACATACTGGATGCCGCTTCATGCTAATGTATCTGCATCCGCAACAGAAATGGGTGACACCCCTTATGCAGAGGAAATGGAGAAAAGAACAGGTATTAAAGTGAAGTACATTCACCCTGTAGCAGGTCAGGAGACAGAACAGCTTAATCTTCTTTTGGCAAGTGACGAGCTCCCTGATATGATTGAGTACAACTGGTACGAATTTACAGGCGGCCCGAACAAAGCCATAAATGAAGAATATATCGTTGAGCTTAATGAGCTTATTGATAAGTATTCTCCAAATCTGAAGAAAGTGTTTGCGGACAATCCCGAGCTTGAAAAAATGGTAAAGACCGATGACGGAAAATTTTATGTATATCCCTTTATCCGTCCTGACGAAAAGCTGACTGCTACAGCAGGTCTTTCAATCAGAAAGGACTGGATTGATGAATGCGGACTTACTGTTCCCCAGACTTATGACGAGTTGTATGAGGTTCTTAAGGTACTAAAGGAAAAGAAAAATCTTTCGGCACCCTTTACAATCGCAGGCGGTTCATCAAACAGCTATTTTGATATTCTTATGATACACTTTGGTGCAACCAACAACTTCTATGTTGAAAACGGAAGTATAAAGTATGGTCCGCTTGAGCCTGAGTATAAAGAAGCGGTTGTTATGCTTAATAAGTTCTATAAAGAAGGACTTCTTGACAGAAACTTCTCAACCACTGATACAAAGATTGTAGAGAGCAATATGCTTAACGAAAAATCTGCCGTAACACATACATCGGCAGGCGGTCATTTAGGAAAATGGGTTAGTGCAAAGGAAGCATCTGGTGAGAAATTCGGTCTTGAAGGAATTGCGTTCCTTACAAAAGAAAAGGGCGGCATAAATAAGTTTGGCGGCGCAGGCAAAAAATATTCAGGTGCGGGAAGTGTTGCAATTACATCTACAAGTACAAACAAGGAGCTTGCCGCAAAATATCTTGACTACCTCTACGGTGAGGAAGGACATATGCTGGCAAACTTTGGTATTGAGGGTGTTTCATATGAAATGAAGGACGGCAAAGCAATCTACACCGACCTTATTATGAAGAATCCCGACGGTCTTGCAGTTAATCAGGCAATGGGTAAATATTTCCGTTCAAGCTACTCAGGTCCATTCCTTCAGGATGTAGGCTATATTGAGCAGTATTATCAGATGGATTGTCAGAAAAATGCGCAGACAGAGTGGAAAAAGGGCGTAGAAAAGGCAAGTAAATATGCACTTCCCACACTTATCCCCAGTGAAGAGGAAAGCACAAAGGTTGCAAAGATACTTTCAAACGTAGATACATATAAATATTCAATGCTTCTCAAATTCATCATGGGAACAGAGAGCCTTGATAACTACGATGCATTTATAGAACAGATTAAGGAATTTGGTATTGATGAAGCAATCAGCGTTCAGCAATCTGCATTTGAGCGTTACGAAAAGAGATAATCATTTAAGGAGGAGTTTTTGGTGCAAAAACAAAAGGGCACTAAATTTAAGGGAGCAAAGCACGCAATAGTGCGTGAGCTTTCAAAAAATAAGTATATTTACATAATGCTGCTCCCGGTATTTATATATTACATAATGTTTCATTATGTGCCTATGGCGGGTGTACTGATAGCTTTTCAGGATTACTCTCCCAGAAAGGGTATAACAGGCAGCGAATGGGTAGGTTTTGCGAATTTTGTTGAATTTTTCACAGGACCTTATTTCTGGAAAATTCTTAGAAATACTTTAAAAATCAGCTTTACTTCAATATTATTTGGGTTTCCGGCACCGATTTTACTGGCATTGCTGCTTAACGAGCTGAAAAGTAAAAATTACAGCCGCATTGTTCAGACGGTAACATATCTGCCACACTTTATTTCTATGGTTGTTGTGTGCGGTGTTGTTAAGGAATTTACAATGGACACAGGTGTTATAAATGACCTGATAGCGTTTTTCGGAGGAGAGAGAAGCACAATGCTTATCGACCCGAAAAAATTCCTGCCTGTATACATTGTTTCTGACATATGGCAAAAAATTGGCTGGGAATCAATAGTATTTCTTGCTGCATTGACATCTATTGATACACAGCTTTATGAAGCAGCCGATATTGACGGTGCAAAGAGGCTTCGTAAAATTATCAGCATAACAATCCCCGGTATTATGCCAACAATAATGACAATGCTGATTCTCAGAATAGGAAAAATCCTTAATGTAGGATTTGAGAAGATTATTCTTCTTTATAATCCGTCAATTTATGATACTGCAGACGTTATATCAAGCTATGTTTACAGAGTTGGGCTTCAGGAATACAGATGGGGCTATTCAACGGCAGTTGGTCTTTTCAACTCGATTGTCAGTTTCATTTTCCTGATTGCGACAAACTATATGAGTAAGCGTCTTAATGATGTTTCTTTATGGTAGGGCGGAGGTGAAGAAGAATGAAAATTAAAGAAAGTATGGGAAGCAGAATTTTTGATATTATAAACGTGCTTGTACTTGGACTTTTGGCTGTTGTATGCCTGTATCCGATGCTCCACGTAATATTTTCTGCTTTCAGTGAATCAAACCTCCTTATGAAGCATGAGGGACTTTTGCTAAGACCACTTGGTTTTACACTTAAATCGTTTGAAATGGTGTTTAAGCATCCGCTTATTATAAAAAGCTATCTTAATACATTTATTGCAGTTGGCGGCAGCCTTGTGGTGAATATGCTTCTTACCTTACTTGCGGCATATGCCCTTTCAAGAAAGAACGTAAAGATATCATCTCTGTTTATGAAGTTTGTGATAGTTACGATGTACTTTTCTGGCGGTATGGTTCCCTTGTTCCTTGCGGTAAAGAGCTACGGTCTTTTGAATAATTACCTTGCACTTATTCTTCCTACAGCGGTAAATACCTTTAACCTTATCATAATGCGAACAAGCTTTATGGCTATTCCCGACAGTATGGAGGAATCGGCAAAGATTGACGGTGCGAATGATTTTCAGGTTCTGTTTCGTATAATGGTACCGCTTGCAATGTCGTCTATTGCGGTAATTATCCTTTACTACACTGTTCAGCACTGGAACGCATGGTTTAACGCAATGATTTTCTTAAACGAAAGAAAAATGTACCCGTTGCAGCTTGTTCTTCGTGAAATTCTTATCCAGAATGATACGCAGAGCATGACAATGGAGGTAAGCGTTGACGGAGAATCCTTTGCAGAAGCAGTAAAGTATGCGGTTATTGTTGTAGCAACACTGCCAATACTGTGCCTGTACCCGTTCCTACAAAAGTACTTTGTAAAGGGCGTTTTAGTTGGAGCAGTAAAGGGGTAAAGGAAGTAGATACATAATTAAAAAATAGAACAGCTATTCCTCTCTCTAAGCTGTTTTATTACTCCACAAAAGAGAGGGAAAATGAAAAAACTATATTAATTTATGAGGTGAAATGAAATGAAAAATCTAAAAAGAATTTTCTCAATCGTAATTTCTCTTACAATGGTACTTTCGCTGTTTGGTGCATTTTCTGCACAGGCGGCGGACACAACTGGCATAAAGAAATGGTCATCCTATCAGAACAATCAGGATAAGACAGTGGGCGAAGATATTGTTTATGGCAAAGCCCAGATGGATCAGTGGAGATATGTGGCAAACGGTGATACAAACAGCCGATTGGGTTTATATGCAACAGATCCGCTTAACATCAAAAATATTGCTGTACAGTATAATGGGGGAAAAGTTGACAATGTTAATAAAAATCAGATAGCTTATTATCCGACGACACCGGGCAGCTTCTCTGGCGGATATTCCGTAGAAATGAGAATTCTTCTTCCGCAAACTATGACAAATGGTTATCAATACCAAATATGTCTGTGTGATACTAACGGCGGGAAAGACAATCTTACAATAAAATGGACAGGTAAGAGCTTTACATTTAAACTTAACACTGTAAGTGCAAGTGAAAATCCAAAAGCTGTAGCAGGTGAATGGCTGGATATAAAACTTGTTGTTAAAGACGGCAATGTTACAGTATACGAAAGCGGAACGGAATATGCAACTGCACAAGCCGTAACAACTAGTGATTTGAGTTATGTTTCCTTTAAGGATATAACTTATGGTACAGGTAACAGTGCATACCTTGACGATGTAAAGATAACAAATGAAAGCACAACCGACCTCATGTACTATGACGAATTTGCCAGCTCATATAACTATGAATATGTACAGGGTACAGGCAGCACAACAATCAATGTGTACGAAGAAGTTAAGCTTGTTGATTCTACAGGTGCACCGACAGGCTACAGCGTACCGATATATGCCACTGCAATAGCCGATATTTCAAAGCTTGGTACATTCAGCACAACAGCAGATGTTGTCGGCTTTGACGAGCCTATAAATATAGGCTGGACTGTTTATAAGGAGCAGCTTGCATGGCAGGAAACCTTTGAAAACTATACAGAAACCGATATAGGTAAAGCTCCCAACCTTTCTCCGTGGATTGCAGGAACATTAGGAAAGACTATTGAATATGAAAATGCTGAAGCTGAGGTAAAGAATATTGTTTTAAAGTATACTGCGTCAGGACGAGATAATGATTGGCTTAAAATGGGCAACAATAAAAGTATTGACGGCAAATTCTCAATAGAGTGGAGCTTTATGCTGCCTGAGCTTGTAGCAAATACCGACTGTAAATTCCAGGTTATGGCCGACAATAAAGCACTTGTTGAGCCAAGTGTTTCTGTTAATTCTGAGGAAAAGGCAAGACTTGGTTTTGCTGACCGTACTGGTAATATATATCCTTTACAATATGGCGAACTTAAGGCTAACACATGGTATACAGTTAAATTTAATATTGATACTATCGCAGATACATTTACTTATTCAGTTGGCGATATTAATGATACTACGGTACGTACTATCAAAGAAGAAAGCACGGGTGCATTTGATGAGTTCAGGTTTGCACAAAGAGTTACGACCTCAGGTGATTTGAAAATCTATGTTGACGATGTAAAGGTTAACAAGGTTCTTACAATAAAATCACCTGTAGCACAGAATATCACTGTATATAAGGGTGACGATGTAGTTCTTCCCGAAACTGCTACAGTTCTTCTCACAGACGGAGAGACAACTGATGAGGCGGAGGTTACATGGAACGGCACTATTGATACAAGCGCAGTAGGCACAAAGACTATTAAAGGCAGTGTAACAGGTGTAAGCACACCG
Source organism: Clostridia bacterium (assembly GCA_045646985.1). Lineage (GTDB taxonomy): Bacteria > Bacillota > Clostridia > UMGS1883 > UMGS1883 > UMGS1883. The sequence continues at coordinate 11,747 of JAZRLV010000048.1, read as the reverse complement.
GCAACACTGAATGTAGAGGTTTCGGCTTTCCCTTATGAAATAGTATCCGCTAATCTTACAAACGGCAGTACAGAAGTATTCGGACTTATCAAGGGCGGCGCTTTAAGCAGTGCAACACTTAATAAGATTGCAAATGATACTAAGGCAGGCAGAGTATATGCAGCTGTTTACGATGCAGACAAAAAGCTTATCGGTGCAAATGTAGTGAGCATCGATACAAGCAGCACATGGAGTAAGGACACACATAAGGATATTGCAATAACACTTAATCTTCCTAACAGCAACGATATTGATATAGATACATGTACATTAAAGCTGTTTGTGCTTTCAGATTCACTTGTACCATTTGCCTCTGTTAAGGCGCAGAGCAACACAGATGCTCAGGCAGCAACAACAGTCTGGATTGCAGGTGACTCTTTAGCACAAAAAACATCCACAAGACCGCAAACAGGCTGGGGCGAAGCCTTTGAGACACTTTGCGAGAACGTAGGTATTAATGTAGAAAATCGTGCACTTGGCGGAAGAAGCTCAAAATCTTTCTACGACCAGGAGCTTTTAAAGGATATTCTTGCTAAAGCTAAAGCAGGTGATTATCTGTTTGTACAGTTTGGTCACAACGATTCTAAATCAGATGATGCAACGAGATATACAACCTATGAAGAAGGCGGTACCTTTGAGCAGTATATGACAAAATATATTACAGAGGCACGTGCAAAGGGCATTATACCGGTGATTCTTACTCCTGTTGTACGTGCAACGTGGCCTAAGGACAACGGTGTGACTAATGGAGGAACAGAGTTTAACGGTGCAACGTATTCTAACCTTGACAAATACGCAGCGGCAGCAAAGAGAGTTGCGGCAAAGTATCACGTGCCGATGATTGATATCCACGCACTTACCGAAGCATATTTTACAGCCCTTTCAGGTGATGATGGTGAATGGACAGATAGCGAAAAGGCAGAGGTATGGAAGTATTTCGACTATTACGCAGATACCACTACTCTTGAACCAGGCAATTCTGATACAACGCACCTTAATGGAGCAGGTGCAGAGCTTGTTGCAAATATGATTAAGGAAGAAATGGAGAAAATTCGTCTTCCGCTTTACAAGCTTTTTAAATAAAAGTTAAAAAACAAGAGAACGTATCAAATTAGATTTGTAGGGGTTGATGCCTACATCGACCCGAAAAAATGGTCAGTAGAGGCATAGCCCCTACAAATTTAAGGTTTATGTACATTTTTGAGGTGGCTTATGAAATTACGCAGAAAAATTATACCTTTAATAATAATGCTTTGCTTTGCAGCGTCATATATACCGACGGGGTTAGAGGCGTATGCATCATCTGATGATGTAAATGCACCGCTGACAGATACCCTTTTGGCAGAGCCGCTGATCGTAGACAATCTTGAAGGCTACGACCTTGCACAATACAAGGCGGAAAACGAGGGTGCTGATTTTGTGCCCAACGGAATAACGGGCTGGGGCTCTAACTCCGATAAGCCCGTATATGCCAAGGAAATTGACGGCAACAATGTTCTTGCTTACGACAGCGCCAGAGGAACAAGCTACGGACAGTTTGTTGCAACCAAGGGCTATGACGGCATGCTGTGGGGCACGGTTTCGGTGCAGCTTCCCAAGGATTATTCGGATTTGAGGCTACAGTTTAAGAATGCAGGCTCAGATGCAGATACAACCACATGGCCTCTTTGCGAGGTGCATTTTGTAAAAAGCAGTGACGGAATAGCTATGGCAAAGATTAACAGTGTAAAGGATGACGAGGGAAGTAATATCATAAAAACAGACATAGTTACGGGTACTTACGACGACGGAAATTACGTTCCTCAGTGGATTAAGCTGCGAATTTTATTCGACACTGTTTCCCAAAAGGTGCAGATTTATATTAACGATGAAACAAACGGAAAGACATATCCATTCATATATGAAAGCCTGACAGATGAAACGGCTGAATACTATAAAAGCAAGAAAAATAATCAGCTGAAAGGAATTTTCATGTCTGGAAGAGATGGGGCAGAGGAATTCTACCTTGACAATTTCGGAATATACTATTCAAGAAATTTATACACCAATAACGGTGAATATGTTGAAAAAAGTCAGATTATTGATGTGTATGACAGCTATGAGCTTCCCTCTGTAATGGAGCTTCCCATTGAGGGCAGCATTACACAGCTGTTTGAAATAATCCGCTGGGAAGCACAGGGTGCAGAAATTAATTTTACAGACAAGCAGGTAGGTACGTATGTCTACCATGGCTATATCGATAAGTCACAGCGGTATGTGAAATACACGGTCGAAATAAAAGACCGCCATATAAAAGAAATTCCGGATATGTATGAAACTACATATCAGTTTGCAGACTATTACCTGCCATCAGAGGTCGAGGTAATAATGTCTGATGATAATAAGAAGAAAATTTTGGTGGAGTGGAACGAAAACCGTGTCGATACCTCGCAGACAGGGGTAGTACATATTGACGGAAGTGTTGAAGCGACACCAAATAACGATATAACTACAGATGTTACAATTCACGTGGGAATTACGGTTTACCCAGTTAAGAAAATCAAAGATGTTTATATAGGTGTTCCTGTAGGAACAGAAAACCTCACCCTGCCCGACCGTGTAGAGGCAGAGGTTGAAGACGGCAGTAAAAAAGATGTTGCCGTAGTATGGGACGGTGCTGCGCCCGACACATCAATCCCCGGAGTATATAAGTACAAGGGAAGAGTCGCAGGCTGGCATAATGAAATTTCGATGCAGCTTACAGTATACGAAGAAAATGAAGATGATGAAAATCTCTATCGGGCACTTGTGGAATATTATGGACACGCACTGAATGAAGGGCGTGACAGAACACGCTACGGCTTTAGTGAAAGTGACCCCAACCCCATTTTTGCGGCAGGTATCAATCGCCTTACAGGGGAGCATTCAATGTGGTCCTTTGAAAAAGAAGGCGACACACCCCTTGCAGACCTTGCCAGTATGACGTGTCTTGTAAAAGGTCTTATGGGTATGAGCGAGATTATGAAAGGGGAGGATGAGCTGATTGCTTTTGCAAAAGAGCAGCTCAATGCTACAGAATCCCCTGAAATGGTTGATGAAACCTACTATAAAGAGGCAGTTTACGATGCCTACAGATATTACTTGGAAAATTTCTGGAACGATGACAGCTGCATGCTGTATTGGGGAGGTCATGCAGCAGTAAATATGGAAACATATGAGGTAGACACCAGACTTGATACACATGAGCTTAAGGACCATTATCCTCTGTTTGAGGTCATGTACGATATTGACAGAGAAAAAACAGAGAAATATATTAAGGCACTGTGGATAGGACATGTAAAAGACCCGACGACTTTACAGTTCAGTCGACACTTAACTATCAGCAAAGCCTTGGACGGCGATGCGGTTGACGCTATTTTTGACACAATCGAGGCAAGTTTCGACAAGAATAAAAAGCCATTCTTCTATGCAAAGGACGGTCTTTTGACCTTCATTACTGCAGCCAATGACTTTATATTTGCTGCAGGGGAGCTTTACGGATTAAACGGCGACAAAAATGCACTTAATGCCGCATTTAATATGCAGAGTATGTTCCTCAAGGGCAGACACACAGGGCACATCCCCGAGGTGGGCGACCATGTCCCCGGGTATGAGGAGCCACAGATAAAGAGAGCGACGGGACTTATTCCGTTCCTCTTTACAGAAAGCAAAGCCGTTCGTGAGCCTATATATGATGTATGGGCACCGCATTATACCAACGGCGGCCTTGGAACAGATGAGCTTAGAAACAGAATGCAGTTCAATCTTTACGATTTAACATATGCCGATTCCGACTATGCAGAGAACGAGGGCAGAAATCCCTATGTTTCCGATTTTGGTATGAACTATGACAGAACGGTTGATATTACCATTTACTGCTATAACCCTATGGTAATGTTCCGAATGGCGCAAAGCTGTGATGAAGAAACAAAGAATTATCTTATAAGAGAGGCTGTCGAGACACTTGCAGCTTTTGTAAGAGAAAAATATATTGCAGCCACAAATCAGGGGAAACCCATGCTTATTGACGGCACAGATTTGACGGGATATGTAAGGAAAAGAACGGGCTACAGCGGAAATTACGGCGTAACCTTCGAGCCTTGGGAGCTTGAGGCAGACTATATCCTTGGCTTTATCAGAGGTTATCTCAATGCTATGAACTACAATGACGAACAAATGCAGAAGTGGGCTGCTGAGCTTTGGGGTGCAGTAAGAAATATGTTCCAATATTATGGTGCAGGAGATGTCGGTACAGCTCCGGGCGAAAATATGATGCTGAACTATGATACAGATTGCGAGCAGCCATTTGTGTTGATTTCGCTGTGTGAATTATATAATAAGTTTGGTGTACCGGAGTATCTTGAACTGGCAAGAATTGTTGCGAATAATATTCGTAATAACCGTTTTGCAGACGGATATTTCTACGAAAAGCCAAATATGCTGCACGCAAACTTTAATACCGAGGAGCCATATGCCCTGGTTTATTTCCTTGCAACGGTTAAGGGCATAGCACAGAATATTCCCGAGCATTTCGGTTCAAGAGGATATTTCCAGTTTGACTGGTGGGAGGATAACACAAGACAGAATAAAAAGCTTTATTCAACTAAGCTCTGGTCGCTTACTATGACGGGTGAGGTACTTGCCTCTGCTATCGAGCTTGACGTAAATACGCTTGAGCTTTCCATTGGGGATAAGCACACTCTTTCGGCAACTATTGAACCGGAAGATACAGAGGATAAAACTGTGGAATATGTTTCAAGTGACGAAAACGTATGCATTGTCAACGAGGACGGCATTATTACGGCTGTTTCCGAGGGCGAGGCGACAGTTACCGCAACGGCAGTTTCCGGCGGTTGCGACGCTATAGTGACAGTTAAGGTGAAATAGGAGGAAGCACATGAAAAAAATATTATCACTTTTAATAGCTTTGGCGCTTTGCTGTGGCGCAGTACCCATAGCATTAGCCGAGGATGATTTACAGACAAAGGTTGAGTATATTTCCTCCCTCGGTATTATGACGGGGTACGAGGACGGGTCATTCCGCACGGATAATCCTATTACCCGAGCAGAATTCACCGCTGTATCCGTAAGACTCGCAGGGCAAGAGGAAAGTGCACAAGGCGGTATGTACGACGGTAGATTTTCAGATGTATCGTCTGACTTCTGGGGCAGTGGATATATTGCACTTGCATCAAATATGGGTATAATAAACGGATATACCGACGGCACATTTCTGCCAAATAATAATGTTACATATAACGAGGCAATCAAGATGATTGTATGCCTTTTAGGCTACGGCTTACAGGCAGAAAAGCAGGGCGGTTATCCTACAGGATATACGGCAGTAGCATCAAAGCTTAAGCTTCTTGATTTTAAATATTATGAGCCGACAGCCCCCATTAACAGGGGCGAGGTGGCAAGACTTGTATACAAGTCTCTTGATACAGAGCTTATGATAACAGAGTCCGTTGGCACAGACGGAAACTATATACTCGGTAAAGGTGGCACTGTGCTGGAAATGCTTCACAGTGCAGAAACAAAAGAGGGCGTTGTTACGGGAACACCGCTTGATTCAATCCATGACGACGGAGAGATTTCAGAGGGCTTTGTTGAAATTAACGACACACTTTATCTGACAGATATCAACTGTTCTTCATTACTCGGAGAAAGAGTGGAGTATGTAGTAACAGATACAGACAGAGGGGAAAAGGTTGTCTATATCAAGCCTGATGCTTTGATGAAGAGTGTCAGTGTAGATGCAAAGGATATTGTTGATGTTAACGGAATATTTACATCAAATGGTCAGATTCGCTACTGGACGGCTAATAAAAGCGTGCGAAAGGTTTCGTTCAATGCGGCGGTAGATGTCATTTACAATAATAAGGTTTTGTCTTACGAGAATGCAGGAAGTATTGATTTTGAGAAAGATCCCGATGTATACGAATGTATTGATACCGATAGTGACGGCACGTATGACCTTCTCAAGCTTAAAGCCTACGATGATAATTATGTAAAAAAGGTATATGTCGATGGATTAAAGCAGATGGCTGTTACAGACAGTAACATAGCTATCACAAACGACCCCGAGGACGAAGATTTATTCATTACAGTTATACTTGACGGCGAAATCGTACCCTTTGAAGAAATAAAGGAGGGCGACGTTATCTCCTATGGAAAGAGCCTTGATTCCAAAGCATATGAAATTATTATTTCAAGAGAGAGCTTCGAAGGCACTGTTTCAGCACGGGCAGAGGATGAAACAGAAATTATACTTACTGTTGAGGATAGAGAAATTGCCGTATCTGAAACATTGATAGAAAAGCAGAGAGTACCGGCACTTAACGACAGCGGTAAATTCTACTTAAGCTACAAGGGGGAGATTGCATACTTTGAAGGAACTGACCTTGCCGATGGCAAGTACGGATTCCTCACAGCGGTAGGAAGCAAAGGCTCAATAAATGCAAACTGCGAGATAAAAATTCTTGAAACGAATAACACCTTCTCAATATATCCGCTTGCAAAAAAAGTGAAGCTTTCGGATAAGGGTGTATTGACTACTAAAACCGCAAGCGAGATTGTAAGTATGTTTTATAAGGGTGACACGTGGGACGATATGCGCACGGCATATACACAGATTATCCGCTATAAACTCAATTCCGACGGCGAGGTAAATTACATTGCCACCGCAAAGGAAACGCCCGACGAGCATAGCTTTTCAGTCGCTGCACCTAACAGAAAGCGGCTTTACAGCAATTCGCTCTTTGACCAAAAATGGAAGATAACAAATGATACCATTGTGTTTTATATTCCCAGTACCAAAGAGGGGGAAGATTATACACGCTATCGTTCGGGCAGTGCATCAAGCTTTCTTTCAAGCGGCAACACATATCAGGTAGTTTTGTATGATGCGGATGAAAATGGTGAGGTAGGTGCAGTATTCTACAGCCTGACAGGGCAGCTGCGTGAGCAGACATTCAGTATTGACCTTGGTTCAAGTAAGGTTATGACTATTGACAAGGTAATTTACAAAAATGGTGATGACGGAAACACACATTGTACAGTAAGCGGTATTGTAAACAATAACTATACATCTGTTTACGTAAGTGATGAATTTTTATCATCAAGCACTAACCGCAATATGCTGGAGCACGGTAATGTTATTCAGTATACCACAAATTCCGCAGAGGTTAAGGCGGCGCACTATGAGGGTGAAGCAGAAGAAATCGTAACGGCTATACTTTTGTGCGACACTGATATCACAAAGATGAAAAAGCAGTGGAACAGAACTGAAATTATTCAAAACAGTCCCAAGATGACAACAGTATACGGAATTGTCGAAAGCGTTGACAATACAAGGGTAACGATTTCTATACCCGACTGCGGACTTCGTGAAAGCGAAAAGGACAGCATTACCCAGGTGTATTTTGAGGGCGGAAATAAATTCGCAGAAATATACGTTGCGGAAACGCAAAAGGTTATAAAGGTTAATAAACAGGAAAAGACAACTGATATGGGAACATTCTATGATATACAGCCCGGCAAGAAGGTATTTATTCGCCTGCGCTATGATAAAATCAAGGATGCGGTTGTCTACGCAGAGTAAAGGAGGTAGCTTATAATGAAACGTATAATAGGATTTTTAACAGTAATATGCATGCTTCTTTCGTTTTGCCCTGCCTCGTTTGCCTCTGAAACCGGAGTGAGATATGATTTAATGGATGCTGATACGTTGGGATTTGATAAGAATGGAGCATTATATACGGGCAGCACTGTTTCGGGAGAGAGCACAAAGGTGTTTAAGTATGCTAATACTAACGGCAATGTTGGTGTCTATCATAACGCAGCTAAATCTTCTGTTACAGGAAAAATACATATAGACTTTAAGATGAAGGTTACCGACTCTTCCTACGAAAAATTCAGATTACAGACTGTCAGCACAACAGGAGCTATTGTTGAGTTGACTTTTACTCCTCAAAGGGATTCTGACGGCAACTTTACAGGTCTGAAGCTCAGTCCCCAACCCACTCAATTCAGCTCAGATATTTATGGCGAGGATATATTTAGCCTGAATGAATGGATTACTGTTTATGAAAAGGTAGATACAGAAAATAAAACATTTGATTTATCGGTAATAAACGAAAGCGGAACAGAGACAGTAATTTACAGCGGACAGAGCTTTAATAAAACGCCTACGGATATCAGTGTGAGAAATTTACAGTTTGCTTTTAATAACGGAGGCACAACTTATACAGGACCAGCTTATTTCAAGGATTTTAATGTGTATAAAATGCTTGAAGTAACAGCTCTTGCGAACCCCGAAGATAAAGAGGCAGATATAAATAAGGAATGCAACCTGCCGGCTACTGTAACAGCAACTCTTGAAAACGGAACTACAAGTGAACTTAATGTCACATGGTCATCTCCGGAGGTTACAATTTCAAACGGAAAGTGTACTTTTACACAAGAGAAAGAGTATACCCTTACAGGAACAGTTGCAGAAAGCGATAAAACTGTAGCTTTAAAAGTAAATGTAACCAAGCTTCCCGAAATAACATCGCTCGTTAATCCGGCAAACGGTGAAGCAGAGGTTAATGTGGAGCATACTCTGCCGTCAAAGGTAACGGCAAATTACGACAAAGGGGAGCCAAAAGAAGTCAGCGTTACATGGACAGCCCCCGGAATCAGTATATCGGGCGGAAAGTGCACATTTACAGAGGTCGGGTCATACACCTTTACAGGTAATGTTGACGGAACGGATAAAACTGCAACCTATACAGTTGTTGTAAAACCGATGTCAATAACCGAGTACGAAAAGGTAGAAGTTTATCTTGAAAAATACAGCGATACAATGCCGAAAACTGTTAAGGTAGGCTATAGGAATGGTAGCTACGGTTTTGAAGCGGTTGAATGGGAAGCTATTGACCGCAGTGCAACCGAGGTGCAGACCATAACAGGTACTATTCAAAATTATGACGGCAATGTAGAGCCGGAAATCACAGCTGACGTGTACCTCTACGAAGCGAATGAGGCACTTTTTGAAGAAATATGTGATTATGAAGACGGCACTCATATAAGATGGCAGATGCTCAGCCCTGAGCCGAGAGTTGAAGAAGAGGACTACTGGGGTTGGAGCTCGGGAGTGCATGAGGGTGTTATAGCAAAGCCAGACCCGAAAAATGCGTATAATATGGCTATATATATGCCCGTAAACACATCAACGCTTACAACCAATAATTATAGTGCAATAGAAGTTGGAGAAGGCAGAGAAGGAATTTCTGTGATTTCCTTTGATATGCTTTTCCCCGATGCTGTGACGGATTTTCGTACACAGGTTTTATCGCAGAATTCAGGGAAGGTAATTGAGCATTCGTATAATGCACAAACAGGAAAAATGTCGGGTGTTGCAGATGAAGATGTATTCCGCTCTGATGAATGGACAAATTTCAAGTGGATTGTAAATATGTACACCGACACATATGACCTTTTCATAAATAATGTTAAGGTTAATGAAACACCTCTCAGCGTAAAAACAGCAAAGCAGAAAAATGTTTATTCGATACGTTTTGCTAACAATTCAGTTGAAGCTACCGGAACTGAGGTGTATATTGATAATGTAAAGATGTATCACATTACAGCTATGCTTGATGATGATTATGAAGAGGTTAAGCTGACAGATACAAACGTGACAGCAAATCTCAGCTTTAATTCTCCATCTGATACCTCGGTTACAGCAGCTTGGGAAAGTGCGGACACAACTCTTATTGAAAATGATGGCACTGTTCATTTCCCCGCATGGAATACAGGGGATAAGAGTGCAAAGGTTACGCTTACTCTTTCAAAGGATATCGGTGCAGGCTACAATGCACTGAAAAAGGCGACATTTGACCTTCTTGTGAAAGAAGCACCACCCACAGACAGCGAGGCTGTTAATGCAACGCTTGAATGGCTTAACTTTGATGTAATCAAAAAGGATAATACTGCTGATACAAACATTCTTACCGACCTGTATCTTCCAACAGAGGGACTTTACGGCACAACGATTTCATGGAACGGAATAAATCCAAGTGGACCTATTGACAACGAGGGCAAGGTTTACGCACCCGAGTCTGCCGATACCCCTGTTACACTTACGGCAACAGTGTCGAGAGGAAGTGTCAGCCTTGCTGATGCCCCAATCAATCTCACTGTAAAATATCAGGCGGAGCTTTCTGACCTTCAGGCAGTACGCAGAGCAAAGGCGCAGCTTTCGATTGGAGATACAGTAGATTCTTCCAACACAAAGCTTTCGCTTCCATCAAGCGGTGAAAACGGAGTCAGCATCGCTTGGAAATCACTTAACACAGATAAGCTTTCCGATAAAGGAGAATGGCAAAAGCCCTCAATCGGAGGTACAGCAGTTATGCAGGCGATTATAACAAAGGGAACAGCACGTGATACCAGAGAGTTTAATGTAGCGGTTGCAGCGTACTCAGACAGCAGCGGCGGAGGTGGAAGCAGCGGCGGTGGCGGCGGTGGTGTCATGACAGCACCAAGCATAACCCCCATTGTAAAAGAACCGGAAAAAATTACCCCCGTATATTCCGATATAAATGGATATGACTGGGCGCACACAGCTATTTATGCACTGACAAATGCAGGTGTTATTACAGGAACGGGAGATAAAAAATTCGAGCCTGCAAGAAATGTAAATCGTGAAGAATTTGTTGCAATGGCAGTGCGTGGATTTGACATCAATACCGCTGTTAGCGAGCTTCCGTTTGCAGACGTGTCAGAAAGTGACTGGCATTATGAAACCACTAAAAAGGCATACGGCTTTGGACTTGTATCAGGAATATCAGACGGAAGCTTTGGCAGCGGTATGGAAATAAGAAGACAGGATATGTTTGTGATAATGTACAATGCTGCAAAAAAACTCGGTATTTCGCTTGAAAAAGTACGTGATGCGGCAGAATTTGCCGACAGCGGCGATATTTCAGAATATGCAATCGAGGCAGTAACTGCACTTTACGAGGCGGGTATAGTAAACGGCTATGGAGATTCTATCAGTCCTCTTAAGAGTGCAACACGTGCGGAGGCGGCTAAAATGATTTACGAAATAAGAGCGTTATATACAAAATAAAGGACGGTTTTGACAATGAAATACAACAATAATAAAGCAGAGGATATAAAAATAGCCTATATAGGCGGAGGCAGCCGTGGTTGGGCATGGAGCCTTATGAGTGACCTTGCATTGGAAAAGTCACTCAGCGGCACAGTATATCTTTATGATATTGACACCCATGCGGCAAAAAACAATGAAATTATAGGTAATAACATCGGAAAAGAAAATCCTGATATGGATAATTTCTCGTATGTCGCAACAGAAAAAATTGAAGATGCTCTTACAGGTGCTGATTTTGTAGTTCTTTCAATTTTGCCGGGTACATTTGACGAGATGGACTCTGACGTTCATCACCCCGAAAAATACGGCATTTATCAGTCTGTAGGTGATACTACAGGTCCCGGAGGGGTTATCAGAGCGCTTCGCACACTTCCGATTTATGAGGGCTTTGCCCTTAAAATCAAAGAGTGCTGCCCCAAGGCATGGGTTATTAATTACACAAACCCCATGACGCTGTGCATGAAAACTCTTTACAAGACATTCCCCGAAATAAAAGCATTTGGTTGTTGTCACGAGGTGTTTGGCACAC
>JAZRLV010000047.1:0-12392 GCA_045646985.1 Clostridia bacterium | reverse complement strand
TACTTACGAAAATACAGCTACAGTAAGCGAAAAGAAAAAAATATTACTCGATTCAGACAGCACTCTTTCAGATGTGGCATATGCTGCAAATGTTCTCGGATATGACCTTTCAGATGAGGACAATGGAAAGGTTTTCAAGGCTCTTTCACAGGTGTGTGAGAAAAAGGGCTCTGTAGGTGCAAAAGAGTTTGAGGCACTTATCGCATGCTCTGCTATGCAGGCTCCGTCAACATATCATCTTGAAAGCTACTCTGCAAACAGCTCAAACCTTACAAGCTCAATGTCACAGGTAACTCTTAAATGCGGCGACGAAATTCTTACAGGTGTCAGCACAGGCGATGGCCCCATTGACTCTGTATTCCGTGCTATTGAAGAGTGTATCGGCTATCATTATGAGCTTGACGATTTTCAGATTCAGGCGGTTACCGACGGTAAAGAGGCGCTCGGCTCCGCACTTGTAAGACTGCGTAATAACGGTAAGCTATATTCAGGAAACGGCACTTCTACTGATATTATGGCAGCAAGTATCAGGGCATACATAAATGCTTTGAACAAGATAGTATTTGAGGAGGATTAAGATGAAACTTACCTTTTCAACAAAACATGTAAATCGTGCATCATTTATAGACACCTGCCGCTACGCCTATGATTACGGATATGCAGGCTTTGAAATATACGATGCAATAAAAGAGAGGAAACAGCACTACGACAGTATTTTGCGCAGTGACCGAATGGCAGATTCAAAAAGAAAGCTCATTAATCGTAATATAGCGGTTTCAGCTCTCGTATATCCTTACGGGGTGGAAAGCGACGAGGCAACAAGCGATTCTATTTTAAAATATGTAGATATGGCAAGAAACGCCGGTATTGAGCGTGTCATTCTCCGCCTCGAAGAAAAAATAACTGACGAGCTTCTCGCAGAAAAACTTACCGCCGCAATTAAAAGAGCGGAAAAAGCTGACATTCAGATTCTTTTTGAAACAGCAGGATATTTGTGCGAAACGGAGAATATTATTGATATAATCAACCTTTTCTCTTCAACTGCAATCGGTGTTTCGTGGAACATGCGTGAAACGTATTTTTGTGCAGGCGAAAGTGCTGAAACAACCATAAAAACGCTGGGTGCATATATAAAATACGCACGTCTGGGCGATATGAAAGACGGAAAAACAGTACTTATCGGGGAGGGTGAGCTTCCTGTAACTAATTTTATAAATGCGCTTTCCTCGCTTAACTTTGACGGATATATCTGTGTAGCATGGAATGAAGAAATAAACGATGCAGATATCGTGCTTACGCATTTTGTGAATTATATCGGAAACCTTTCCCGTGAAAAGAAAGAATATGACAAGGCATATTACAACAGGTCAAAGACAGGCACATATGTGTGGAAAAAGTATGATGTTATCGATGCGACATTTTCCGATGTTCTTGACAAAATGGTTGAAAAATATCCTGACCAGTACGCATTCAAATATACAACCCTTGACTATACAAGAACTTATACACAGTTCCGCCGTGATGTTGATGAATGTGCGGCTGCACTTATATCGCTCGGTGTAAAGGCGGGCGACCATGTTGCTATATGGGCAACAAACGTTCCTGCGTGGTTTATCACATTCTGGGCAACCACAAAAATCGGTGCAGTTTTGGTTACGGTTAATACAGCGTACAAAATCCATGAAATAGAATATCTTCTGAAGCAATCCGATACACATACCCTTGTAATGATTGAGGATTGTAAGGATATTAACTATAAAGAAATAATACAGGAGCTTTGCCCCGAGCTTAAGACCTTATCCCCGGGAGAGCCGCTGTATTCAAAAAACCTTCCGTTTTTGCGCAATGTGGTAACAGTAGGATTTTCTATGGATGGATGTCTTACCTGGGAACAGATGCTTGCACGAAGCAGCCGTATTCCTTATGAGGAGGTACGCCGTCGTGCATCACTTGTGAAGAGTGATGATGTATGTAATATGCAGTATACATCGGGAACAACGGGATTCCCCAAGGGCGTTATGCTTACGCACCGCAATATTGTAAACAATGGTAAAACCATTGGCGACAGAATGGACCTTTCAACGGCAGACCGTATGATGATTCAGGTGCCTATGTTCCACTGCTTTGGAATGGTGCTTTCAATGACTAGTATGATGACGCATGGCGGAACACTTTGTCCTATGCCATACTTCTCACCAAAATCATCTCTTGCCTGTGTGAATGATGAGCATATAACATGCTTCAACGGTGTTCCGACAATGTTTATTGCTATGTTCAATCATCCTGATTTTGCAAAAACAGATTTCTCGTATATGCGTACAGGAATTATGGCAGGTGCTAACTGTCCGGCAGATTTGATGCGCCGTGCCTCAGTTGAAATGAACATGCGTGAGATTATTTCGGTTTACGGACAGACCGAAGCATCGCCCGGCTGTACAATGGGTGAAGTGAACGAGGATCTTGACCACCGTGTTGAAACTGTTGGCAGCCCGTTCCCCGGAGTTGAGTGTAAGGTTATTGACCCCGAAACAGGGGAAGAGCTTCCCGATGGTGAAAGCGGAGAATTTGTAGCACGTGGCTTTAATATAATGAAGGGCTACTATAAAATGCCCGAAGCAACGGCACAGACAATAGATAAGGACGGATGGCTTCATTCAGGTGATATTTGTATGAGAACACCTGACGGGTATTACAAGGTAACAGGTCGTCTTAAGGATATGATTATCCGAGGCGGTGAAAACTTATACCCCCGTGAAATTGAAGAATTTTATCTTACAAACCCCAAAGTGCGTGACGTTCAGATTGTAGGTGTTCCCGATGAGAGATATGGCGAAGAATGCTGCGCATGGGTTATTCTTCATAAAGGGGAGACCGCTGACGAAAACGAAATGAAAGAATTTGGTAATGCTTCGATTGCAAGACATAAAGTTCCCAGATACTTTGTTTTCGTTGAAGAATTCCCGATGAATGCCGCAGGAAAAATCCTCAAGTACAAAATGCGTGAGGAAAGTGTGGAAATGCTTGGACTTAAAAAGGATTAAGATTTTCAGAAAGGAAGTAATATATATGTTAAACATTAAGATTGAAAGAACAACTTCTCCTAAGGAAAAACCCGCAAAGGGTACGCCTCTTGGCTTTGGTAAAATCTTTACAGACCATATGTTTGTAATGGATTATACCGAGGGTAAGGGCTGGCACGACCCAAGAATTGTACCTTTCCAGAACCTTGTAATGTCTCCTGCTGCAATGGTATTCCACTATGGTCAGGAAATGTTCGAGGGACTTAAGGCGTACAAGGGTGTTGACGGAAAGGTAAGACTTTTCCGCCCCGACATGAACGCAAAGCGTACAAACGACACTAATGACCGTCTTTGCATTCCCCAAATCCCTGTAGAGGATTTTGTTGAGGCAGTAAAGGCAGTTGTAAAGGTTGACGAGGATTGGATTCCTACAGAGGACGGCACATCACTCTACATTCGCCCGTTTATTATTGCTACAGACGAATTCTTGGGTGTTGCTCCCTCCAAAACATATAAGTTTATCATTATCCTTGCTCCCAGCGGTGCTTACTATGAAAGCGGTCTTGCACCTGCAGGCATCTGGATTGAGGACGAGTATGTAAGAGCCGTAAAGGGCGGTATGGGCTTTGCAAAGACAGGCGGTAACTATGCTGCAAGCCTTATCGCACAGGTTAAAGCGCATGACGACGGATATTCTCAGGTGTTGTGGCTTGACGGTGTTGAAAGAAAGTACATCGAAGAAGTTGGCGCAATGAACATATTCTTTAAGATTGACGGTAAAATCGTTACTCCAATGCTCAACGGAAGTATTCTTCCCGGTGTTACACGTAACAGTGTAATCGCACTTTGCAAAAAAATGGGCTACGAGGTTGAGGAACGCCGTATCAGTGCAGAAGAACTTATCCAGGCACAAAAGAGCGGTAAGCTTGAGGAATGCTTCGGTACAGGTACAGCAGCAGTAATTTCTCCTGTTGGCAAGCTCCGTTACGTTGATGATGTAATGATTATCAACAACAATGAAATCGGCGAAGTAAGCCAGAAGCTCTACGATACTCTTACAGGTATTCAGTGGGGTAAGCGTGAGGATGATATGGGATGGACAGTAGAGGTATAAAGCGTATTACCATTTTCAGTGGCCATTACGGCAGCGGAAAAACAAACGTAGCAGTAAATTATGCTCTGTGGCTTAAAGGGTACTACAGCAATGTTTCAATAGCAGACCTTGATATAGTAAATCCGTATTTCAGAACGAAAGACAGTATGAAGATTCTTGCTGAAAACGGAGTAAAGCTTATATCGTCAGAATTTGCAAACAGTAATGTTGATGTTCCTGCACTCCCTGCCGAAACCTACGGTGTTTTGCAGAATAAAGAGATTCACGCCGTAATAGACGTGGGCGGTGATGACAGGGGCGCTCTGGCGCTTGGTCGCTACAGCGAAGCTATAGTGGAGGATGGCGATTACGAGCTTTTGTTTGTAATCAATAAATTCCGACCCCTTACCCGTAATGCCGATATGACACTTGAGATTATGGCGGAAATTGAAAATGCCTGTCATATGAAATTTACTGCAATAGTAAACAATTCCAACATTGGTGACGAAACAACACCCCAAGATGTTCTTGACTCTCTCTCATACGCAAACGAGGTTTCAAGAAGAGCAGGAATTCCTATAAAAATGACTGCTGTTAAAAAGGATTTGTACGAAGAACTTTCGGATAAAATTGAGAATTTAATGCCTATTGAGCTTTATGTAAGACAAAGCTGGGCAGAAAGGAATGAATAATAATGGCAAAGGTTTCCTTTAATAAGGATTTGTGTAAGGGTTGCGGCTTGTGTGTAACAGCCTGCCCCAAGAAAATTGTACATCTTTCAGATGACCTTAACAAGCGTGGTTATCATCCCGCTCAGGTAACAGAGCAGGATAAGTGCATCGGTTGTGCATTTTGTGCAACAATGTGTCCCGACTGCGTAATTACAGTAGAGAAATAAGGAAAGGAATGAGAATAAATGGCTGGAAAAGTTTTGATGAAAGGTAACGAAGCTTTGGCAGAGGCCGCTATAATGGCTGGCTGTAAGCACTACTTCGGTTATCCTATTACTCCGCAGACAGAAGTTGCGGCATATATGGCAAAGAAAATGCCCAAGACAGAAGGCGGCGTTTTCCTTCAGGCAGAAAGTGAAATTGCAGCTATCAATATGGTTATCGGTGTTGCTTCCACAGGTAAGAGAGTTATGACCTCTTCCTCAAGCCCCGGAATCAGCCTTAAGAGTGAGGGTATCAGCTACCTTGCAGGCTGTGACCTTCCTGCACTTATCATCAACGTGCAGCGTGGCGGCCCTGGTCTTGGCGGTATTCAGCCCTCGCAGTCTGACTATTTCCAGGCTACAAAGGGCGGCGGACACGGTGACTTCCACCTTCTTGTACTTGCTCCCAACAGCGTTCAGGAAATGGTTGACATGGTGTTTAAGGGCTTTGACCTTGCTGAAAAGTACAGAATGCCTGCAATGATTCTCTCTGACGGTACAATGGGTCAGATGATGGAGCCTGTAAGCTTGGAAAAGGGCGTAATCAATGAATATGATAAGTCCTGGGCACTTACGGGAACAAAGGGCGAGAGAAAGCCTAATATCGTTAACTCACTTTATATTGCTCCCGAAGAGCTTGAAAAGCTTAACTTCGAGCGTTATGAACGTTATAAGAAGATTGAAGAAGAGGAAGCGCTCTACGAAGAATATCTTATGGACGATGCAGATATCTGTATCGTAGCATACGGCGTTGCATCCAGAGTTGCGAAGAATGCTATTGATAAGGCAAGAGAAGAGGGCATCAAGGTTGGTATGATTCGTCCTATCACACTTTGGCCTTTCCCCAAGAAGGCGCTAAACGCTGCGGCAGACAAGGTTAATAAGTTTATCAGTGTAGAGCTTTCAATGGGACAGATGATTGAGGATATCGAGCTTGCTATCCGTTGCAAGAAAGAAGTTCTCCTTTGCAACCGTACAGGCGGTATGATTACAACAACAGAAGATGTCCTTAATAAAATTTACGAGGCGAACGGAGGTAAAAACTAATGGTAGTATTTGAAAAACCAAGCGCACTTACAGAAAACACACTCCATTATTGCCCCGGTTGTACACATGGTATCATTCACCGTCTTGTAGCGGAAGCACTTGACGAGCTTGGTGTTACAGGCAGAACAATCGGTGTTGCTTCTGTAGGATGTAGCGTATTCACATACAATTATTTTAACTGTGATATGGTTCAGGCGGCACATGGCCGTGCTCCGGCTGTAGCAACAGGCGTTAAGAGAAGTGATAAAAACAACATCGTATTCACATATCAGGGTGACGGTGACCTTGCGGCAATCGGTACTGCTGAAACTGTTCATTCTGCGGCAAGAGGCGAAAATATTACAGTTATCTTTGTTAACAATGCAATCTATGGTATGACAGGCGGTCAGATGGCGCCCACAACACTTCCCGGACAGAAGACACAGACTTCTCCCTACGGTCGTGATGTAGAAGCAGTAGGCTACCCTGTAAAGGTATGCGAAATGCTTTCTCAGGTAGACGGCGCTACATACCTTGAAAGAGTTGCAGTTAATAATGTAGCTAATGTAAAGAAAGCAAAGGCAGCTATTAAGAAGGCTTTCCAGAATCAGATTGAGGGCAAGGGCTTCTCTTTGGTAGAAGTACTTTCAACCTGTCCTACAAACTGGGGTCTTGCTCCTGATAAGGCTATCGGCTGGCTTGAAGAAAATATGCTTCCCTACTATCCGTTGGGAGTATATAAAGATAAATATGCAGAGGAAAAGTAAGAAAGGAGAATAATCATGAATAAGGAAATATTGATTGCCGGTTTCGGCGGACAGGGAATTCTCTTTTCAGGAAAATTTCTTGCATACGAAGGTCTTATCGACGGTAAAGAGGTAAGTTGGCTTCCATCTTACGGCCCCGAAATGCGTGGCGGTACAGCAAACTGTAGTATCATTATCAGCGACAGCGCAGTAGGCTCTCCCATTGTGTCAAATCCCGATATTTTGATTGCAATGAATCTTCCCTCTCTTGATAAGTATGAGAATGAAACAAAGCAGGGCGGACAGATTTTTGTTGACAGCTCCCTTATTGAAAGAAAGGTTGAGCGCAGCGATGTAGAGGTTTATTACATTCCTGCTACAAAAATGGCTTCCGACGAAGGACTCAGCGGTCTTGCAAATATGATTATGATTGGTCATATGATTGCAAAAAGCGGAATTATTCCCGAGGAAAATATTGAAAAAGCAATGGGTAAGGTTGTTCCCCCCACAAAGCAGAATATGTTTGACCTTAACATGAAGGCAGTAAAATTAGGCTTTGAATACAACGCATAATTATGTAGGGGCGGATATTATCCGCCCGAAAAAGGAAAGTTTATATAGGAGGTTTAGCTATGAATACACAGATAAAAGATATCGGAATGCGTCTTGCTTCACTTCGTGACGACTTTGAAATTTCCATTGAAGAAATGGCGCAGAAGCTTGGTGAAGACGTAGAAACATATAAAAAATATGAAAATGGCGAAATGGATTTCTCATTCAGCTTTATTTATAATGCGGCAGAAATCTTAGGCGTAGACGTTCTTGACCTGATTAGCGGAGACCAACCGACACTTTCGATGTGTAGTATGGTTAAAAAAGGTCAGGGCTACAGCGTAAAGCGTGAACACGAATACGACTACAAGCACCTTGCCTATACCTTCAGAAACAAAAAGGCAGAACCGTTTCTTGTTACAATTAATCCCGATAAAACACCTCCCGTGCTTCACGGGCACGAAGGTCAGGAATTCAACTATGTAATTTCAGGCAGAATGAAGCTTTATATCGGCGATATTTGTTACGAGCTTGAGGAAGGGGACAGCGTGTATTTTGATTCAAGCGTCCCCCATGCTGAGCAGGCAGACGGTGATGAGCCTGCTCAGTTCATTGCCGTAGTAATGAAATAATAATTGTAGTAAGTTTGGAGGAGATGCCGTTATGGCAATATATGAAAAATTCGTCGGTGCATCAAGAGACGATTTCCTGTCGCTAAAGGATGCACAGGCAAACTATACACTTAAATACCGTGATGATTTTAACTTTGCGTATGATGTAATAGACGTGCTTGGCACAGAAAAACCCGACAAGCTTGCAATGATTTGGGTTAGTGCTGATAAAAGCGTGGAAAAGCGTCTTACATTCCGTGATATGATGCTTGCATCAAATAAAGCGGCGAACTACTTCAAGTATATGGGCATCAAGAAGGGCGATACAGTAATGCTTACTCTTAAGAGAAGCTACTATTTCTGGTATTGTATTCTCGGACTTCACAAAATAGGTGCCGTTGTTGTTCAGGCAACAGATATGCTTAAGGGTAAGGATTACGTTTACCGCTGTAATGCAGGAAATATCAAAGCGGCAGTAATCACAGGTGATGGTCATGCTACTGAATATTTCGACGAAATGCAGGAGGGCTACGACCATCCTATCTTAAAGTTTGTTACAAAGCACAAGGATGCGGGTGAAGGCTGGATTGACTTTGAAACAGGCTTCGAGATGGCAAGCGACCAGTGGCAAAGACCTACGGGTGACGAGGATACAACTGTTAATGACACAATGCTGATGGCATTTTCGTCAGGTACAACAGGCTATCCCAAAATCATCACACATAACTTTAAATATCCCCTTGGTCACATAATGACAGGTGTTTTCTGGCACAGAGTAGTTGATGGCGGACTTCATTTTACGATTTCAGATACAGGCTGGCTTAAATCATTGTGGGGTAAAATTTACGGTCAGTGGTTTGGTGAGTCAGCGGTGCTTGTTTACGACTTTGACAAGTTTGACGGCGCAGATATCTTAGGCGTACTTGAAAAGTATAAGGTTACTACTTTCTGCGTTCCGCCGACAATGTACAGAATGATGCTTCTTAACGATGTTGAAAAGTATGACCTTTCATCGCTGACGCATTGCTGTACTGCGGGTGAAGCACTTAATCCCGAAATCTATAATAAATGGCTTCAGGCAACAGGTCTTAAAATTTACGAGGGCTTTGGTCAGACAGAAACTACGCTTTGTATCGCAACAATCTACCCCTGGACAGAACCTGTTCCCGGTGCAATCGGACTCCCCGTTCCCGGGTTTGACGTGCATATCCTTGATAGCGATGACCAGTCCTGTCCCAGAGGTACAACGGGTGAGATTTCTATCCGTGTACTAAGCCGTGACAGAAAAGCATGCGGTCTCTTAGATACATACAACTTCAGCAATGAAGATACCAAGAAAGCAATGCACGATGGCTTCTATCATACAGGGGATACTGCATATCGTGATGAAAGAGGACTTTTCCGCTATGTTGGCAGAAACGACGATGTTATAAAGTCCTCCGGCTACAGAATAGGACCGTTTGAGATTGAGAGCGTTCTGCTTGAACATGCTGCGGTTAATGAAGTTGCGGTAACGGGTGTTCCTGACCCGATTCGTGGCTTTGCAGTAAAGGCAACAATCGTTCTTGCAAAAGGATATGAGCCTTCTGATGAGCTTACAAAAGAGCTTCAAAACTATGTAAAAACAAATACAGCCCCCTACAAATACCCCAGAATTGTGGAATATGTAGCAGAGCTGCCTAAAACCTTTAACGGCAAAATCAAGAGAAGTACAATCCGTGAAAAGGATTTGGAAAACACATTACAGTAAATTTGAAATTCGAAGTTCGAAATTCGAAATTAAAGAAAGGATTCGTAAAGAAATTTACGAATCCTTTTTTGATTATGTTTTTGTATTACGCTTTTTAGTTGTTTTTTGCAAGTAAATCTCTGATTTCTTCCAAAAGTGCAATATCATCAGGCTTTACAGGAGCCGGAGCGGGTGCTTCTTCAACAGGCTTGGGATTTCTGAGCTTGTTCATAACCTTTACTATAAGGAAAAGGCAGAATGCAATAATTACAAAATTGATAAGGCTCTGAATAAGCATACCATACTTAATCTGTGCCTCGCCAATCGTAATTGCAAGTCCTGAGAAATCTTTTCCTCCAAGAATGATACCGAAAATAGGCATCAGGACATCATTAACGATAGAGTTAACGATTGCATTGAATGAAGAGCCTATGATTATACCTATAGCAAGGTCAATCATGTTACCCTTGAGTGCAAACTCTTTAAATTCAGCTATAAACTTTTTCATTTGCTTCTTTCCTTTCAACAAATTTCTACTAGTCATCGGAGATTCAAATCTCCGATGACTACACTATCATAAAAAGGGTTAAATGTCAACCCTATCGAGCTGAATTTGTTGCCCTTTTAAATAGGAAAGAATACCGTTGTATTCATTCGGAAACGAAAAAACAATTTTGTGTGAAACAAGTGCCTGACCACCGCCCGACTTTGCTCCGTACTTTTTATCTCCGACGAGGGGGCAGCCTATAGAAGAAAAGTATGCCCTTATCTGGTGGCTTCTGCCCGTATGGAGTAAGACTTGCGTCAGGGCAGTGCCGCCCTTTTCCTCAAGCACAATGTATTCCATACAAATCTCCTTGCCACTATCTGCAATACGGCTAATATTCGTACTTTCTTCTTTTATAATATGTGTGTTTACAAAAGCCCCTTTTTCAGCAGGAATACTTTCAAGTCTGCACAGATAATATTTTCTTACATTGCGTAGCCTGATTTGCTCATTCATATCACGAAGTGATTGGGCATTCTTAGCCCCTATTACAAGACCGCTTGTGTTTGTATCAAGACGGTTACAAAGAGCAGGGGAGAAAGAGCTTTCCATTTGTGGATTATATTCCCCTTTTCCAGCAAGATAACTTTTAAGCATATCAGAAAGTGTGCCGCCCTTGTGCTTTGCGTCCGGCTGACAGGGGAGAGAAGCAGGCTTGTTGAAAATAATAATATTCTCGTCCTCGTACAATATGGGTGCTGTAAGAGCGCAGCCTTCAACAGACTTTTCTTTCTGAAAATCTTCCTTTATATATATGCGCAATATATCTCCCTCGGAAAGAACATAATCTTCCTTTATCCATTTCCCGTTTATCTTTACGTCTTTTTTTCTAAAAGCCTTGTAAATAAGTGATGACGGTGCGGTTGTAGCCTTTAAAAGAAATCTGTCTGCACGCAGAGAGGCGGAGTTTCTTCCTATTATATATTCTATCATAATATCACCTGCACTTTAAAAAATATGTTGAATTAATATGAAGAATACTGTATAATATAAAACAAAGGTGAGACCTAAAACAGTGTAAAAGCTGGGCGGTTATGCCATCATCTCTTTTAAAGGAGGTGATAGCTTATGGATAAAGATTACATAATAACATTTATGATAATCCTTATGCTTTTAGCATTAACCATAAAAAAATAAGACGCCCCGTCAAAGCCGTGTTATTTTAACAAATAAAACAGTTTTGGCATAACCGTTTGAGGTCTTGCCTTTTTCTATACTTATTATATACAACAAAAAGTCATTTGTCAAGTATTCTTATCCATTAAATTTTCCATCGGTGAAACCTTCCTGATAGCTTTTTGCAGTTTGGTATCTGAGCATTGTATCATAACAATTCATTAAATCAGCAAGGTATTTTTCTCCCTCAGAATTAAGTAATTCTTTAAGCTTATTGAGTGTGGGGAAGAGTTTCCCAAATGCTTTCCCGTATTCATCATCTGTTACAGGCGGTTTTATATTATATTTTGAATTCTCCATTTTATTTACTCCGTATCAGCCAAAATCGTGCCGTGATAAATCCATACAACCTAAATCCTCGAATACTTGCACTATGTGTTCAATACTGTAAAAGCATTCGTCGTCCTCTAATGTATGGTCATTTAAAATTTCTTTTATTCTGAGTAGTACCTGATAACACTCTTTTTCAAAAAGCTTTTCGATATTTCCGTCAAAGGACGGAAAAGAAACCTGTGCGGTTTCTTTGGATAAAGCATTAATTAATATGTCTTTGAATAAATCCAATTTAATCACCCTGTTCGTTTGATTTCAAACAGCTTTCAATCATTGAGATTACAACATTGTTCCAGCTTGTTTGATTATTTGAAGCAATTATTTCAATTTCATCAGATAGCTCTTGTTGTATGTATAATGTTTTATATATAGAAGGTTTTTTGCCTTTGGTTTTCTTTAATGTGAAATTCATATGCTCCACCTCTGGAAATATTCTAACATATATTTTATAATTAAAGTATAGTAGAAAATTTTAGTATAAAATTAAAGCAGAAATTTCTGGTATGTTTTTTCGTTCACAACAGTTGTGAAACTCTCTTGGGGCAAGAGGCTCCCTTCTTTTGTATCCAAAAGAAGCAAAAGTTCCGGAGTTCCGATTCCCCGGACCCCAAACCGGCCTCGCAGG
>JAZRLV010000046.1:0-4119 GCA_045646985.1 Clostridia bacterium | reverse complement strand
GCCTTGCAAAGATGACAAACCGGAAGATGCTAAAATTTCGCCATTTGAAGCGGGTTCGGATTACTCTCTTTCGGCTATATTTACCGTCATATCTACAACTGTTCCTACTCCTATTTGTGTTGTAATCTTCATATCATCTGTATATCTTTTCATATTCGGAAGTCCCATTCCCGCACCAAAGCCAAGCTCACGCACTTTTTCGTCGGCAGTGGAAAACCCCTCTTGCATAGCTTTTTCTATATCTTTTATTCCGGGGCCCTTGTCTTTATGCACCATGCGAATTTTTTCAGGCGTAATAAAAACATCAATTTCACCGCCGCAAGCATGGATTACCATATTTATCTCACACTCGTACATTGCAACAGCCACTTTTCGTATTACATCAGGCGCAAAACCAAGCTGCTTTAAAACCTTTTTCACCGCAGCACTCGCCTGCCCTGCAACTGTAAAATCATTCGGTGCCACACTGTAGTGGAGCTTTACAATATTATCAGACATATCAATCAATCCTTCCAGAGAAAGTCAGCATTCTGAAACAAGCCCTGATGCATAGAGTTTTCCGCATGAGGGGTAAAGCGGATAATCAGTAGTCATAATAACCATTGAATATTCCTTTGCAAGCTCCTTTATTTCCTCGGTTGGTTTTTTTCCACGAACAAACACAATTGCCTTGATATCCATCATCTCGGCAGTTCTTACTACCTGACTATTTACAAGACCGGTAAGGAGAAGCGCCTGATCCTTTACAAATGCGAGAACATCGCTCATCAGATCACTGCCGCAGGCGGAGTAAACCTCTCTATCTAAAAATTCTTCTCCCACAGCAACATTGGCATTAAGAATATTCTTTATATCTGAAAGCTTCATTATTTTCGTCCTCCGTCATTATCATTTAACATAACTATCATTCGCTTCGTAAGGGATGTCAAGTACAAAATTGCCGAATTCCACCCCTGTTTCACCATTCACTAAAATCTGCACGCTTTCAACACTATCAAGTGCACACAGTGAATTTACAACAGAGTAAAGCGTCAGTGTCGTTGCAAGTGACCCGGGACTTGCCTTTGCCACAAATTCGCTCGAGAAATTAACAAAACATACACTGTCCTTAGTTTCTATTCCCAAAAGTTTCGTTCCCTCGGCAATAGATGACGAAAGTCCTTTTTCCTGCGGTCCTTTTATAAGCTCGCTGACAATAGTTTTTTCAAGTGACAATGCATTTTGAATTTCAACACTGCGGTTTTCTTCTTGAAGAAAGCTTCCGTCATCGCTTGGGAAATACAGCTTAATAACTGTCTTTTCAGCAGATTGCGCATTTTGTGTGTGAATTGCAATATCACTCAGACTGAGCACACCCAGCTCCTTTCCGTTTGTTTCAGACACAACGGGTTTTCCTTCAACCTGAATAACTATTCCCTCAATACCATCTATCTGGCAAAGCGTATTTACAAAGGCAAACCGCAGCAGCAGTGCATCAACACCCTTTTTCTCATTATAGTGCTCTGACATATTAACCGTCGCCACAGTGTCATTAACAACAAGTCCCAAAAGCTTTGCGTCCTTGCTTATAATGGGTGTATTTATTTCACTGTCAGGGCCTTTGATAATCTCATCAATAGCTATTCTTGCCAGTTTTTCAGCAGTTGTCCTTTTGCCCTGCTTCACCGTTCTTTTTTCTTCGTTAAGGCTATTTGTCTGTTTGTCCTTAAAATATATACTGATTTGTTTTTTATCAGAACTGCACGCTGCAAAAAGCATTGTCAGCATAGTAATAATCATCAGTAACGAAATAACTTTTTTCATCGTTTACACTCCCTATGTTACTTAAATGTAATGGGTATAATTATGCGGAACGTACTTCCGACGCCTTCCTCGCTTTCGACCTGTATATTTCCTCCGTGAAGCTCAACCGCCGTCAGCGCAATCGAAAGACCAAGCCCTGTACCGCCCGTTTCACGTGCACGTGCCTTATCCACACGATAAAATCTGTCAAAGATTTTGTATAATTCGTCAGATGCAATTCCTATTCCTGTGTCCTTTATTTCTATTATGACATTAGTTTCATCCTTGAAAATCTTAACGGCTACCTTGCCGTCCTCTTTTGTGTATTTTATGCTGTTATCAACCACATTGTAAATTGCCTCCCATATTCTGTCACGTTCAACCTTAGAATATATGGTTGAGGGAGCATCATACGTAAGAGTGATATGCTTTTGCTCAGCAAGCGGACGAAGCGCTTTAACAATATTCATGCAAAGCTCCGTCAGGTCAGTAACCGCAAATTCCATTCTTGAAACCACTGCCGTATTATCCATACGTGTAAGTGTAAGAAGCTTATCCACAATTCTTGTAAGTCGCTCCACCTGCACATTCATATCCGTCAGAAATTCGTCTACCATTTCCTTTGGAGCATCCAAAGCATTAAGAAGCGAATCTGAAATCAATTTAATCGAACTAAGCGGTGTTTTCAGCTCATGCGATGCATCGGACACAAATTGCTGTCTTTTTGTTTCCTGTATCTGAATTTGCTGTGTCATTTTGTTAAATGAATCTATCAGCTGCCCTATTTCGCCGCCCGTATTTTTTTCAATAATATAGTCCGTATTTTCGTCTGCTGCCTTACTCAGCTTTTCTGTAATATCACGGATAGGCTCTGTAATTATTCCCGCCATAACAAAGCTGACAACACCTATAAGAATACTTACAATAGCAATAAGCATCATCATAGTTGCAAAAATTTCATTCATGAAATCCACCGTATCCTCAGCAGATGCCTGATAGTAGATAACGCCCGTCACCTTCTTTTCCTTTACGATGGGCACAGCAGCACCAAGCACCATTTCATCATTGGCATCGGTAAGCTGCTCTACATTATTATTTCCCCCTATGGCATCTAAAACGGCAGAAGTCGGCATATATTTATTTTGCATTACCCCGTTATTGGAGTCATAATTAACACGTGCCTCTTTATCAAGCATCAGCACACGGCAGTTACTTGGAAGCTGCTGCGAGGCTAAAAGATAATTAATACTTTCATTGCTTAAATCCTGATACTGTGAGATGTACCCTGCAATAACGTTTGCCTGGGTAAGCGTCTGCATCTTTTTCTGATTCAGAATGTACTGCTGAAGTGAATTTATAACATAAACGCTTATAAGCCCGAGTGTCAGCACTATTATAATAAAATATGTCAGCACCAGTCTCCAGCGGATACTCTGCATTCCGTCCTTAATTTTCTTTAAAATAGTAACCTACCCCCCACTTGGTGAGAATATATGTGGGAACAGCCGCATCAGGCTCAATTTTCTCACGCAGACGTCTTACATGTACGTCAACTGTTCTGATATCTCCGGGATAATCATAGCCCCAAACAATATCAAGAAGATTTTCTCTTGAATAAACCTTTCCGGGGTTTGAGATAAATAAATCGCACAAATCAAACTCCTTTGCTGTAAGCTCAATCACCTTATCGCCCGTCTTTACTCTGCGCAAATTGTAATCAAGCTCTATTCCGCCTGTACTTACTGTGTTTTTTGCACTTGCCGGGGCGGCGGCACTTCTTCTTAAAATCGCCTTTATTCTGGCTTTCAGCTCTAAAATATTAAACGGCTTTGTAAGATAATCATCTGCACCATACTCAAGGCCTAAAATCTTGTCCATATCCTCTGTCTTGGCAGTGAGCATAATAATCGGCACTGTAGAAAATTCCCTTATTTTCTGGCACACTGTAAGTCCGTCAATGCTGGGAAGCATTAAATCAAGAATTATAAGAGAAATGCTTTTATCACGGGCAAGCTTAAGCGCCTCTTCTCCGTCATATGCAGTTTCTGTTTCATAGCCGTCTTGCTCAAGGTTAAATTTAATACCTTTTACAAGCAATTTTTCGTCGTCAACAATCAGTATTTTCATTGGTATCATTTCCTTTCGCTCATTAGTAATTCCTATTATATTTATTATATCATTGTAAACTTGTTATTTCAACTAAAATTCTTAAATACAACAAAATTCCCAAAAAGAAATTCAGGGCGACATTTTTTCGCCCTCAGTGTGTCGATAAAGGAAGGTAAATTTGTTCAACACGAACTCGTCGGCGTATGTGGATACGGTAGAGGGCGTGTT
>JAZRLV010000045.1:0-5819 GCA_045646985.1 Clostridia bacterium | reverse complement strand
ATTCATGAATCTTGTTACATAGTCATAAAGCATTTCAACCGTGTCATCAATTCCCAAAAGGCTGCTATTAATACACAGGTGATACCCTCTGGAATCTCCCCACTTTATATCAGAATATGTATTATGGTATGCCTTTCTCTTCTTATCGTGGCGTTTTATTTTTGCTAAAGCCTTGTTCCTGGGAAGATTATAGACCTCCATTACATGGCTGATTTTTTCCTCCATATCCCCCAGAATAAATACCCTTACAGTATTTAAATTTTTACGCAAAAGCTGGTCAGCACATCTGCCTACAATAACAAACGATTCACCATAATCTGCCTTATCCTTTATAAAGTCAAAAATTCTCTGCTGAACGTGCGATTCAATAGAATTTGAATGATTTCCTATTTTTTTTGAAAACCATACATTTACAGGTTTTTCGTCAAATTTTTCAAGTATTTCTCTGCTGTACCCAACAAGCTCATAACTGTTTTCAATAAATTTTCTGTCATAGAGCGTTATTCCTAACCTTTGCGCAAGCTTCTCGGCAATAAGATGTCCTGCGCTGCCATATTCACGACCTATTGTAACAATAATCTGCTTATTCATATATTTTCACTCCTAAATATATCTCACAAAAATGCAAATCATAGATATTGTAAGTACAAGAACTGTTGCGGGTACACAGTAATTACAGTATTTTCCCCATGTAATAGGATATCCTTCCTTTGCCGCAACCGAAGTTCCGACAACATTAGCAGACGCCCCGATAGGTGTTGCATTTCCACCTACATCAGTACCCATAGAAAGAGTCCATGCAAGTGTATCAAGGTCTATTCCGCTTTGACTCATAAGCTGAATTACAGGCACCATTGTTGCCGCAAAGGGAATGTTATCTACAAACGCACTTGCTATTGCTGAAACCCAAAGTACAATTACAATCACTGCAACAACATTTCCGCCGCTTATTTTCTGAATGAACTCTGCTACCAGCTTTAGAGCACCTGTCTGTTCAAGTCCGCCTACCGATATAAACAGACCTATAAAGAACAGCAGTGTTTTAATATCAAGATGTTTTACTATATGTGAAACACCGCTCTTTCCGTATGTAATCAATGTGAATACAAGCGTGATTATACCAACAAATGTGCCTATAAATGCAACTGTCAAGGTTGTCTGCGCATGTGTTATCAGAAGTGCCACCGCTATCGCAAATATCACACCAGAGCCAATAAATCCAGCCTTATTCGTAATAGCTGTATGCGGCTGGGGAAGATTGATTGCCCTCCCCTCGGATGCAGATTGTTTGAGTTGCTTTCCAAAGCACAGATAAAAATAAACAATCACAAAAACAAGACTTATTCCTACCATAACTCCTGTATTTGACAAAAAGTCAAAGAAAGAATAGCCTAAAGATGTTCCTATAATTATGTTGGGCGGATCACCGCACATTGTCGCCGCACCACCGAGATTTGCACAAAAAATCTCTGTGATAATAACAGGAACTGGGTCAAATTTAAGCATCCTTGAAATTTCGATAGTAACTGCCGCAAGGAATAATATTACAGTAATACTGTCAATAAACATCGAAAGAACTGCCGACAAAAGCGCAAAACAAATAAAAAGCGGAATGATTTTGCACTTAACAAGCTTTGCCAGTTTCAGACACATCCATCTGAAAAAACCACTCATTCCCATACCCTCAACCATGACCATCATTCCTAAAATAAAGATAATGGTTGACCAGTTGATACCCGACGTGCTTTCCTCCGCTGCGCCGTACCAGAAGGCACTTTCAAAAATGCTGTGAATATTCAGTGTTTCCAGTACTGCCTCCATACTATGCATACACAGACCAAATACCACAGTAAGCATCAATAGTCCGCTGCCGAGTGTGATGATATGCCTTTCAAAAACTTCTGTCACAATCATCAGAAACATAACAATAAAAATCAATATTGCCACGATTTGCGCTGTCATTAAAATTCCTTCCTTCAGAAAAAATTATTCCAAACGAGTTCATTCTAACACAATTTTTTGTTAAATACAACATGATTTTACTGTTTTTTTCCTATTTAATATTATTACCTTGTAAAGCTTTTGTTTTTGTGATAAAATACTGTTTTGACAGATGGTTTTTTTACTATGCTCCTAACACCGTACCATACGGATGCTGCCATAGCACAAAGAGCGTATATATTATTATTAAAAATCGCCCATATTGCAACAGGAAAAAAGATTGCAAGTCTTTTTGGAGTATTATATGCAATAAAAACTGCGGCGCACGGCAAAAATATTTTCAGAAGTGTGTCAAGCTCATTTACAAAAGCACTTTGAAGGACTCCACAGCTAAGTGCCGCAAGTGGAATTTCCCATAAAAACGAGTCCTCAAATCTGAAAAGATTTAAAAATAAAAGCATGGGGACAAACCCCAGCCATACATCACCTAATTTAAGAATATAACATATAAAAAAAGTTAAAATAAGATAAAACATTTTCCGCATATCGCACCTCTCTGATAATTATTATTAAACGTCAAAAGTTATATATTCATAAAAAAAGCGGAAATTTATTTCGGAGGTTTTTAATTTGCACGAAACAGAAAAGGAAATTGAAAAGGTTATTCTTTGCGGTGTTCACACCGGCAGAATAAACACACTTGACGATACTACAGAAGAATCGATGGCAGAGCTTAAGGAGCTTGTACACACTGCAAAGGCATGCGTCGTCGGTGAGATAGTTCAAAACAAAGAACATCCCGAAACCTCAACCTATTTTGGGGAAGGAAAGATGGAGGAGCTTCGTCTGGCAGCAGATACACTTGGAGCGAGCCTGCTTATTTTTGACGATGAACTTACAGGAAGTCAAATCAGGAACATTGAAAACTATACCGGTATACGTACTATCGACAGAAGCACTCTCATTCTTGATATTTTTGCACAAAGAGCTATTTCAAAAGAGGGTAAAATTCAGGTAGAGCTTGCACAGCTGAAATACAGCTTGCCCAGGCTTTCAGGTATGGGCGCACAGCTTTCAAGACTGGGCGGCGGAATCGGTACAAGAGGTCCGGGCGAAACAAAGCTTGAAAGCGACCGTCGTCATATTCACAGACGTATAAATTCTCTTGAGAGCGAGCTTCGTGAAATACAAGCACACCGTGACCTTCAGCGCAGCCGCCGTGAAAAGGATAATGTGGTGGTTGCCGCTTTGGTAGGTTATACAAATGCAGGAAAAAGCACTATACTAAACTATTTCACCCAATCTGATGTCTTAGCTGAAAATATGCTCTTCGCAACACTTGACCCCACGATGCGCAAGCTTTCTCTGCCCGACGGTAGAAATGCAGTAATTGTAGATACCGTAGGATTTATACGTAAGCTTCCCCACCATCTGATAGAAGCATTTAAATCAACGCTTGATGAAGCAGTGATGGCAGATGTTTTAATTCACGTTATAGATTCATCAAACCCTGAAATGCACACCCAAATGAAGGTAGTCGATGAGCTTATTGAAAATTTAGGATGCCGTGCAAAAAGAATTATAGCAGTATTTAATAAGTGTGACGTTGCACCGCCACTATCTCCCCGTCCCGAGGGTAATTACACAGACTTTGTATCTGTCAGCGCCAAAAGCGGAGAAGGAATGGATGAGCTTATTGAAATTTTACACGATGCGCTTCCGGGGAAAAAGAAGCAAGTAGATGTTCTTATTCCGTATTCAGACAGCAAAACGGCTGCACAGTTGCATGATGGTGAGGTAATTCTTGCAGAAAGCTATGAGGCAGACGGAACAAAAATCACTCTGATGGCTGACGAGGCTCTTTATGCCCGTCTCAGAGAATATATTATAAATCCCTGAAAGGAGCATGGCGGTTATGGAGGATTATAAAACCGTACAAAACGATGCAAGCGCAGAGCTGATTGAACGCAAAAGCCGATTCATAGGCTACTGTCGTCCTGTAAAAACACAGGATGAGGCAATCGAGTTTATAAATGAAATACGCACTCTGCACCGCCAGGCGACGCATAATGTATATGCCTATGTATTAAGAGAAGACAACATTATGCGCTATAGTGACGACGGAGAACCTGCCGGAACAGCAGGTGTACCTGTGCTTGAGGTTATAAAAAAAGAGGGACTTACCGATGTAGCTGTAGTTGTAACACGCTATTTCGGCGGAGTTCTTCTGGGTGCAGGTGGGCTTGTAAGAGCATACGGAAAAAGTGCTAAGTTAGGGATTGATGCCGCAGTAAGAGTTGAAAAAATATATTGCAGCGTTTATATGGTAAGGTGTGATTATTCTACCTATGGCAAGTTGGAATATGCAATAAATACAGGTGGATATATATTAAAGGACTGCTCATTTGAAAACGATGTGTGCCTTACTGTAGGCGTGCGCAGCGGAGAAGAAAATGCATTTATTAAAGCTGTCGCAGATATTTCCGGCGGAAGTGCACAAATCACTGAGCTTGAAGGAGAATACATAGATAAGGTTATATAAACACAAAAAATCAGCGTGCCGCTGCACCCATGTCGCATCTTGCCTTTGTGCAAACATATTTTTATGCGTCTTAATTTTGCGCAATTTCCTATACGGTAAAAAAGGCTGTTACAAAATGATTTTGTAACAGCCTTTTTAATAAAACTATCAGATTTCCTCGGATTCGTCTTCTTCCTCTTCGTACTCTACATCCTCGTTTTCATCGTCATCATAATCATCATCATAATCTTCGTATTCATCGTCTTCGTCATAATCTTCGTCATCATCGTTTTTCTTAAGGAACAATGATGCGCCAAAAATAATACATACTACAATGATTACTACAAGACAGATTATGATAAGCTTTCTCAAAAAGCCACCTGATTTTTGAGTCTGCACAGGTTCTTCTTCGTCTTCTGAAGCAGTAGCTGCTTCGTCTTCCTCAACTTCGTTCTCCTCGCTTACAACCTCGTCCTCAGGCTCTGCATTTTCTATATCGGAGAGTATTTTTTTTGTTTGTGCAATCTCAGCATTGAGGTTATTTATTTCAACCTTATATGTATCAATCTCTTTCTGAACACGAGCTGCCTCAAGTTGCTGGTCTTCCTGAAGCTGTGCAATCTGCTGCTGTGCCTCTTCAAGCTTTTTATTAGATGAAGAAGTTGCTTTGCCACACAAAACACCAACAACAAGGCATATCAGGCATAATATCAATGCTGCCGATGCAGTAATTTTTTTCTTTTTCTTTTTAAGAGGTGTAACACTCCTGTAGCTATTCATATCCATCTATATCCCTCCAAAGCATCATATTATTGATTTAAGTATAGCACAAAAAAATACACTATACAAGAAAAAAAACAAAAATTCCACGTTTTTTTCACGCAGCTTTTTCACATAATATATAATATAAAAACATTAAAAAACTTTTTTTAATTTTTTCCAAAAAATGATTGACAAACTCCAAAAAAAGTTGTATAGTATATGGGTAGCTCACAGACATTCTAAATATTGCCGAATTGTGTAAGGGTAGCACAGCAGACTCTGACTCTGTTTGTCTGGGTTCGAATCCTAGTTCGGCAACCAAAAAAACATCAACAGTTTTACTGTTGGTGTTTTTTTTGCAGAGCAGGATTCGAACCCAGAGAGGGCAACAAGCGTAAAGAAAACGATTGATAATCGTTTTTAGCGAAGTTGATGCGAAGACGGGCACCGTAAGTAAAACTTGCGGTGCCCGATAAAGTTATCGACACAATAAAATCCCGAGCAAAATTGCTCGGGATTTTATTATTTATTTAAGGTTATTCTTAAGTGTTTCAAGCTGTGCTTTAATTTCAGAGGGAAGTCTGTCGCCGAACTG
>JAZRLV010000044.1:0-23794 GCA_045646985.1 Clostridia bacterium | reverse complement strand
CTGATAATTGTTATTAAAAGTGAAATCATAAATTGCGGCGAAAGAGGCTTTGTAATGCTGTCACCCATAAAGGTAGCAGGGACAAGCCCGGGAAGAGTACCCAAAATGCTTGCAGTAAGATATGTTGAAAAATTAAATTTCAGAGCACCCAGATACATACTTATAAGGTCAGCGGGCAGACAACTTACAACACGGAGAAAAAACGAAATAAAAAATTCATGCTTATGTTGTTTTTCAAAAATCCGTGCAAGATTCGGGTTTTGCGCAATTTTGCGTCTGGCGGCATCTGCACCTGTAAAACGTCCTATAAAATAGGGGAGTGTGTAGGCAATAGAAGTACCAATAATATTTACAAGCAGTGCAAGAAGTGGAGGAAAGAGGAATCCGCTTGCTATCTGAAGCACAACAATGGGAAAAAATACTGATAAACTTTTAAGGGCGAACATTCCCAAAAGAAAAACTGCCGCAAAAAGTTTATTTGATGGTGTATATGTTAAAAGCTGCTGCACTGAAAAATCACGTGCAAAAACAAGCACGGAAATAATTAATGCCGTGTAAGATATTATAAGAATAATTTTAATTGTTTTTTTCAGAATAACAATCACCAACCTAACTGCTCAACAAGACGGCATACAAGTGCTGCTGCCTGTGCTCTTGAAAGATTTTCTTTAGGGGCAAAAGTGCTTTGCGTTGTTCCGTTTATAATTCCAAGTGAAACAGCGGCATTCACAGAACAAATGGCATAAGGTGAAATCAGGCTGCTGTCTGAAAAACCGTTCTGTATTGAAGTAATAGCTTTTCTACCTGTTTTTTCATATATGCGCATAAGAATAACGGCTGCATCTTCACGTGTGAGAGAAGTATGCGGTGAAAATTCGCTTTCAGACACGCCGTTTATTATGCCATTAAGATTAAGGGCACAAACATAAGTGTAAAACCAATCGCTTCTGTGGATATCTTTAAACGGGGAAAAATCAGCATATGCCTTGATTGAAAATGTGTTGCAGAGAATTTTTGCAAATTCGCTGCGTGATACCGCATCTTCAGGTGCAAAAACATGATCAGATTTACCGTTTATGATATTATTGGCAGAAAGTAAATTTATATAATCCTTTCCCCAGTGACCTGAAATATCGCTGAATGTATTGCTGCTATTATTTTGCTTAAATTTCGGAATTGAAATGATTTCTGCTTCAGAATGAGAATTATCAATCTTATCGTCAGGATATGTTATAAGAAAAGGCATACATCTTATAGTATTTCCTGAAAAACCTGTGACGGGGCATACAGGAATAACTTCAAAATACACATATTTATTAAAAAATGTTGTGTCAAAATAAATTACAGGACCGCTTACATCAAGC
Organism: Clostridia bacterium; assembly: GCA_045646985.1. Lineage (GTDB taxonomy): Bacteria > Bacillota > Clostridia > UMGS1883 > UMGS1883 > UMGS1883. The sequence continues at coordinate 22,430 of JAZRLV010000044.1, read as the reverse complement.
ATTTTAAATCCGCTGAAAGAAGAGCTGTCAGAAACATACCAGTTAATAACTGATGCAGAAGAATCCGTGCTGTTTGTCACACTGTTATAAAATGAAAATTCTGCCTCTACAGCCCCGTTAATATGTGGTGAGCCTGAAATATGTGGGTTACCTGCCACAACAACTGCTTTTTTTAATGAAAGATTATCTGCATATATAGAAAATGCATTTCCCTCATCTGACTGAATGTATAAAAATAGTCTGCCAACACAGCTATCTTCAGCAAGAAACAGCTCGGGAGAAAGGGTATCGCTTAGTGATGTGCCGCCTTTTATAAAGAACTGCGCAAGCGGCAACATAGAAGAAGTTGTTGTTTCTATAAAAAGTGTAGCGGTACAATCTACAGGCGCAGAAAAGTTTGAGTTGAATACGTAGGGGGTATTTTCAATAAGATGAACATAGGAATTATTCAGAAGCATAAAATAGTCGCCCTTGCAGTTTATGAGTGCTCTTTTTGAAAATCCGTCATCACGTATATAAAAATCAGCTTCGTAGGGGGAGGTAACCATCCACCATTCATTAGGCTGCTTTTGCTCAAATCCGCCGTCTCCTATATAATCAAAGCTTACTGTAAAGGGGAGCTGTGCGCAAATAGAGGGGTCATTGTTATAATATGCCGTAAGAGTGTACACCCCGGGAAGTGCGTCGGGTAAAACTGTAAGAATATTATTTTCAGAGTCAAAATACAGCGAGCCGCTGCTCTCATTAAGTGAAACAGTAATATTATTATCATCAAGGATATTTCCTAACTGGTCACGAAGAAGTGCCGAAACGTTATACTGCGTTTCAACATCGGGCAGAGCAATGTTTCCCGGTGCATGGAGAGTTATATATTCACTCTTGGGTATTTCGGAAGAGAGCCTGATATCATCTACAAAAATTGTACAATCGTAAGTTGAAAAGAGGTTAAGCGCAATATTATAAATACCGCTTGCCTCCGGAACAAAAGCGGCAAATACGTCAATCCATTCTTCGCCTGAAATATCCATAATGTTAAAATATGCAGTGTTTTCTATACATTGCGATGTGTTCTTTGCATATATGGCAGAAAAAGGAATAGGGCAGTCTGATTTTACTCTGGCGTGCATTACATACAGCACTCCTTCGAGTAAAAGGTGTGATTTATCATATAAAAGAGTTGAAAAATATCCGTAATCTCCGTAGTCGTTTGTAGGAATACCTATATATGAATTCGTGCTATCTGTAATTAAATTTAACCTTGAAGAGGTTATCCAAGGAATATTTTCATCATTAAATGTGGGATTATCTATCATATTGTCCGACAACTCTACTTTAAGAGAGGTTGGCGGTAAGGATTCAAAATTACGTAATGCGCATTCAATCACAACAGCGCTGTCAGCACGGCTTGACGAACTGACTGTGAGGGTAAAATTTGAGGGGTTAAAGGATACCCCGTCTAAAGCTGTTGCAGAGATATGCACAGAATTGTTTGAAAGTATATTAACAATTTTATTGTCTGAGGTTATAAGCTGCGGCATATACCGCACTGAAATTTCCCCCTCGGCAGGGATAAGAATATCAGTTTGTCCGCTAAGACGAAGCTCACTTAACGTAACGCTTGCTTCAGTGAGAGTAATTTCGTCCATAAAAAATCCAAAGTCAAGAAAACCGTCTCCAAGATGAAGTGCAAGGTTATATTCTCCGCTTGAGCCTGAATAGAATGTGGTTGAAAACTGCGCCCATTCATCGCCTATACCGCTTATATTTACAATTATGGTATTTGCACCGTTTTCAAGATGTGCATTAGTACGTATTGAGGGGCTATATCCGCTTAAGGGGTTAAGAATATATCCGCTCAGAGTATACACTTTACCTGCTTCAAGATGTATGGTATTGCTGTATTCAAGCACATGTGTAACCTTTTCATTGCGCACCTCGCCAAAGGGATTATTTACGAAAATGCTATTACCTGCTCCGTAAGGATTTGAGTCATCATAAAAGCAGCCTGACCAGAATGTTGCCTCATTTTCAGATTCAAAGGAATAAGAAAACATTTGTGTATCGGCAAATGCACTGACAGGAATAATTAAAAGCAATATTAACATAAATGAAAAGACAAGCTTTTTCATCGGTTAACTCCTTAAACTTTTTATATACAATAATTATATAATATTTAAAGCTGTTTGTCTACCGAAAAGATAAAAGTTTACATAATGAAAATATTTGGTATTTGTTTTGTGATATTTTTTGTTTGTTTTTTTCATTGACGAAATTCATTATATATGCTAAAATTATGATGCACAATTAAATTAATTCACACAATGTGTCGATTATACTGCTTAGGTATAATCGGTGAAAAGAGAATCGGGTGAAAATCCCGGACGGAACTGCCGCTGTAAGCGTCTTAGTCATCGGAGAGTCGATGACTAGGATATATTTCGTGACGAAAGTCGGTCACTGAGGAATTGGGAAGGCTGAAATATATCTGTTTGAGGGCGTAAGTCAGAAGACCTGCATTGGGGGTGTCGCACTCTGCCACAATTTTGGGCTAGCCATCGGAGAGTTAAGCTACGTATGGTTTTAAAAGGGAAATTTCGCATAATACTACAGAAAATTCTGCAAATATACGTCAGTATTATTTTTTGAATTTTCTTTGTCTTATATCAAAATTTCCACTTTTAAAACTCTCTGACCTTATCTTTAGAAAAATTTCATATGATTTCAATGCGGAGGACGCCGACAGGCTGACGCCTTTCAAGTTGATTTCCCCGTTGGGGAAAATGTCCGCTTGCGGACAAAAGGGGCACGCTCGGGGGAGCGACAAGTTGAAAAAATAGAAATTTTTCAAATATAAGGCATACGCAGTTTAACTTTCCGATGGCTAAGAGTGTGGTTCGTGTTTGCTGTGCGGCAAATACGAGGATTAACACAGGCACACAGCTGTGGCATTTTTGCCGCAGTTTTTTTGTTTTCTGCGGTTCGGAGGTGGAAACAGAGAAGAAAAAAACTGCAAAATTCTGAAAGGATGAAAAAAATGTCACAATTAAAAAAATTATTATCATTTATAGTTGCGTATGCAATGATTGTTACGATGATACCTGTTACTATCTTTGCAGACGGTAATGCTGTTGTATATTTGACGGTAGAAAATACAACTTTTTCAGAGAACGAGGGCGCTCCTTGGGAGGGTAAGCTCCTTGATAATGTACCTATTGAGATTGCAGAAGGGACATCAAAGGTGGTAGATGTCATAGTAAACGCACTTGAAGAATCAGGATATTCGCAAACGGGTGCAGAAAGTGGATATATTTCCGATATAAACGGATTAGGGGAATTTGCCGGAGGATCTTTTGGTGGCTGGATGGTTACACTCAATGACTGGTTTATCAGTGCCGGTATAAGCGAGTTTTATGTATCTGACGGCGACAGTATCTCAGTCATGTTCACATCTGAAGGATATGGAGAAGACCTTGGCAGCTTTTGGAGTAACAATAATAAGGAGATTGCGGATATTCATTTCAGCACAGGGGAATTGGATAAAGAATTCTCTCCAGATGTGTATGAATATACATTGAAAATCCCAGCAGGGACAGAAAATGTAAAAATTACACCTACTGCTGCAAATAAAAATTTCCAGACACGAATTTATTTAAATACGGAATTTTCTGATGGAGATATTGGAAAGTATATCGAAGGGGAGGAAGACTTTGAAAGTGAGCTTTGCGGCCTTGCCTTATGGAGCGATATTCCTGAAAATATAGGATATTTTAAAAGAACACAAGATATTCCTCTGCAAGACGGAGATGTTATTGCAGTAGCGTGCGGTCTTCCTTACTGGAGCAGTATGAATGGCGGTGAATTTGGAAGCGGTGCGGAAAATGAGCCCGGGACAGTATATTTCTTTAATGTAGAAACAGAAAAAGCTGAAATTGCGGTAGATGCAGGAGTTTATGATTATACCGCACTTACATATAAAGAAAATCACAGCGAAAGTGAAGCTGTTGTCAGTGAAACAGGTGTTCTTTTTGAAATTCAGGATTTTTCTGTTTCAGAGGGAACAACAGTGCTTGATGCTATTAAGGCTATCCTTGATAATGCTCAGATTGAATACATTATTGATGAAAGTAATTCTTATTTGGTTTGCGTGGGCGAGCTTTCCGAAATGGATTGCGGACAGGAAAGCGGTTGGATGATAAGCGTAAATGATAAGTTTTTAGACGTTTCGGCAGCAGAAGTGCTTATAAAAGAAGATGATAAGATTAAGCTACACTATTCTGTTGAGGGTTGGGGCACTGATATAGGAAATTATTTTATAGGAGGCCCCGTAGTAAAATCCTTCGCTGTAGGCGGTGTAGAAACTGTAATTACAAGTAATGCAGATGATGCTGCATTGGAGGGAAACGGCAGTGTAGAAACTCCGTTTATAATTCCTGTAACAGTTGGTGGAGATGTTGACATTACAGCACTTACTGCAACTATCAAGACTAGCTTGCACGAAAATTATCTTGTTATATCAGAGGGAGAAGGTCTTAGTAATATTCTTTCAGAGAACAACTATGAAAGTGACGTAACATTCGGGATTGAAACCATAGGAGGTTTTAAGAAAAACTACTACAAAGTGAAGCTTACAAAAGAAGTTATAGCAGAAGATAGTGGCTCAGAAGATAGCTCTACTGATGATACATCATCCAATAACACATCTTCAAGACCGAGCTCTAGCGGTGGCTCTTTAAAGAAAGAAGCAAAAGAGGCAAGCTTTGCACCTGATGATAAACTTATTCCTGTCATGAGTGATGTTGGAAATTATATTCTAAAGTCGGTGCATTCGCCCTCTGTCGGCTCGATAGGCGGTGAATGGGCAATAATCGGACTTGCCCGCAGTGGCGAGGAGGTAGCGGACAAATATTACGAAAGCTACTATAAAGATATAGAGAAATATGTAAAAGAATGCGATGGAATTCTGCATGAAAGAAAGTATACTGAATATTCAAGAGTCATTCTTGCTCTTACCGCAATAGGTAAGAATCCCGCTGATGTTGCAGGATATAATCTTTTGCTTCCACTTGCTGATTTTGAAAAGACAATCTGGCAGGGAATAAACGGACCTGTATGGGCGCTTATTGCACTTGATTGCGGAAATTACGAAATTCCTGATATTTCTGACGAAAAAAAACAGGCAACACGGCAAATGTATCTTCGATACATTCTTGACTCGCAGAATGAAGACGGTGGTTGGTCGTTAACAAAAAATAAGATATCGGATATTGATGTAACAGCAATGACACTTCAGGCACTTTCTAACTATTCTGACAATAATGAAGTGAATAAAGCTATAGAAAAAGCACTGGAAATGCTTGAAAAATCACAGAACAAAAACGGGGGCTTTCAGACGATGGGAGCAGCGAATTGTGAAAGCTCTGCACAGGTATTGACAGCGCTGTGCTCGCTTGGTATAAGTTATGATTCTCCACGTTTTGTCAAAAACGGAAAAACAGTACTTGATGATTTGATATCCTATTACAAAGACGGTGGCTTCAAGCACATTCATAACGGAAATATCGACCAGATGGCAACTGAACAGGCTTTCTATTCATTGGTTGCGTTGTGGCGTTTTCAGAATAATATGCCCTATCTTTATAAAATGACTGATGCAATACAAATAGCTGACAATGACAAAAAAGAGGAACAAGCATCTCATAGTGCAAAGAGTTTTGATGATGTAATAAATCATCAAAATCGTGAAGCTATAGAATACCTTGCTGCTAAAGGAATTATAAACGGAAAAAGCGACGGCATTTTTGACCCTGAAAATACAATGACACGGGCAGAGTTTGCAACCATTATTGTAAGAACATTGGGACTTAAAGGGGAAAACCCTGTTGTATTTACAGATGTAAGGCACGAGGATTGGTTTTACGAATATGTAAGTGCAGCGCATGAAAATGGAATTATAAACGGGGTCTCTGATACTTGCTTCAATCCGCATGGCACGATTACACGTCAGGAGGCGGCAGTTATGATATGCCGCAGTGCAAAAAAACTTGGTATAAATACAGAGTTAGAGCTTATAGCGGCAAGGGATATTCTTTCACAGTTTTTTGATTATGTAAAGACAGCTTCATGGGCAATAAAAGAGCTTGCATTTTGTGTGGATAAGGGTATAATAGTTAATGATACCTTTGATATTATGCCTGAAGAAGCTGTTAAAAGAGGAGAAATAGCGCAGATGATTTTTAATCTGCTTCAAGAGGTATGATTTATGAATTTTATAAAAAAACATAAAGGGAAAATTGCTTTACTTATTTTGCTAACTGCTGTTTTGATATTTACATATTTATGGGGCGGAAACATTCCGCCGCAAAAAGAAGATAATTCGCCAGCAGTTTCGGAAGAAATAACACAAAATACAGAAAGCGAAAAGAAGGATTCTGCTGAAATTATCACGAAAGAGAAAGTGCAACCTCAAAAGGATACAGAGGAGAAATTAATTGAGGAAGAGAAAGAAACTGCCATACAAAAAATTTCGCAAAATAATATCGACTACAGCACACAGCAGGGAATGATTATTGATAAGGAAACAGGCATGGACAAGTATAATACACAGCCTGTTCCCCAAGGAAAGCCTGTACCTATCGAGCCGCAGACAGTTATAATATCTGATAAACAGCTTCCCTGCACTCTAAGTGTTCGTTGCGATACACTGCTTAATAATTTAGAATGGCTTGATAGTGATAAGGTTGAGATTGTTCCTCTTGACGGAGTTATTTTTGCAGAAAGGGAAGTTACATTTTACGAGGGGGAAAGTGTATTTAATCTCCTTTTACGTGAAATGAAAAGGAATAAAATACATATGGAATACTCCAATACACCGATATATAACAGTGTGTATATTGAGGGGATTAATAATCTTTATGAATTTGACTGCGGAGAATTATCAGGATGGATGTATAAGGTGAACGGCTGGTTTCCCAATTACGGCTGCTCTCGATATCAATTAAAGCAAGGCGACAGAGTAGAGTGGGTATATACTTGTGATTTAGGAAAAGATGTAGGAGAAAATTTAGAATGACTTATTGAAAAAGGGGGGGCAATTATGAATGAGTTTAAGACATATCATCCGATAGTGAATTTTACATATTTTGCTTTGGTAATAGGGTTTTCAATGTTTATGATGCACCCTGTGTTTCTTTTAATTTCACTTATATGCGCAATAGGATATTCGTTTTTGCTAAAAGGCAGACGCGAGCTGTTAAAAAATATAATGCTCGTTATCCCTATGATGCTGTGCGCAGCTATTATTAACCCTGCATTCAATCACGAGGGCGAAACTATACTTTGTTATCTTCCCACCGATAATCCGCTTACAGCTGAATCCATTTTCTATGGTGCGGCAGCCTCATCAATGATTGCTTGTGTGATGCTTCATTTTTCGTGTTATAATGCGGTTATGACAAGTGATAAATTTATCTATCTTTTTGGTAAATTAATACCTGTGCTTTCTTTGGTTTTTTCTATGATTTTAAGGTTTGTCCCCAACCTTTTGGCAAGAGTTCGTGAAATTACAGATGCACAGCGCTCTATAGGCAGAGATGTTTCAAAGGGAAGTATTATAAAACGCCTGAAATGTGCAATGAAAATATTTTCAATTCTTTTAACATGGTCGCTTGAAAATGCAGCTCAGACAGCCGACAGCATGAAAAGCAGAGGTTACGGACTTCCTGGAAGAACTGCGTTTTCTATCTTTCATTTTGATAAAAGAGATGCAAAAGCGCTATTGTGGCTTGTGATATGTTCGCTGATTGTCATAAGCGGAAAAATGGGCGGAGTTCTGCATTATAGATATTTTCCGTCGATGATTTTCGACTGCTTTTCACAATGGGCAGTGATTATAGAGATAGCTTATTTGTGTTTGTGCGCTACACCGATTATTATTGAATTGAGGGAGGAATACAGATGGAAAGCTATAAAATAAAAAATCTTACATTTAAATATCCTGCCTCGGAGAAAAAGGCGCTTGACGGAATAAGCCTTGATATTAAAAAGGGTGAATTTCTTACTATCTGCGGAAAGTCAGGCTGTGGAAAAACTACGCTTTTAAGGCTTCTCAAACCAGTGATGTCACCGATAGGTGAAAGAGGGGGCAGTGTTCTTTTTGAAAATAAGACACTGGAAAGTCTTAGCGAGCGTGAACAGTGTGAAAAAATAGGTTTTGTAATGCAAAATCCTGATAATCAGATTGTTACAGATAAGGTATGGCACGAATTGGCATTTGGGCTTGAGAGCTTAGGATTACAAAACAGTGAAATTTGTGCAAGGGTTGCGGAAATGGCATCATTCTTTGGAATAGAAGAATGGTTTCATAAAAAGGTAACAGACCTTTCAGGTGGGCAAAAACAGCTTTTAAATCTTGCGTCTGTTATGGTTATGCAGCCATCGGTGCTTATACTTGATGAACCTACAAGTCAGCTTGACCCGATAGCTTCACAGGAATTTTTAGAGGTTGTATCCAAAATCAACCGTGAACTTGGTGTAACGGTGGTTTTATGTGAACACAGACTTGAAGAAGCGCTCCCGCTTTCTGACAGAGTTTTGGTGATGGATAACGGGAAAGCAGTTCTTTGCACTTCTCCGACAGAGGCTGCACATTTTTTAAAAGAACAAAACCATCCCATGCTTGCAGCGATGCCTACCGCTATGCGTGTTTTTACAGAGGTGGAAAACAGAGAAAAATCCCCCGTTACGATTCGGGAGGGAAGAGCGTGGCTGGGCGATTATTTCAAAGACAAGCCTCCTTTGAAAATAGTTAAGGAAAATTTTCAATCTGAAGAAGAGTGCATGGTTGAGCTTACTGACGTGCATTTCAGATACGAAAAAGAAAGCCCCGATGTTGTGCGTGGACTTTCAATGAAGGTTCACAGGGGAGAATTTTACGCAATTTTAGGCGGTAACGGAAGTGGAAAAACAACAACACTTTCTCTTATAAGCGGAATTAACAAGCCATACAGAGGAAAGGTAACTGTTTTTGGTGAAGAATTAAGAATAGGCGCATTACCGCAAAATCCGCAAGCCCTTTTCGTGGAAAAAACCATAGAAAAAGATATGTGGGAAATGCTTTGCGATGTAAAGATGCAACGTGATAAAAAACAAAAACTTATATATGACACAATGGAGTTATGTGAGCTTACAGACCTTTCAAAGCAGCATCCATATGACCTCTCTGGCGGAGAAATGCAGCGGGCAGCTTTGTGTAAGGTGTTGTTACATAGGCCTGATATTCTTCTTTTGGACGGGCCTACAAAGGGGCTTGACGCACATTTTAAAAAGAAGCTTGCAAACATTCTCATATCCCTTAAAAAATCTGGTGTAACTGTGGTTATGGTATCACACGATGTTGAATTTTGTTGTGAATATGCAGATAAATGTGCTATGTTCTTTGATGGGATAATTGTAAGTGAGAATATACCGCACATCTTTTTCTCGGGAAAGAGCTTTTATACAACGGCTGCAAACCGTATGTCAAGAGGAATTATAGAAAATGCTGTGCTGACTGAAGATATTATTCATGCGTGCGGAGTAAGTACAGAGGACGAAATTGAGGATATTAAAAAGAGTAGCTTTTATAATAAACCAAAAACAGAAAATAAAGAAGTACCTAAGAAAAACTCTGTATTTAAAATAATTACGGGGATTATTAGCTTACTTGCGGCAATTTGCATTATTGTTTTTCTAAACGATAAATATACAGATTGGAGAATGTACGCCGTTCATCTCTCAACGCTGATACTTCTTGCGGTGGCTTTTGATTCCTTAATACCTCAAAAGGAATTAGGCGGGGCATATAGCGTACAAACAGAAAAAGAAGAAAGAAAAATCTCAAAAAGCACGCTTTTGGGAATAGCTGTTTTACTGATAATGATTCCGTTGACAATTTTTATCGGTAAAGTGTACTTAGGTGACAGGAAATATTATTTTATAAGCCTGTTGATATTAATAGAAATAATGCTGCCGTTTCTTTTTGTTTTTGAAAAAAGAAAACCAACAGCAAGAGAAGTTGTTGTTTTAAGTGTTTTGTGTGCGATGGCTGTTTTGGGAAGAATGGCATTTTTTATGCTTCCACAGTTTAAGCCAATGGCGGCAATTATAATTATTACGGGCGTATGCTTTGGTGCTGAAGCTGGATTTTTGGTAGGCGCTGTATCGATGTTTGTATCAAATTTCTTTTTCTCACAAGGCCCTTGGACTCCCTGGCAGATGTTTGGATTTGGGGTAGTGGGATTTATTTCGGGATTGCTGTTTAAAAAAGGTCTTTTACGAAAAACACGCATATCGCTTTGTATCTTTTCAGTAATTGCTGTGGTTGTTTTTTACGGTGTAATTTTAAATATAGGCTCTGTAATTATGTATACAGCTCCTACAAGGAAACTGATACTAAGTGCACTTGCACTTGGATTGCCGCTTGATGTAATACACGGCGTATCAACTGCATTTTTCCTTTATACGTGTGCGCCCGAAATGATTGAAAAGCTTGAAAGAATAAAGAGTAAATATGGAATAAATATGGGGCACTAAAGTGAAAAAGTACAAATCGCTATTGGTTTGTACTTTTTTTGTGCAATAAATTAGAAAGAAAAATTGAAAAATATGTTGTGATTTCTTTGAATTTATGATATAGTACATATATTGGTAAAATGGAGGTATGTACGATGATTGAGAGAATTAGTGAAGGAGTATATCTTTCTGCGGAGGGAAAAATCGTTTCTATGCAGGAGGGTAGTGCGAAATACAGTGCTCCTGAAGTTGCCCGTGAGGGAACGATGAGCTATAAGATAATGCGTTCTCACTGTGTAGGAAACAGTGAGGGCGGAAAAATGCGTATCAAGTTTGATTCGCTTATTTCACATGATATAACATATGTGGGCATTATCCAGACTGCAAGAGCAAGCGGACTTAAAAAGTTTCCTGTGCCGTATGCTCTTACAAACTGCCATAACAGCCTGTGTGCTGTTGGCGGTACAATCAACGAAGATGACCACGTATTCGGACTTTCTGCCGCAAAAAAATACGGCGGAATATATATACCCGCAAATCAGGCGGTTATTCACCAGTATGCACGTGAACAAATGGCAGGTTGCGGAAAAATGATTTTAGGTTCTGATAGCCATACAAGATACGGTGCTATCGGTACTATGGGCGTTGGTGAAGGCGGTCCTGAGCTTGTAAAGCAGCTGCTTTCACAGACATATGATGTTGACGCGCCGAAGGTAGTGCTTGTTTATCTTGAAAATGCCCCCAAAAAGGGAATTGGTCCGCAGGACGTTGCAATCGCTCTTGTGGGAGAAACCTTTAAGGATGGCTTTGTTAAAAACTGTATTCTTGAATTTGCTGGCCCCGGAGTTAAAAATCTGTCGATGGATTTTCGTATCGGAATAGATGTTATGACAACGGAAACAACTTGTCTTTCATCAATCTGGTGTACAGACGAAAAGACACAGGAATATCTTGCGATTCACGGACGCAAAGAAGAATACAAAGAAATTACTCCTGATGATGGTGCATATTATGACAAGGTGATAAAAATTGACCTTGCAAAGGTCGAGGCAATGATTGCAATGCCTTTCCACCCGTCAAACGCATATACAGTACATGAGCTTATTGAAAATGCAGGCGATATTTTCAGAGATATAGAGAAAAAGGCAAAAGAGCAGTTTGGTGATAAGATTGATTTTTGTCTGACAAATAAGATAAAAGACGGCAAGATTATGATTGACCAGGGTGTTATCGCAGGTTGCAGCGGCGGTATGTTTGAAAGCATCTGCGAAGCTGCGTCGATACTTGACGGTAAGAGTACAGGAAACGGATATTTCAATCTTAGTGTATATCCGTCAAGTGTACCGATTAATCTGGCACTTATAAACAATGGCGTACAGGCAAAGCTTCTTGAAGCAGGTGCAGTATTTAAACCGTGCTTCTGCGGACCATGCTTTGGCGCAGGTGACGTTCCGTCAAACAGCGCACTTTCTATCCGTCATACTACACGTAACTTCCCGAATCGTGAAGGCTCTAAGCCATCTGACGGTCAGATTAGCGGTGTAGCACTTATGGATGCACGCTCTATTGCTGCTACAGCGGCAAACGGAGGTATACTTACTGCTGCAACTGATATGGATTATGATAACAAGTCCTATGAATACAGCTTTGATAAGGGTGTATACGAAAAACGTGTATATAACGGCTTTGGAAATGCGAAGTGCGACGAGGAATTAAGACTTGGTCCGAATATTAAGGATTGGCCTAAAATGTATGCACTTGGCGAGAATGTTCTCTTAAAGCTTGCGGCTGTTATACATGATGACGTTACAACAACTGATGAGCTTATTCCGTCGGGCGAAACATCAAGCTATCGTTCAAATCCGATTAAGCTTTCAGAATTTGCTCTTTCAAGACGTGTTCCCGAATATGTATCTCGCAGTAAGGCTATCCGTGATATGGAGGATATGCGCAGAGACGGCAATATTCCACAGGAAGTTATAGATGCGCTTTCTGATTTTGGTGGTGAAGAAACTGCCCGTGTTACACAGATTGGCTCTTGCGTTTTTGCTACAAAGCCTGGTGACGGCTCTGCAAGAGAACAGGCGGCAAGCTGTCAGAAGGTTTTAGGCGGACTTGGTAACATCTGCTATGAATATGCTACAAAGCGTTATCGTTCAAACTGTATAAACTGGGGTATATTACCATTCACTATTGATAAGGATACACAGTTTGATTATGAGGACGGAGATTACGTATTTGTACCTAATATCCGCAGTATAATTGAAAATGCACAGGAAAGTGCACAAGGCTATGTTATTAAAAAAGACGGCAGCTATGATACAATCAAGCTTAATATTGCAGGTCTTACAGATGACGAGCGCCAGATAATACTCGACGGATGTCTGATGAACTATTATGCCGAAAGGATGAAAGAAAATGACTAAAATACCTATGAAAAATAAAATTGTTGAGATGGACGGCGACGAAATGACCAGAATTCTCTGGCAAATGATTAAAGAAGAATTGCTTGAGCCGTTTGTAGAACTCAACACCGAATATTACGACCTTGGACTTAAGCATCGTGATGAAACCGACGATAAGGTAACCTTTGAGGCGGGCGAGGCTATAAAGAAGTATCGTGTAGGTGTAAAGTGCGCAACCATTACACCTAATGCACAGCGTGTTGAAGAATATAATCTTAAAGAAATGTGGAAAAGTCCTAACGGAACTATCCGTGCTATTCTTGACGGAACAGTTTTCCGTGCCCCCGTATTGGTATCAGGAATTAGTCCTGCGGTAAAGAACTGGAAAAAGCCCATTACTATTGCAAGACATGCTTATGGTGATGTTTATAAGGCAAGCGAAATCAGAAACGAAAAAAAGGGTAAGGCAGAGCTTGTTTTCACATCTGAGGACGGAGAAGTAACCCGTAAGACCATTTATGATTTTGAGTGTGGCGGCGTTCTTCAGGGACAGTATAATAAAGATAGCTCAATTATCTCTTTTGCTCATTCTTGTTTCCAGTATGCGCTTGATACAAAGCAGGATTTGTGGTTTGCTACTAAGGACACAATTTCAAAGCAGTATGATCAGACCTTTAAGCTTATTTTCCAGGATATTTATGAAAAGGAATATAAGGAAAAGTTTGAAAAGCTGGGGATTGAATATTTCTACACTCTTATTGATGATGCAGTTGCACGTGTGATAAGAAGTGAGGGCGGATATATCTGGGCATGTAAGAACTATGACGGCGACGTTATGAGTGATATGGTTTCAACGGCATTTGGCTCACTTGCAATGATGACAAGTGTTCTTGTAAGTCCTGACGGAAACTTTGAGTATGAGGCTGCACACGGTACTGTAACACGTCATTACTACAGATATCTTAAGGGTGAGGAAACCTCTACTAACCCTGTTGCTACTATTTTCGCATGGACAGGCGCTCTCAGAAAAAGAGGAGAGATAGACGGAGAAGCCGCTTTGTGCGATTTTGCAGATAAGCTTGAAAAGGCATGCATTGACACTATTGAAAGTGCTGTGCTTACAAAGGACCTTGCAGGACTTTGGGAAGGAAAAGAGCCTAAGGTAGTAAATTCTAAGGATTTCATCCTTGCAATAAGAGAAAATCTTGAAAAAATGATTTGAGAAAGGGTGGAAAAGATGAGTTTTATAAATGATAATTTTATGCTCAGAACACAGACTGCAAAAAAGCTTTACAATGATTACGCAAAGGATATGCCGATAATCGACTATCACTGCCATCTTGTACCTAAAATGATTGCAGAAAACAAGAAGTTTAAAAATGCTTACGAGCTGTTTTTGGGCGGTGATCACTATAAGTGGCGCCAGATAAGAACTAACGGAACAGATGAAGAGCTTATTACAGGTAGCGGCGACGATTACGCAAAATTTGAAGAATTTGCAAAAGCAATGCCTTATCTTATCGGTAACCCGCTTTATCACTGGACTCATTTAGAGCTTAAGAGATATTTCGGAATTGACGAAACATTGTCAGAGAAAACCTGCAAACAAATTTGGGATAAGGTTAACGAATGTCTTGCAAAAGATGAATTCAGACCGCAGGAGCTTATTAAGCGTTCAAATGTAAAGGTTGTATGTACAACGGACGACCCTGCTGATTCTTTGGAATACCATCAGGCACTTCGCAATTTTGAAACAAAAATTCTTCCTACATTCCGTCCTGATAAAGCAGTGGAAATCGGCAAGGAAACCTTTATGCCTTACATTGAAAGTATAGGTGTTAAATCCTATGATGCTCTTATCACATGGCTTAGTGAAAGAATTGATTTCTTCCATGAAAACGGTTGCCGTATAAGTGACCATGCTCTTGAGTATGTTCCTTATGCAATAGGCGATGCAGAAGCTGTATTTAACAAAAAAATTGCAGGAGAAGAGCTTACAACAGAGGAAATCAACGTGTTCAAAACAGCAGTTCTTAAGCATTGTGCCAAAGAATATGTTCGTCTTGGTTGGGCAATGCAGCTGCATATCGGTGCGCTCAGAAACAACAATTCAAAGATGTACAATAAGCTTGGACCTGATACAGGCTATGATTCAATCAACGATTTGTGCATAGCAGAGGATTTGGCAAAGTTTATGGATTGTCTTGAAATAGATAACTGTCTCCCAAAGACAATTCTTTACACTCTTAATCCAAAGGATAACTATGTACTCGGAACAATTCTCGGATGCTTCCAGAATGGCCCTGTAAAAGGAAAAATCCAGTTCGGAAGCGGCTGGTGGTTTAACGACCAGCGTGACGGTATGGTTGAGCAGATGAAGGCGCTTGGTAACTTAGGAATGCTCTCAAGATTTGTAGGTATGCTTACAGATAGCAGAAGCTTTGTATCATATACACGACATGAATATTTCAGACGAATATTCTGTAACCTTATCGGTGAATGGGTTGAAAACGGTGAATATCCTTATGATGAAGAATATCTTGAGAAGATAATTAAAGGCGTATGCTATGAAAATGCTGCCGAATATTTCGGATTTTAAAGGAGATGTCACAAATGGAATTTACAGTATCAGAGCGTATGAAAACTCTTAAAGGCTCTGCAATAAGGGAAATGTTTAAGGCAATGGCAGACCCTACCATGATTTCACTTGCGGGTGGAAATCCTGCGGCAGAGCTTTTTCCGAATGAGGAGCTTGCCGAAATTTCTGCCGATATACTTAAAAACAATCCCGTAGGGGCACTCCAGTACGGAATTTCCGAGGGTAATGTTGCTCTTCGTGAAAAAATCATTGAATTTATCAAGCAGCGTGAAAATATCGATGTTTCTCTTGATGAAATTACAATCGTATCAGGCGGTCAGCAATCTATTGAGATTACTTCAAAAATACTTCTTAACGAAGGTGACAGCGTTATTGTTGAAGCGCCATCTTTTGTTGGCGGACTGAATGCATTTCGTTCATATGGTGCAAACCTTGTAGGTGTAGAGGTTGAGAGTGACGGTATGAATATCGAAAAGCTTAAGGAAGCTATCAAAAATACACCTAATGTTAAATTAATCTACACTATACCTAACTTCCAAAATCCGTCAGGTGTAACGATGAGTGTTGAGAAAAGAAAGGCTATTTATGAAATTGCACGTGACAACGGTATTTTCATAATTGAGGATAATCCTTATGGAGAACTGACCTTTGACGGAGTGAAGCTTCCCACCATTAAATCAATGGATGAAGCAGGGGTTGTTCTTTACAGTGGGTCATTCTCAAAGATTCTTGCACCCGGATTAAGACTTGGATATCTGGTTGCTCCCAAAAACTTTACTGAAAAAGTAGTTTTGGGTAAGCAGGTTTCAGACGTTCATACTCCGTCGCTTCCACAGCTTCTTGCACTTGAATTTATGAATCGTTACGATATTGTTGAGCTTATTGAAAAAATGCGTGCGCTTTATAAAAAGAAGTGCGATGTACTTATCGGTGCAATGAAGGAATATCTTCCTGAAAATATTACCTATACAGTGCCGGGCGGCGGACTTTTCGTTTGGTGTAATGCGCCTGGAATAGATACCTTAGCACTTAGTAATGAGTGTATTAAGGAAAAGGTGCTTATAGTTCCCGGAAATAACTTTGCAACTGACCAAAGTCAGGTTAATAACGGGTTCAGGCTTAATTTCTCAACAATGCCTGACGATAAGTTGGTAGAGGGTGTTAAGAGACTTGGAAAGGTGCTTGAAAAATACTGCTGAGGGCGAGGAAAATTAGTATGAGGGGTCGTTTTATAGTTTTTGAGGGGATTGACGGTGCTGGAAAAAGCACACAGATATCACTGCTTAGAGAAAAGCTTATAAAAGAGGGGAGAAAGGTGTTCCTTACTGCAGAGCCTACAGAATCGGTTACCGGAGGAATACTCCGTGATGCGCTTAGCGGAAATTACAAGCGCTCATCTACAGAGCTTGCGGCAATGTTCCTCTCCGACAGAGTTTTTCACAATGTTAATCCTAAATGCGGAATTAAACAGGCTCTCCAGAAAGGGTTTGATGTAATTTCAGACAGATATTATTACTCCTCATTTGCATATCAGGGGCTTGACAGTGATATTAACTGGGTAATGGATATGAATCTGAATTGCCCGGATATTACAAAGCCTGATTTGTGCATATTCCTCGATCTGGATGCTGACAGCTCAAAGTCACGTATTGATAATAATCGTGCTACTGTTGAGATTTTTGAAAAAGCAGAGCTTCTTAATAAAATCAGAAACAAATTTTTTGATGTATTTAACAGACTACAGAATGAAAATATAAAGATAATCGATGCAAGCGGAAGCGTTGAAGAAGTATTTGCAAAGATTTGCAAAGCTGTAGAGGAAGATTTAAAGTGACAAAAATAATAAAAATTAATCCTGCTAATATTGATATGGAATTACTTTCACAGGCTGCTGATGTTATAAAACACGGCGGCCTTGTGGCTTTTCCTACGGAAACAGTTTACGGTCTTGGTGCTGATTCATTTAACCCTGACGCTGTGAAAAATATTTTTAAGGCAAAGGGCAGACCTATGGACAACCCCCTTATTTCACATATTGCCGATATTGGCGAGCTTGAGCGCTTTGCAAGAGAAATACCCGAGTCTGCAATAAAGCTGGCAAACGAATTCTGGGGAGGTCCGATTACATTAATTTTAAAAAAAAGAGATGGAATTCCTGATTGTGTAACAGCAGGGCTTGACACAGTTGCGGTAAGACTTCCAAGTCACAGTGTGGCAAATGCTCTTATAAAGCTTTCGGGAACACCTATAGCTGCGCCAAGTGCAAATTTAAGCGGAAGCCCAAGCCCTACTACGGCAGAGCATTGCATAAAAGACCTCGACGGGCGTGTTGATATGATTGTTGACGGCGGAAGCTCCATGATAGGAATTGAATCAACAGTCGTTGATTTAAGCGGTGAAATCCCTGTTGTTTTACGCCCGGGGATGATTTCACCAGAAGATATGAGAGAAGTTATTGGAGAAGTAATATACGGCGGTGACGTAGAGGGGGCACCCAAATGCCCTGGAATGAAATACAAGCATTACAGCCCTGATGCAAAAGTATATGTGCTTGAAAACATCAATGATTATGAAAAGTATGTAGCTGCGGGCGAAAAAATTTGTATTATAGCAAAAAATTCAGAAAGCATTAACGTAAAGGCTGATTTAATATACGATGCAGGAAGCGATGATACACAATATGCTGCAAGGCTGTTTTTTCTTTTGAGAAAGGCGGATGAAGAGGGGGCATCTACAGTTTTTGCACAGCTTCCGGGGGATAGCGGCATAGGAATTGCACTCAGAAATAGGTTGTTTAAATCTGCGGCGGGCAGGGTGATTATGAATGAATAAGGATATACTTTTTGTTTGTACGGGAAACACTTGCAGAAGTCCTATGGCAATGGAGATTTTTAATGCTTTGTCAAATGAAAAAAAGGCAGATTCAGCGGGGTTACAGGTAGGATTTCCACAAAGTGCGGCAGAAAATGCCCGTATTGCTGTGAAAAAATATGGCGGTAATCTTGATTGGCATACTTCACGTCAGCTTACATTTGAAGATTTAGAAAAATACTCACTTATAATTACAATGACTTCTTCGCAAAAGCAAATGCTTCGCTCGATTTACAATGACGAAAAAATTATTACTCTTGCAGAATTCGCGGGGGAAAATGCTGATATTCAAGACCCATACGGTGGAAATCTTATGCTTTATGAAGACACGGCAAAAATGATTTATGATTATTTAAAAAAAGGTATGAAAGAAGAATGTACATTTGCCCAAACAGGCGATGCACAAGAAATAGAAAAAATTGAAAAACAGAGCTTTTCTGATGCGTGGAGCATAAATTCTATACAAAGGGAAATTAATCAGAAAAGAATTATAATTATAAAAGATAATGACTCTATTTTGGGATACTGCATATTTATGATTGCCTCTGATGAGGGTGAGATTCTTCGTATTGCAGTAAAAGAAAATATGAGAAAGCGTGGAATAGGAAAAAAACTTATAATATCTGCTATATCAGAAATGAAAAATAAAGGCTGCAACAGTGTGTTTTTAGAGGTGCGTGCATCAAACAGTGCGGCATTGCAGCTTTATAAATCAACGGGATTTGAAGAAATAGGTGTCAGAAAAGGTTACTATGCAGATAACAATGAAGATGCTTTGTTATTTAAATTAGAAATAAAGGAACGGTAAAAATGGCTTATATACTTGGAATTGAAACATCGTGCGATGAAACGGCGGCATCCGTAACTGAAAACGGCAGAAAGGTTTTATCTAATGTGGTTTATTCACAAATACCTCTGCACGAAATATATGGCGGTGTTGTACCTGAAATTGCATCAAGAAAGCATATTGATAAGATAATATATGTTATTGATGAGGCGCTAAGGCAGTCAGGCATTTCAAAAGAGCAGCTTGATGCAGTTGCAGTAACATATAATCCCGGGCTTGTCGGCGCTCTTTTGGTAGGTGTGTCTGTTGCAAAATCATTTGCATATTCTATTTCAAAACCACTTATACCGGTTAATCATATTCAGGGACACATTGCGGCAAATTATATCGCATTTCCTTTGTTGAAGCCGCCTTTTGTAAGTCTGGTTGCATCGGGTGGTCACAGCCACATACTTCATATAAAGGATTATCACAGCTTTGACGTTTTAGGTGCAACGACAGACGATGCCGCAGGTGAAGCCTTTGATAAGGCTGCACGTGTTTTGGGATTAGGATACCCTGGCGGTCCTAAGCTTAATAAACTTGCAAGCGAGGGAAATCCTGAAGCTATAAAATTTCCCAGACCGCATAAAGGCTATGATTTCAGCTTCAGCGGACTTAAAACGGCAGTTATTAATTACGTGCACACAGCAGAGCAAAAGGGCGAGAAAATTAACCATGCAGACGTTGCAGCCTCGTTTCAGCAGGCTGTTGCAGACGTTTTGGTGAATAATACAATCAAAGCGGCAAAAGACCTCAACGTTAAAAAGGTTGCTATTGCAGGCGGTGTAGCGGCAAATACGCTTCTTCGTGAACAAATGGAAAGTGAAGCAAAGAAAAACGGTATGGAATTTTTCTGCCCGCCGATTGATTTGTGTACAGATAACGCTGCGATGATTTCTTGCGCAGGATTTTTGAATTACGAGGCAGGAATAAGAGCAAATCTTGACCTTAACGCAGTGCCGCAGCTTACACTTGGAGATGTGCTATGAACAGAATAGAGCTTTTACGTGACTATATGAAAAAAAGCAGGGTTAATGCTTGCATAATTCCTACAGCAGATCCGCATCTTAATGAATATATTCCTGAATGCTATAAATTAAGACAGTGGCTAAGCGGTTTTACAGGCTCGGCAGGAACTTTAGTCGTTACAGAACATGAAAGTGGATTATGGACAGACGGCAGATATTATATTCAGGCGGAAAAAGAGCTTCAGGGTACAGACATAAAACTTTATAGAGCGTCAGAAAAAGAATGCGTGAAAATTCACGCATTTTTGCAGAATAAATTAAAATCGGGAAACGTTGTTGGTGTTGACGGGAGATTGTTTTCAAAAAAACAGCTTGATAATATTATTTCAGATCTTGAAAAAGAAAAAATCAGTGTTACTACCAATTTCAGACCTGATGAAATATGGAGCAGCCGTCCGATTATGCCTTGTGAAAAGGCTTTTATACTTGAAGAGCAATACTGCGGAGAAAGTCTTTGCGAAAAGCTTGAAAAAGTGCGTAAAAAAATGAAAGAAAAAAGCTTCACACATTATCTTTCAAGCTCGCCGGAGTGCATAATGTGGCTTTTAAATATAAGAGGAAATGATATAAAGCATACGCCTGTTATGATTTCTTACATTCTGATTTCGCAAAATAATGTGATTTTATATACAGACCATGACAAAATCAATGAAGAGGTAGAGTGTTATTTAAATAAACATAAAATTTCTTTAAAGGATTATGATGATATATTCACTGACTTAGAAAACACAGATGAAAATTCCTTTTTGGCAGCAGATTTTTCAATGACTAATTATAATTTAATAAAAGCATTAAAATGCGCATATAAGCATTGCGATGATTTTATTTATAATCTTAAATGCATAAAAACCGAAAAGGAAATTGCAAATATTAAAAAAGCGTATATTAAAGAAAATATTGCGCTTACCAAGAGCTTTTATGAAATTTATCACTCGTCAGGGATTAATGAGTATGATGTGAGTGACATAATTGAGAAACACAGGAGAGAGAGTGAGGGGTATTTTTCCCCGTCCTTTGATACTATTGCGGCATTCGGAAAAAATGCTGCAATGATGCATTACTGTGCACATGAGAGCTCTTGTATGAAAATAGAAAATAACGGACTTCTCCTTATAGATACGGGCGGTCAGTACTTTGATGGTACAACCGATACTACAAGAACACTTGTAATTGGTGACATAACTGATGAACAGTGCGAAAACCTGACTCTTGTGCTAAAGGGAAACATCAGTCTTTTGATGTCTGTTTTTCCTGAGGGAAGTACAGGGAAAAGTATTGATATTGCTGCAAGGGCGCCTCTTTGGAAAAAAGGCATTGATTACAGATGCGGAACCGGGCACGGCGTGGGTTATTTTCTCGGAGTGCATGAAGGACCGCAGAGAATTTCGCAACTTTGCCAAGAAACGCTTATTCCCGGAATGACAGTAACTGATGAACCGGGAGTTTATATAGAGGGCGAGTACGGTATAAGAATAGAAAACCATTTGTGCGTTCGAAAGTTTAAAGAAACAGAATATGGTGAATTTCTCTGCTTTGAGGTGCTTAATTTCTGCCCAATAGGTACGGCTCATTTAAAAAGCGAACTACTTGATATGGAACAACTAAAATGGCTTAATTCATATAATGAAAGATGCAGAGAGCTTCTTTTTGAGCATCTTACTAAGGAGGAAAATGAATGGCTGAAAATATATACGAAAGCGATTTAAAAGAAAAGTTTAATAAAAAACTGCAATTTTTGATACTGATTGATAAAATGAAATCTGTATATCGTCAGACACTGCTTGCAGATAAATCACGCAGAGAAACAGATGCAGAGCATTCCTGGCACATGGCTGTAATGGCAATGCTGTTTGCACCCTTTGCACCAGAGGGTGTAGATACAGACCGAGTAATAAAAATGTGTCTGGTACATGATTTGGTAGAAATATACGCAGGAGATACTTTTTGTTACGATGTAAAGGCAGGAGAGGATAAATCAGAAAGGGAAGAGCTTTCCGCACAGAAGCTGTTTTCTGTACTTCCAAAGGAGGAAGGAGAGAAAATCAGAGCTCTTTGGGAGGAATTCGAAAGTCAGGAATCTCCCGACGCACTTTTTGCAGCATCGCTTGACCGTTTTCAGCCGTTAATCAATAATTTTCTTACAGAAGGGC
>JAZRLV010000043.1:0-25582 GCA_045646985.1 Clostridia bacterium | reverse complement strand
AGCAGTCCTCTTGTTCTACAATTAATTTATAAACCTTTTCAACTTCGGTGTAGGGGAGAAGCAGTATCATCTAAAGTATTATCAATATTTTTTTGTGCCTGACAGAATCATCATCTTGTCAATATTTTTTTCAATCTGGGGCTTTACAACCTTTTCCTCCCAGGTTTCAGGGGAGAATTCTTCAAGGGAAATTGAAATTGCTTCTTTACTGCAACCCCAGTATCTGATGAAAATTTCGTTGATTTCGTCGACAACTTTTTTCTTTGTTTCTTCGTCTTTCGGATACGCCTTAATTGCAATGTATGGCATTATAAACACTCCTTTAATTTGTTTTGCAAACCTATTATAGCATAGAATATCAGTAATTACAAACAAAAAAGAAGTGACCCTTGATTACTTTTAATTCCCGTAATCAAGGGTCACTTCTGTTCACTCTTAATATCTAACATCTTTGGTTAACCTCTCTTTCATTGTTTGCCTTTTGCATCATCATTACAGCCTTTTAAACACGTAAATCATTTTTTCTTTAAGTAGAATAACCTGATGTTTGCGTTGTACTTATTTGTTGCAAAAGGTGAAGTGTTTGACTTCTTTTATAAAGGATTTTTCATTTCTGATCTGAACTTGATTTTTTACTTCACAATCTATATAAAACGTAGCACCGTCGTGTTTTTTTCTTTCTCCTATCTGTTCAAATCAGTAGCTAATTTCCTTCATATAAAAGTCAGAAGCTTAATTTCCCATTGGACTGTACCTTCCTTTCCTTTCTTCGATTATAGAATAACATATTGTTACGAGCATTTCAATTCGTATTTTGCGAAAATTACAAATTCGGTTTTTGTACAAAAGGGAGAAAATGGAAAAACAGTATTTACAAAGAGAATATAGTATGCTATAATTAATCTGTTGGGCATTGAGCCGAAACGAAATAATCCGAACGTGTTTTTTGCTTTCTGTTTTTTGTCATTTCTGCGTTAAAAGCCTTGCAAATACGACAGTATATGCTGCGTTTTTGCCTTGAACTGACTAAAAAAACAGTTTGTAAAAAATTCTGCGAACCTGAAATTACTCAAAATTGAGATTTTTCAAGGCGACAGGGCGAAGAAATACTTTGTGTATTTCAAGACCGACAACGAAGAAAAAGCCTATTTTCAGCTATTTCAGGCAAGTTCGGATTACTTCGTTTCGGCTTAGTAAATGCCCGTATTTTTTTGAAAAGAGGAAAAAATAATGGATTTTTTAAGAATGGCAGAGGATAGATATTCAGTTAGAAAATTTGAAGATAAACATCTGGAAAAAGAGGTTATTGAAAAGATATTAAAGGCAGGACATCTGGCACCTACGGGCTGTAATTATCAGCCACAGAGAATTCTTGTTCTTAATACTGATGAGTCAATCGAAAAGCTGAAAGGCTGTACTAAGTGTCATTTTGATGCGCCTACAGCGATGCTTGTGTGTTATAACAAAGAAGAAAGCTGGGAAAGGAAGTATGACGGGGCATTAAGTGCACCTGTTGATGCGGCTATAGTGACAACGCATATGATGCTTGCGGCACATTCTATCGGAGTAGGCACTTGTTGGGTGATGCATTTTAATCCGTTTGAAATGCGCCAAAAGTTTAACATTCCTGAAAATATCGAGCCTGTTGCACTGCTTGTTATGGGGTATCCCGATTCTGATTCAAAGCCGATTAATATGCACTATGAAACACGTCCGATGAATGAGGTTGTGTTATATGATACTTTTTGAAATAGGAACACCGTAGATGCCATCTACGGTGTTCCTATTTCAGGCAAGCGATATATTGCATGCATAAATTCAGAAAGCTTATTTGTACGTTTAACTGTTTTTAATATTTTCTTTTCGTTTGGGAAATTTTGCATCATATATATCCAGATTTCTTTCAGCTTGTGAAGAGTAAAGGTGTCCGAATCAAGCACTGCGCCATAGCTTTCTCTAAGTATTTGTGTGAATTCAATCAGCTCTGCAGTTGTAAGCTTTTTACCGCCTGAAATTTCCCGAAAAATTGCGGGATTTGCCACAGCGCCACGTCCTATCATAATGCTGTCAATATCGGGAAAATGCGAAGATATGCGTTCAAAGTCAAAAACTGAAAAAACATTTCCGTTATAGCACAGCTTATGGGGGGAGGTTTCATATGCTTTCTCAAAAGAAGCAATATGAGGCTCGCCCTTATAAAAATCTTCCCGACATCGGGGATGAATAATAAGTAGTGACAAAGGATATTTGTTATAAATCTCCATAAGAGTGTCAAATTCGTCTGATGAAAAATAGCCGACACGTGTTTTTATGGAAATATCTATATTTGATGCTGAAAATATTTCGTAGAGGAATTTATCCAGCATATCTATGTTGCGAAGAAAACCTGCACCACGATTTTTCCCCACTACAGTTCCCGACGGACAGCCCAGATTAAGGTTAATTTCATTATAACCATAAGATTTTGCTTTGTCTGCAAATTTCAGAAAAGACTGCGAATTATTTGTAAGTACTTGTATTTTGAGGGGTGTGATGTTGTTTTCGGGTAAAATATCACGAAAGCCTTTTCTGCCGATTTTCTCGTTATCACTGGGAGTTATAAAAGGAGAATAATAAGCATCGCATCCGCCGAACATTTTGGCATGAGCATTTCTGTATATATATGTTGTAATACCCTCAAGGGGCGCAAAATATAGCTTCATAAATCCTCCAAAAATTTTAAGTCTAAAGACAATAAAAAAGAAGGAATTTTCCTTCTTTTTTATTGTCTTTATTTTAAGGCTTTATTAATACATTCCGCCGCCCATTGCAGCAGCCTGAGCAGCCGCAGCTGCACCGTTATCTTCCTTAGGCTTATCTGCAACAACACTTTCAGTTGTGAGTACCATGCTGGCAACTGAAGCAGCATTCTGAAGAGCGCTTCTTGTAACCTTAGCAGGGTCAACGATACCTGCCTTCATCATATCAACATACTCGTCTGTAAGCGCGTTGTAACCGATGCCGTCCTTAGAACTCTTAATCTTTTCAACAACAACTGCACCTTCAACACCTGCGTTTGCACAAATCTGCTTTACAGGCTCTTCAATAGCACGAAGAACAATCATAGCACCTGTCTTTTCGTCACCCATAAGCTCTTCTGTAAGCTCTTTTACGCAAGCAGTTGCAGCAATATAGCTTGTGCCGCCGCCTGCAACGATGCCCTCTTCAACGGCTGCTCTTGTAGCGGCAAGTGCATCTTCAATACGAAGCTTCATTTCTTTCATTTCAGTTTCTGTAGCTGCACCAACCTTAATAACAGCAACACCGCCTGCAAGCTTTGCAAGACGTTCCTGAAGCTTTTCGCGGTCAAATTCGCTTGTAGTGGTTTCCATTTCTGTGCGAATCTGATTAACTCTGTCTTTAATAAGAGAAGAATCACCAAGACCATCAACAATAATGGTTGCTTCCTTCATAATTTTAGCCTGACGGCAACGTCCGAGCTGAGAGAAATCAGCATCCTTAAGCTCAAGACCAAGCTCCTCGCTGATAACTGTGCCACCTGTAAGAATAGCAATATCCTGAAGCATAGCCTTTCTTCTGTCGCCAAAGCCGGGAGCTTTAACAGCAACGCAGGTAAATGTACCACGAAGCTTGTTTACAATAAGAGTTGTAAGTGCCTCACCCTCGATGTCCTCTGCAACGATAAGGAGCTTCTTGCCCTGCTGAACAATCTGCTCAAGAATGGGGAGGATATCCTGAATGTTTGAAATCTTCTTGTCAGTGATAAGAATGTAGGGGTCGTCAAGAACGGCTTCCATTTTTTCTGTATCTGTTACCATATAGGGAGAAAGGTAACCACGGTCAAACTGCATACCCTCAACAACTTCGCTGTAGGTTTCAGCGGTTTTTCCTTCTTCGATAGTGATAACACCGTCGTTTGAAACCTTTTCCATAGCGTCAGCAATAAGTGCGCCGATTTTTTCATCGCCCGCAGAAATTGATGCAACACGTGCGATATCGTCCTTGCCGTTTACTTTCTTAGCACTCTTTACGATGCAGTCAACTGCAACGTCAACAGCCTTCTGGATACCTTTTCTGATAACCATAGGATTTGCGCCGGCAGCAACGTTCTTAAGTCCTTCACGAACAAGTGCCTGAGCGAGAAGTGTAGCGGTTGTTGTACCGTCACCTGCAACATCGTTTGTCTTTGTAGCAACCTCACGTACAAGCTGAGCGCCCATGTTTTCAAAGGGATTCTCAAGCTCAATTTCCTTTGCGATTGTAACACCGTCATTTGTGATGAGAGGTGCACCGAATTTCTTTTCAAGGACAACGTTTCTGCCCTTAGGTCCAAGAGTAACCTTTACTGTATTAGCAAGCTGATTTACACCGCTTTCAAGTGCTTTGCGTGCTTCTTCACCGAATAAAATGTCCTTTGCCATAACTGATTCACTCCTTGTTTTAATCTAATTTTGCAAGAATTTCGCTCTGACGAAGGATTGTATATTCAACTCCGTCAAGCTTTACCTCTGTGCCGGCATATTTACTGAGAAGAACTTTATCGCCAACCTTAACTTCCATTGTAACGTCCTTTCCGTCAACAACTCCGCCGGGACCTACTGCAACAACCTCTGCATACTGAGGCTTCTCCTTAGCGCTGCCGGGGAGAACGATGCCGCTTTTAGTTGTTTCTTCAGTTTCAACCATTTTGATAACGACTCTGTCGCCAAGTGGTTTGATAGTCATATATATTACCTCCTAATTATAATAATCATATTATGCCCAGATATATATAATATCACATTTGAGGAATTTTTCAACACCTATTTAGGAAAAATTTTCTGTTAATTCAAAAAGTTCACAAATTCATAATAAATCAGATAGTATAATCATAAGTATTCATTAGGAAAGGAATGATTTATGTGGAAAAAATTATAGAGCTTGTGCCGCTTGCTGAAATAGGAAGCGGCTGTGCACGGATAACTGATAATTCTGTAGAAATAGAAGTAAACGGTATAAGCGGCGGTATGAAAGCGTGGCTTATAGGGGGAGAGGCAGTTGCGATAGGAAACATTGTTGAGGGAAGATTGCGTAAAAATGTAGAAACGGCCAGTCACTACGGTGTTCTTATAACACAAAGCGGCAGACAAATGCTTATAGGAAGGTATCATGATGAAGAAGGGGTGAAAGAAGAAAATAAAGAAATACTGCCGTTTGATGCTTCGGGTTTTAACTGGAAAAAGGTCACGGAAAGACACTTTGATAAGTTGTGTGACGAGTTGCGTTTTCTGATAAGCAATAAAAAGGTATATGAAAGCTATAGAAAGTACGGGCATTATTATGTGGGGGAAAACGAGCGTGCAGGTGCGCTTGCTGTTGCATGTGCAAATCCTGATATAAACCCTCTTGAATTCGGGAATATTAAAGGGCTTTATAAAAACGGATATGTAATTGTTTGCGTTGATAAGGAAACAAAAAAACTATATCTTCCGAAGTAATGGCAAGCTGCCATTACTTCGGAAGATATAAAGTCGGGTCAAGAGGGGTATCGTTATCTAAAACCTCAAAGTGCAGATGAGGACCTGTAGAACGCCCCGTATTTCCGCTTAAGCCAATACGGGTGCCTGCCGCCACCTGTTGACCGACAGATACTTCAATTTTACTTAGATGAGCATATGCTGTTTTAACTCCGTAGCCATGATCTATACGTATAAATTTGCCGTAGCCGCCTGCGTTTTCGTTGACATAGCACACAGTACCACATTCAGCAGCGGCAACGACAGTTCCCTCGGGTACGGCAATATCAAGTCCCTCGTGCATACGCCCCCAACGAGAACCAAAAGGGGAGGATATAACTCCCTTGAGAGGGTGGTGAAGTCCTGTTTTAAGGACTTCTTTTTGTTTTGTTCCTACACGTACAACCTTGGCAACAGGCTGAACAACGATGTTTTCAGACAAAACACGGCTTGATTGCTCGCTGCCGTTTTCGTAAACTGTTTCTTCTGAAATTTGTGCAGTGCCTACCTTGCCTTCAGAAACAACTACGCTTTCACCTATGTAGAGATTTGAATCCTGCTGTGTCTTTGTTTCAAAGGGGACTTCCTTTTCTAAAGATTCTGTTACAACGCTTACAACTGACACGTGGCTACTTTGGGAAAGAAGCTGTGCACATTCTTCCTTTGTCAAAATGCTTTCAGACGGCATAACAGATGATTTGAAGCTAAGCTTTGAGGTCGGGGCGGCATCGCCGTTCATCGAATATAGAGATATGTATTCTTCAACTACTTCGGCAGCAATTTGTTCGTTTTCTGCGCTGAAAATTGCAGTATTTCCTGAATAAAGGGTGCATGCAGATGCGAAGAAGGGAGAACAAAGCAGCAGTTTATCACGAAGCAGGGCAGGCTTTGTTATATTAGTACGAAGCGTGAGTGTTGGCGATGTTGAAAAATCAGCGTCCAGCGTATAGACATTGCTTTCTTCGGCAGCGCTTTGTGCGGCGGAGAGTGCTGTATAAAAATCCTTTTCGCACAGTGATACAGCTACCTGAGCGCCATTGCAATAAATTCCTGTTCCAAAAGTAAAAAAACTAAAAAACACTATCACGCTGCAAAGTGCAACAGCGCAGGAAAGAAAGGTGCGAAAAAGTAAACGCAGTCTGTTTTTTGAGAAACTACGATATTCATCCAGTGCACAAGATATGTTTTCTTTGATGTTTGAAACTGCTTCTGCATGCCTGGAAGGTGCAGATATAGTAAACGGCTTTGAAATTGTTTGTGTATGTGTGGGGGATATGATAAAACCGTTCCCACGAAGTGGAGAATGTTCTGCCTGCATAAAAATTCCTCCTTTGTCAGAATAAATATATGTCTGCAAAGATGAGGACAGAACCATTATTTTTCTAAGTGCGGCTTGAAAAGCAAATAAACGTGATATATAATAACCAAATAATCCGAACCCAATTTTTGATTTTTCTTTTGCGGTTGCGGTATTAAAAATCTTGCCCATACGCCGTAGTATGGGCTGTATTTTTTTACCTTGCTCCGGCTATAGGGAAGGGGATGATTGCTTTGTGGTGAAAATATCAATAATTATTTTGAATTCGGTTATAATAATCATAAATTATATTTAGGAGATGATGAATTGTATAAAATCACATTAGAGATGATGGATGATTTTAGACAGCATTTGTTTAATGAGGAAAGAGCCGAGGCAACAATATCCAAATATTTACATGATGTAGAAACTTTCAGAAAATGGCTTGGTAAAAAAGAGGTTACAAAGCAAGCCGTATTAGGGTATAAAAAAGAGCTTGTTGACACGCATTCCCCCGCAAGTGTTAATTCAATGTTATCCTCTCTGAATATGTTTTTTAAATATTCAGAAAAAACCGATCTGCAAGTAAAGCTCCTTAAAATTCAAAGGAATATTTTTACAGATAAAGAAAAGGAACTTAACAAGGCAGAATATGAAAAACTGCTTCGTACAGCAAAAAATAAGAAAAATGAAAGGCTTTATTTGCTGATGCAGACAATCTGCTCTACGGGAATACGTGTTTCCGAACTGAGATTTATTACTGTGGAGGCAATAATGCACAAAGAGGCACGGATTAACTGCAAGGGAAAGCACAGAAGGGTGCTTTTGCCGAATGAATTATGTAAAATACTGTCGAAATATATAAAGGAAAGAAAAATTAAAAGCGGAAGTATTTTTGTAACGAAAAGTGGCAAGCCCATTGACCGCAGCAATATATGCCACGATATGAAAAAGTTGTGCAAAGATGCAGGAGTTTTGGAAAGCAAGGTTTTCCCCCACAATCTCAGGCATCTATTTGCACGCACCTACTATTCAATAGAGAAGGACATAGTCCGTCTTGCGGATGTTTTAGGACATTCGGGAATCAACACTACAAGGATTTACACAATGGAAACAGGTGATGTTCACAGGGTACAAATCCAAAGGCTTGGGCTTTTGATTTGCTGACAAAATAAAAATACCACATAATCGAAATTATGTGGTATCTAAACAGAAGAGAACGTCTGATTTGCAGAAACATTATAACATTGGGGAGTTTGTTTGTCAAGTACATACAGAGATTTTACACCAATTTAGTTAATATGCAAAAAAAAGCGTACGACAAACAGACCAATGTAGATAATTTATACATATTGGTCTGTTTGCCATGCCGCTTTTTCTTAAAAACAACCTGATGAACAACCCAAGAAACTCACATTTTACAAAAAAAGAATGCCAGCTGTATTAAGTTTTAAGGAATTAACCACATAATTTCGATTATGTGGTCATATACTTATATGGTAGGCATTTTTTTGAACCTTTCATAGCAAGCGTTCAAAAAAGAAAAGCAAATGGTTTAAAGGAGAAAACTATGCGAAATCAAGTTGTTAAAGATGTAGAAAAGGACTTTTTGGAGCCTTCTTTCCGCTATTTTGTAGAAAACGGTCTTGAGAATACCTCAATCAGAGATTTGTGCAAGGCTATGGAAATATCCTATGGCAGCTTGTATTACTGGTTTGATGGGAAAGACGATTTTTATACGAGCGTAATGGAATACGGCATTGAAAAAGTGGCAGGAAAGCTGTTTGCAATAGCTTTTGAAAGACTTCAGGAGCCTGAGTTGTTTTTTAATACTTTTCTTGACGAAATAGATAAGTACATAGTGGAGATGCGGACTGTGTTTCAGTTTGCAACAAGTCCTGAATACGGAAAGATATTACGTCACAAGACGGAGAAATTCAACGAAACCTATGCAGAATATATTAATGGACTTTCAGAAATTCTTAATATAAATGCAGAAAATGTAGCTCCGATTATATATCTGCTGATTTCTATTCTGTCAGATTATGTCGTGTGGGAGGACAGAGATGTATCGCAGATGCAGCTGAGATTTTTGTATGATAATCTGATGGCTCTGTCAAAAGAATAGGATATATGGACTTCAACAGGGAGGAGACAAAATCATGGAAAATAGTTTAGACGGGTTCATTTTATTTTTAGGAATAGCTTTAGTTGCGTTTTTGCTACTGGCACTGCTGGTAAAGTTTTTTGTGGAGATATACATTCCCTTGGCAACAGAGTGTGATTTTATCCGTGAGGAAATTGCACGTAGCTATGGAGATGGTAGAGAACACTGGGAAAACGAACTGAAAAAGCTGTATATGCGTAGTGTGCCATTTATTGGCGGATACTTACTGGAACGCAGTGCAAGAAAAAAGAAAAAACAATTCTCAAAAAAATGAGAATTTATATATAGGGTATTTCAAGTACCCCAACATTGGCTGTTATATATGCAGAGATGAATAGCTGATGTATATTGTAGACTCTGCACGTAGGCGAAACGGAAAATTCGCAGACATTTAGTAAAGGAGACAGAAAAAATGACAGTAAAGAAAATTTTGTCCTTGCTTGTTGCCATGGTAATGGCACTCGGCTGTGTCAGCCTCCCGGCAATGGCGGAAGAAAGTACAGCAGTTGCGAAAATCGGTGAAACTACATACGCAACAATCGAAGAAGCGCTCAAAGCACTGAAAACTCTTACAAGTGAGGCAACTCTTACACTTCTTACAGATGTTACTATCACAGAAAAATGGGACTGCAGAGCATCGATTCCGCCAGTGCCGGTTACTATAGATGGTGGCGGACACACTATTAAGCTTACTGGTGAAATAGATGATGGATACAACCATTATTCCGCTTTCAGATTTGAAAACTCAGCAACGGTTAAGAATCTTACCATTGATATGAGCGAGGCTATTTCAGTATTCCAAGGAAGATTCCGTGCAATCTCTTCAAAGGGAGATTTGAAAGTTGATAACTGTACATTCATCGGAAACGGCTCGGCTAATAACACCAGAGCGATTATCTTCGGTGAAAGCGCAGGAGCTGCAATCGGTGAAGTAGAAGTAAGTATTACAAATTCTAAATTTACAGGCTGGAGACGTGGTGTTTCCGACAATGAAGGCGGACAGGATGCAAAATCCGTTGTTGTAACCGGAAACACATTTACAGATGCAGCTGTATATATCAGTGCATCAGACGTGATTACGTTTACAGGCAATACTGTAGAGGATAATTATGTAAACATCAAATCATATACTAAGTCTGAAAATCTTGTTGTAAATGCAACAGGTAACACTCTCACCGCTAACGGTGAAGGCAACAATGTGAATAAGATTGACGTTGCTTCAAAGAATGTCAATGCACAGAAGGAGTTCTATATTCCTCCCACAGGCACACTTCCTGCCGCTTATACAAGTGAGGTTGGCGGTTATGTACGTATTTGGGGTGAATCTTACAAGCTTAATGCAAAAGAAAGCGTTAAGTATGAGCTTTACAGCGGAGAAACCTTAATGGCAACAACTCAGCTCAACAACATAGGCAATATTATAGATGGAGATATTCCTTCATTAACATGGAATTTCTTCTATCCTGAGTCTGATGATTCTTATTGGACAACGACTTGGGCAGAAGGACATCCCAATGTAGCAGCTCAGCCCACAAAGGTTGTTCTTTATGTAGACGGCACAGAAGTTGCACAAGCAAGCGTGCAGATGAATGGTCCGGATAGTTTAAATCACGTTATTTGGGAAGAACTTGGCGGAGTTAAAGCTCCTGAGCTTCCTACAGCTACAGTAACAGAGCTTTCTGAGGAAGAGCTTGGAGAAAATGCGCCAGAACTTACTTTTGCTCTTAACTTCAAGGCAGATGAAGTAACAAAGGAACAGCTTGACTATTATGGGAATTGGTATGCAGACTACGTTCTTACTATAAACAAGGACTTCACTGCCAATGCTGATGGCAGTGCGGACGGTTATCTGGCAGGTCAGTATGACGCTTGGAGTGAAAATTGGGTTAGTGTTCCCTTTGAAGATGTGACTCTCAAAGCAGGAACAAAGCTAAGAGTTCTTAAATATGCACTTGAGGATAATCTTACAGATTATACAACACCTCTTAAGTATGCCGATGTATATAACGGAGTTAAGAACTTTAACTGTGGTATTTACTTTGATGAAGAGTATATTGCAGCAAATCCTGACCTTAAAGTAACTCTTGAACTGCGTATGTATCATCCTGATGAAAGCAAGAATGAAACATACGTAATCGGAAAAACATATACATTTGAAGCACCTAAAGTTGAGTTGTTTAAGCTTCATTCAACAAATGTGACACTCGGTAACTCACTTGCTATCAACTTCATTTATGAAAAGAGTAATTTTGAAGGAACAGACTACCTTGCAGAAATCAAGCATACTACTGCAACCGGGGTGATAGAAAAGGAAATTCCCTATACTGCTTGGATAGAGAATGGTGACTATATATATATTGCTTATGACGGAATTTCTGCAAAGCAGATGGGAGATATTGTAGAAATTACAATTTGCAAAACTGACGGTACAGCGGTAAGTGAAACTGAAACCGAAAGCTTAGAGAACTACGCTATCAATTACTTTGACTATTACAAAAATGATTTAAGCATGGCATTGTGGAAGAAAGCTATCGCTGATATGCTTAACTATGGCGCAGCAGCACAGACCTACTTCGGTTATAACGCAGATAAGCTTGTAAATGTTGCCGCAGCGGATGATGTTGCTAAATATGCATCTACTGAGGTAAATTATGCCGGTGAATATAAATCAGGCGGAGAGGGAGCTTACGCTACATCTCTTAACTTAAAGAATAAGATTGAACTTATAGCTCTGTTTACAGGTGTAACTGATGATATGACCGCAAAGGTTGAATTTACCAACCACAAAAAACAAAAAATTTCTTATCAAGCTGAGCTTAGGAAAAACGGAGTCTATCACGAAGTTATTGTTGATAAACTTGTTATCGCTGACATAAATCAGCCTGTAAAAGTAACAGTTTATAAGGCAGACGGAAGCGAATATGCATGGATACAGGATAGTATCAATGAATACTTAGGATATATTCAGACAACGAAAGATGCAGATCCGCTTTTTGAAATGGCTTCAAAATTTGCAACATCAGCATATGCGGCGTTACACGCAAATGATTAATTAGGAGGTTTAACAAAATGAATTATTCAAAACCAGAAATCAAAATTTTAGAACTTGATGTGTTAGATGTTATTGCTACATCTGGCGGTAATGACTATACACCAGGTGAAGATCAGACTCCCGTAGTGCCAAGGCCAAGAAACGCAAGTGAGGCCACAACAACAAAATACTGGGATATATAATCTCAATCACAAGTAATTAAAATATGGGGCTATATTCTACAGCCCCATACAGACATCATACGAAGGACAGAGAAGATGATTAAATTTATTCTATATGCGGCATACAGAAGATTTATGGAAATAGCAGGCAGTTGTGTTCTGCTGTCGGCTGTAATATCTTTTTTATGCATAATTAGTGCCCTTCCCGACGGCAGTCGGGAGCTTGTAATAGGGCTGTATATCGTAGCGGCTCTTTTCATAGTTATCAACGTTTGGATGATGCGTGCATGCTATTATATGCTTAGAAATACCAAGCAGTATTTTATTGTAAACTATGGTGCATACTTCGTTTTTGGACTTATAACGGTACTTGCCTATAAGCTTTTCTCCCCCGAAGCGTACACATGGCTCTTTGCAATCACCAAGTTTGCACGATATACAAATCTTTATTTACCTACAGTCTATTCTGCGGCAATTTTTCATATTGCAATGGGAATTGCAATCCCCCTTGCCCCCATCGGCATGAGCTGGGTGCACAGAAGTGCAGAAGAAAAATATGTCGGAAAAGAAATGATTCCTCCGAGAATGGACGAGGAAAAGGTAAAGGCAGCTAATCAAGTATTAGAAGCAAGCGCAGATAAACATTTTAAGCATTGATGCTTATGCTATTTTATAGCATTTTGCATATTGTGACATCTGTGTATAGCTTCAAATAAAAATGTGCATATTTTTCCCAATTATAATACAATATGAGACTATGCACAGATGCTGCAACAAAAGACAAATAATTGGCATAGCTTCGCACTGGAGGTACAGACAGATGAAGGTAAAAATGAGGAAGAGAAAAATCCTTTGTCCCGATTGCAAAACAGGGGAGGAAAGCTGTAAGGTTGACCCCAATTCCCCAATATGCCCGTACTTTGAATGTTATAATGGTATACGTTGTAATTATTACGTGCCTATGGAGAAAAAGGGAA
This sequence comes from Clostridia bacterium, assembly GCA_045646985.1. GTDB lineage: Bacteria > Bacillota > Clostridia > UMGS1883 > UMGS1883 > UMGS1883. The sequence goes on along the minus strand of JAZRLV010000043.1, from coordinate 12,433 downwards.
TAAATAAAATCCTGTTTAAAATAAAAGGACTTTTCAAAAAATAGAAAAATGTCTCACTTTGTGGGAAAGCCCCAAAGTGGGACATTTTTAATAATTGACAATAAAAAGGAGTGATTACTCACTATGACAAAAAAACTATTGGCATTGTGCCTGTGCATGGCACTTGCTATGTCAGTTATGCCGACAGCACTGCCCGTTGCTTTTGGTGCGGAAAAGTGCACGGTTGAATTTTATAATGTCCATGATAATTCTTTGCTTGATTCATTCAGCGGTGGTGAATCTATCTATTCCAAGGTGAGCTTTGCTGCCCCGTCAGACGGCGATGCAGTTGTTGTAACTGCGTTGTACAATGGGGACGGAACACTTAAGACGGCTATCACCGAAAAGGCAACAGCACTTACCCCCAATGAAAAAGCAGAATTCACCACGAAGAGCATCGCCGTTAGCGGTGCTGATAGTGTGCGTGTGTTCGTGTGGGACAATCTTACAAACCTTGTTCCTGCCGCTGAAAACTATGGCGAAATCAAGAAGACTTCCCCAATCGGCGGCAGCAGTGCGGTGAACATAGCCGCATCAAACGGTGTAACCACTGCTGAGGCAAATCTCAATGCAGGCTCTGTTCGTGCATCCGTTCCCGTTGGAACCAAGGTTACAGGAAGCACCCTCGCCATGACAGTGACCGAGTTGCCCAAATCAGCCGGAGGTATTGATACGGAGGAAAACGAGGTACTTCTTCCTCTTGATATTCACGTGGACGGAATTGCACAGGATAATACCACTCCCGTAATAATCACTGTGGAAAAGGTTGCTTCCCCCGGTCTTAACAGGGGGAATCTCACCCTGTACCATGTGGAAAAGGGACAAGCCGTGAAAATGACACAGGTGGAGAATCTTTCCGAGCTGACAGCACATAACCAATTTCACTACGAACCGCTTACAGGCACAGTAACCCTCGCTATGGCAACCTTCAGTGAAGTAGTAGTAGTTTCCGATACGGAAAATGCGTGGAATGGAACGCAGGCAACAGACTTTGCCGGGGGTAACGGAACAGAAACTGACCCATATCTTATTGCTAATGCCGACCAGCTTGCATATTTGGGAGATAGAGTTTCCTATAAAAATGAAACCTATGGAAGCAAATGCTATAAGTTGACCGCTGATATTAACATTGGCGGTGAAGAAAATTATAACAGTAAGAAAATTGTCTTTTATCCTGTTGGCTATAATAAGTTAGGAACAGATACAAATAAAGCAGGGGAAACCAAATGGTACACATACGGCGGTTCATTCAAAGGTGTATTTGACGGGGACGGTCACAAAATTTCTGGAATCTATCAGAATACATGGGCAATGGACGGAAATTATGACAACGGATACTGGAACGCTGCAATGGGCCTTTTCGGTTATGTAAACGGTGGTACAGTCAAGAATCTGACTATTGATGATTTCTATTCAGAGGGTGAATTTGCACCTACAGGCTGCATAGCGGCTTATGCGGCGGGAAATGCCACCTTTGAAAATATTGCCATTACCAACTCCCATCCACAGACATATAATACAGGCGTTGCCGGAATTGTAGGCTGGGATAATGGCGGAGATACAAAAGAAGATGCAAGTAATTTTACTTTTAGAAATATAACGATTGATGACACAAACACCATTTCTGCACTATGGGGTAGCTGGGATGTTGCTGCGGCAGGCCTGCTGGGATATTTGGGTGAATACAGCAGTGCGAATCTTGAAAATTGTAATGTTTCTGCAACTATTGATGTGTATAATGATGTCTGCGGTAATTATCAGTATTATTGGTATCGTTACTGTGGTATGATGATTGGTACAGTTGACAAGACTGATAAAGAAGGAAACCTTGACCTTTCTAATATCACTGCAACAAGCTGCACAGCAAAATTTGGTGACAGACATGAATATTATTACTGTGAGTTTGAAAAAAACACTCAGGCGTCCTACACTGACGACTATCAGTTCAGCAGAGTCCCTCATTCGGAATTGAATATGGACAATATCCCTGTGACTTGTAATCATAACCATACTGCAAACGAGGATAAACAGGCAGTTTACATTCCTTTCCGTCAGCTTTTTGGTGGTTACGGTTGGGGAGTAGATGGTGTAGATTTAAGTGAGTATGTTGATAAAAATGGCAATAAAATACAAATTGCTGTTGTTGAAACTTCACAAGAAAAGTTTGCAAAGAAATTCACAGGCGGTTTCCTCTACCGTGTAGGTAATCAGAACACCGTTTCATTAGAAAGCTTGTTTAAAGCTATAAATCCTGCTAACATAAACCAGTCCGGAGTGTATGTAACAATAGATAAAGTTGATGAAAACACTAATGTCAGCGGTAAGTTTACTGCAAATACCTCCGAGTGGACAAAGGGTACAATTCAGTTCAGTGGCACAGGCGTTGTTAAGGTCACAATTCAGGATTATGACTATTGCAAGCCGACAGAGTTGTATCTTGAAGTCGTAGATGCATATAATCGCACTACAGCGAATTTTAGTGGAAATTCAGTTTTATTGCAAGATGTAAGTACATCCTCTACGCTAAGTACAAGTGGTGTGGTATACGGAAATGGGTTTACAGTAAATATGGAAAATGCCCCCATAAGCGAAAAGAATGGTGCGGTGTTCCACTTGTACGATGGTGCAATATTGAAAAACATAGGTATCGTCGGTAAAGAATTTACTTCTGTTTCTATGAATGTAAATGATACAAATTATGGTGTTTCAGCGGTAAGAGCATGGGGAACAGTTACTATTGAAAACAGTTATATTTCAGGTTGCCGTTCAGCAGTGTCGGTTACGGGAACAGAATTAACGATTAAAGACTCCGTAATTGCTAACGGAATTTATTCAAATGTTGATTTCAGGTCAGGAATATTAAATCTACATAATGTTACGACAGTCAACGAACCTCACAAAGTGGGGGATACTACAGTTGTGGGACTTGGTGTTGTTGGCAATATGACCGCTTCTGACGGAAGACAGTTGAATATATACGGCGATTTAACACAGTACAACTGGGTTTCACAGGCAGATTGTGCAAATATCAAGGCAAGCGGTGTGGAAAGTATTTTCAATTCTGTTTTCAAAGACGATAAATATGCTGCTATGCGTTATACCTATAATGGAACATCGCACGTTAATACCGGTATTCTGTCTTTGTGCAGTGATTTTGGAGAAAATGCGACAAGTGGAGCACCGACTGACTATAGCGGAATGAATGTTACTGCTACTATTAGCGGTGTAAGTATCAATGGATATGTATGGGCGCCTGCAAAACAGGCAACTCTAACAAAGGATGATATGAAATACCATGATGAAATCTATGAATGGAACTCAAGTGAGCAGGGAACATCGTTCGTTCCTCCAAGTTTTAATTTTACAGACAGTGGACTTGAAGTTGAGAATGGTATGGTGCAGGTAAGCTACGAAAGCGGAAGCTCATATATATTAAAATCTGATACGTTGAGTGGGATTTTTAATCCTACAAAATATGGACAGGCTTTGTCATATAAGGTGACAATGAATGGAGAAGATTGTACCGGCAAAGATATTGTATTTAATGAAACAGAGTCAAAAATATATACAATTAAATATGTCGTTACCGATAACCTAATATATGATAAGATGGGAAAGCCTACTTCAAATACATATGAAGTAACAAAGGAATTGAAAGTATTTGCTACAGTTGTAGATAAAGGCGCTGATGCCCCGACGTTCACATTCTATTGCGGAACAAATAATTCTGCAAGTGCCGGAACCCCGCATATAACACAACCTGCATACAGCTATGCAAGCACTATAGAACAGATAGGAGAAGCATATTACATTATGCCGAATGTAAATGCTACATCAGCAAATAAAATTGATTCAAAAATAGTTGACGGTGCAACTATATATTATCCAATTGTAGACGGAATCAATGTGCGGTCGGGTAATTCAACGGATTACGATTTTACACGTTATTATCCTATCTTTAAGGCTGTCGAAATCAGCGATAATGGGACAGAGTATTCCTATAGTGCGACGAAAGAAATGCCGGCTACAGTGGCATGGGTGAGTGCAAGCATAGATTCAGGAAACGGTGCTTCGGCATTGAACGATGGCTTTGGATTGTACAACAATCAGTACCTATGCAAAATACAGAAAAAAGCGGGCGATGCTGAGAGTGGCGGCACATCTGTTGTACAATACAGTTACACAGCTTTAGATGGTAACACCTATTATTACTATATCGGCTACAGATTTTATGATGAAGATGAAGGTGGACTTTGCATAACTCCCGATACTCTTATTACTCTTGCAGACGGAAGTCAGAAAGAAGTGCAGGATTTGACCGGAAAAGAAAAACTTCTTGTATTGAATCACGAAACAGGCAAACTTGAATCAGCACCCGTAGCGTATATCGTTAATCACGACAAAACTACAGCGAATCATAAAGTGACAAAGTTGTCTTTGGATGATGGCAAAGAAATCGAAATAATAGGGGAACATGTTTTCTTTGATGCTGACTTAAACAAGTATGTAACATTAGATGAAACTGCAGAAAAATACATAGGACATAGCTTTGTTACAAAGACTGAAAATTCTGTTTTAAAGTCGAAACTTACAAAGGTCGAAACTTATGTAAAGAATACTGAAGCATATGAGGTTGTAACATATAAACATCTTACCTGTTTTACAAATAATATACTTTCAGCTTCTGCATATATGGATAAACTTTTGAATGTATTTGACATTAATCCCAAGACATTGTCTTATGTTCCTGACAACGTGAATGCAGATATTGCGAAGTATGGATTGTACACTTACAAAGACTTTGGAGGCATTATTGAAGAAAAAGCATTTGATTTGTATAATGCTAAGTATTTAAAGATAGCAGTAGGAAAGGGATATATTACGTGGGAAGATATACTTTCGTTAGTATACGTATATAAAAACCTTAATATTATTCCAGTTAATAAATAACCATACCAAACAAAAACCGCAGGTTGAATTTTCAACCTGCGGTTTTGATATGTAGTAGTTACTTTTTATCTATTTCTCCACGTTTGATTTTTCTGGAGGAATTCTTTACGAATTCTTCGCTGCGCATTACGATTTTACCGATTTGCTTATATGCGGGAAGCTCGCCAAGAACCTTGCATATATCAGCATTTACATCACTGTCTCCGATAAGCTCTTCATCGGGGAATATTTCTGCGCAGAGAATAGTTTTATCATTGTTTACGGAATCATATACTACAACTTCTTTAACATATGGAATGGTATAAATATATTCTTCAATTTCTTCGGGATATATGTTTTTACCATTATCAAGAACGATAATATTCTTTTTGCGGCCTGTGATAACGAGCTGACCTTTCTTATTTACATAACCAAAATCACCTGTTGAGAACCAGCCGTCCTTAATAACTTCGGCAGTTTGCTCGGGCTTTTTGTAATAACCAAGCATTACGATGTCGCCCTTAACACAGATTTCACCGATTCCGTCGCTATCCGGTTCATCAATTTTAATTTCGACACATTCAAGAGGGTATCCTACAGTGCGGTAATCACTATCCTTGGGTGAATTTACACTTACAAGGGGAGAACACTCCGTTATGCCGTAGCCGTTAAGTATCATTATACCGATTGCATCAAAGAAGTAGGCAGTATCAACGGGGATAGGTGCACCGCCGCAAACAACCTCTAAAAGCTCACCGCCCAGACCAGCGTGAACAGATGCAAAAAGCTTTCTTCTAAGGTCTATACCAACCTTGCGAAGGGCGTTGCTGACCTTCATCATAGTGGTGAGAATCTTAAGCTTTCCCTGCTTTTGCGCGGTGCGAAGTACATTTTTATGGAGGGCTGCTGCAACCGCAGGAACAACATACATATAGTTGGGCTTGTAAAGTGCAAGATTTTTTGCAACTGCACGCAAGCTTTCGTTGATGCAAAGAGTAACTCTCTTATGTATACCTACAAGGATGCCGCATACTGCCTCATATGTATGATGATAGGGAAGTATTGAAAGACATCTGTCGTAGATTGTAGCAGAACGAAGCCCGAAATAAATAAGCGAAACAAGATTCTTTTCTGAAAGCATAACGCCCTTTGAAAAACCTGTAGTGCCTGATGTATAGACAAGCATTTTCATAGCCTCAAAATCGTTTGTCATATCTATGTATGAGGTGTTTCCGCCCTTGTAAAGACTGCGGCCTTTTTCAATGAGAAGGTCAAATGAAAGGAATTCGCCGTCGTCCTCGCTGCGGTCAAATCCGATAAAGTACTTAACCTTTGAAAGCTCCTCACGATGAGCACGGAGGCTGTCCTCAAGCTTGTCGTGGTAGAATACAATTTCGCTGTCGCTGTCTGTTATAACGTGCAGGTAATCTTTTTCGGGAAGCTCCTTATCAATGCCAACGAAAACGCAGTCGGAGCAAAGTGTCATAAGATATGTATTAATCCATTTGTAGCTGTTTTCCGCAATACAGGCAATATGCGATTTTGAAATACCCATATCTGCAAGCGCTGTGCCGAGAGAATATACATCCTCGTAAAACTGCGCGTAGGTTACTTCCTCAATTTCTTTGTCAGCATTTTTAAATTTGTAGGCAACAGTGTCACCTGATTCATTTTTTGCAAGCTCAATCAGCTCCCTAAGGGAGGAGAGAGGCTGCACATCATAATAATAACGTCCTTTTGCCATAAATTTTCTCCTATCTTTTTTAGTTTTTATCGTACAAAAGCTTATTTACCTCTGCAATAAAGGTGTTGACATCCTTAAACTGGCGATATACAGAGGCAAAGCGAACATATGCAACCTCGTCAATATCCTTAAGCCCTTCCATAACCTTTTCGCCGATTTCTTTTGTTGAAATTTCACGTTTGAGAGTGTTTTGAAGGTCGGACTCAATTTTGTCAACAAGCAGGTCGAGCTTAGCCGCCTCAACAGGTCTTTTCTCGCAAGCACGTGTAAGCCCTGCAAGTAGCTTTTCACGGTTAAACATTTCCCGTGTCTTATCCTTTTTTATAACTACGATGGGAAGGCTTTCAACCTTTTCATATGTAGTAAAACGCTGTGTACATTTAATACATTCACGTCTTCTTCTGATAGCAACACCTTCATCTGTAGGACGTGAATCAATAACCTTACTGTCATCGTGACCGCAAAATGGACAACGCATCAAAATCCCTCCTTAATAAATGTGAAATTCGAAATGCGAAATGCGAAATGATGGTGGATTTTCTGCAAGGCAAAAAATCTTTGATAAATAGGATGTTTAGTATGTAAAAATAAGATTTTCATGTAGAGAAAATCTACAATCACTTCGAACTTTGAATTTCGAACTTCGAACTTAAATTGCAAAATTATAATTTATTTTTCTAAATTCATTATTTTATCTATTCTGCCTTGGTGTCTGCCGCCCTCAAACTCGGCTGACATATAGCTATCGACAATATCCTTTGCGTCCTCTGCGTTTGTAAATCTTCCGCCAAGTGCAATTACGTTTGCGTTGTTGTGCTGCTTAACAAGTGCTGCAATTTCCTTTGACGGGCAAAGTCCGCAGCGGATGCCGTCTATTTTGTTTGCTGCTATTGATATGCCTACCCCTGTTCCGCATACCAGTATGCCAAAATCTGCGTTATTTGAGGTGACTTCCTTACAACAAAGCTCTGCAAAATCGGGATAATCAACGCTGTCTGGGGAATTTGTTCCAAGGTCTTTAACCTGGTGCCCTTTTTCTGTGAGATAATCACGCAGAATGTTTTTGAGTTCATAACCACCGTGATCGGCTGCCATTGCAATTTTCATTTCATCAATTCCTTTCACTGTTTTTTTCTTCACGTTCTCTTTCTGCCTGTGGCTTGCGCAAATATACTGCGCTAAGAGAAGCGGCATCAATACTTTCTTTATTTAAAGCGGCTACTGCCACGCTTGCTGCTCTTTGCAGACAGTGCTGGGGGGGAGCAAAGTGGGCTCGATTTCCCATAATTTCTGCTATTTTTTCTTTATAAGGTTTTACGCCGTCACCAACAAATATCACGTTTTCATCAAGCGATGCGCAAAGCTCCTCTACCGAAAGTGCACGTGGCGCTTCAAGACATACGAGCACTCCGTTTTCCCATTTATAAAGTGCATTGTAAACCTGCCCTCTGCGTGCATCCATGATAGGGGAAATTATGTAGTCTGAAAAAGCGATGTTGTGTGCCAATGCTTCCAGTGTGGATACTGCACATACTTTTTTGCCGCATCCGTAGGCAAGCCCTTTCACTGTTCCTATACCTATACGAAGCCCTGTAAAAGAACCGGGCCCCTCGCTACAGGCAAAAAGGTCAATATCATTTATATTAAGAGAGGTCTTTAAAAGAAGTTCGTCAATCATCGGCATAATGGTCTGTGAATGAGTGAGCGATGTTGTGACGGACATTTCTCCTAAGATTATTCCGCCCGAGAGAACGGCGGCCGTTGCCGTCAGTGCGGAGGTATCAATCGCAAGTATTTTCATCGGTCAGTCACCTCGATAAGTCTTTCGTCGCCACCTTGGGGTGTGCGGCTTAGTTTAATTACAACTTTATCTTCGGGCAGATAGTCCATAAATGAGTCAGGCCATTCAATAAGTGAAATGCCGCTTTCAATCTGCTCCTCAAATCCTATATCAATCAATTCTTCATAATCGCTGAGCCTGTACAAATCGTAATGATTTATTACTTCTGTTCCGACATATTTATGCATTATAATAAAAGTAGGTGAGGACACGCCCTTTTCTATTCCATAGTGGCGTGCAAAGCCTCTTGTGAAGGCTGTTTTCCCTGCACCCAGGTCACCAATCAGGCATATTACACGTGGAGAAGATATGCCTTTGGCAAATTCAAATGCAAATTCTTCAGTTTCTTCGGGGCTGTGTGATAAAAATCTCAAAATAATGCTCCTCACTTCTATAATAAGTATATAATAGCACAATATATTGTTGTTTTCAATTAATTTTAGAAAAAATCTGCCGTATTTTTCAAAATTTACATGCGTATTGTGAAAAATTTCCACCAAAACAAATCTGCCAAAACTGGTAATTGTGGGAAAATATGCGGTTTTTATAAGTGTTTTTCTGCGAAATGTGAGGTTTTTTGTGAAAATGTGTGATTTTCTATTGACAAAATGTGTGGTTATGTTGTATTCTATATACAGAGAAATTAGAATAGGACGAAAACGGAGGGTTATGCTATGAATTATGATACAATGGCACAAGTAAAGATGTCTCCCAGAGTGCAGAAGCTCAGAGATAATCTTTTTGCTACTAAACCGCAGATTGAAAGCGACCGTGCAAGACTTATAACGGAGAGCTATAAAATGACGGAGCATCTTCCTATAATAAAGCGCAGAAGTCATGCTTTCAGACATATACTGGAGAATCTTCCTGTAACAATACGTGAGGATGAGTTGATTGTTGGCTCTAACACAAAAATGCCAAGAAGCTGTCAGACTTTCCCCGAGTATTCGTTTGAATGGCTGGAGGAAGAGCTCGATACAATATCACAAAGAAGTGCTGACCCTTTCAATATAGATGAAGAAACAAAAAATGTACTTAAAGAGGCACATAAGTATTGGAAAGGCAAAACAAACAGTGACCTTGCAACAAGCCTTATGGCGCCAGAAACACTTAAAGCGATTGAACATAACGTTTTCACAACAGGAAACTACTTCTATAATGGTGTAGGGCATCTGAGTGTTCAGTATGAAAAGGTGCTTGCAATCGGCTATAACGGAATTAAAGCAGAGGCACAGAAAGCACTTGATAATGCAGATGTTACATGCAGCTACTATCCTGCAAGAAGAAGCTTCCTTGAAGCTGTTATTGAAAGCTGTGAGGCGGCTATTACATTTGCTAATCGTTATGCCGATCTTGCTGAAAAAGAGGCGCAGAGCGCAAGTGAGCCCCGCCGTAGCGAGCTTCTTAAGATAGCTGCAAACTGCCGCAATGTTCCGGCAAATGGTGCGCAGAGCTTTTACGAGGCTTGTCAGTCGTTCTGGTTTGTACAGCTTCTTATTCAGACAGAGGGAAGCGGTCACTCCATTTCTCCGGGACGTTTTGATATGTATATGTATCCTTACTTTAAAAAGGATTACGAGTCAGGAAAAATAACTCTTGAAAGTGCGCAGGAGCTTATTGATTGCTTGTGGGTAAAGCTTAATGACCTTAGCAAGGTGCGTGATGCGCTCAGCGCAGCCGGCTTTGCGGGCTACAGTATGTTCCAGAATCTTATTGTAGGCGGACAGACAAAAGAAGGTATTGACAGCACAAATGAGCTTTCATTTATGTGCCTTAATGCAACACTTCACACTAATCTTCCACAGCCGTCGCTTTCTATGAGAGTGTGGAACGGCTCTCCCGATGAGTTGCTTATTATGGCGGCACACGTAACACGTACAGGCGTAGGCCTCCCCGCATATTACAATGACGAGGTTATTATCCCTGCACTTCTCAGCCGTGGAGTAGCGATTGAGGATGCGAGAAACTATTGTATAATCGGATGTGTTGAACCACAGTCACCCGGAAAAACTGACGGATGGCATGACGCTGCGTTCTTCAATATGCTTCGTCCGCTTGAGCTTGTATTCTCAAACGGTAAGAGCAATGGTGAGCAGATAAGCATTAAAACAGGCGAGCTTGATACGCTTGATACATATGAAAAGTTCTTTAATGCATATAAAGCGCAGACAGAATATATGATTGAGCTTATGGTTAATTCAGATAATGCTATTGACAGAGCTCACGCAAAGCGTTGTCCGCTTCCGTTCCTTTCTTCAATGGTTGATGATTGTATCGGCAGAGGAAAGAGTGTTCAGGAGGGCGGCGCAGTATATAACTTCACAGGTCCTCAGGGCTTTGGTGTAGCAAATATGGCAGATGCTTTCTATGCTGTCAAGAAGCTTGTATATGATGATAAGAAATATACTCTTAAAGATGTTAAGGCGGCTTTGGAGGCTAACTTCAGCGGCGATGCACCGTCTGTAAGTGCAGAGGATGTTACGATTAAAATCGCTGACGAGCTTGGAAATAAAAATGTTGAGCTTAACGAAGAAATCATCAGAGAAATTTACAAGAATGTTGTTGAGGCACAGGGCAGCGGTGCTAATCCTAAATGGGCGCAGATGCTTGAGGATATAAATGCGCTTCCCAAATTCGGTAATGACGATGATGAAATAGATGAGTATGCAAGAGAGGCAGCTTATGTTTATACAAAGCCTCTTGAAAAATACAAAAACCCCAGAGGCGGAATGTACCATGCAGGTCTTTACCCTGTATCGGCAAATGTACCGCTGGGTGCACAGACAGGTGCAACTCCTGACGGAAGATTGGCATATACCCCCATTGCGGATGGTGTGTCACCTTGCGCAGGCCGTGATATAAACGGACCTACTGCTGCGGCAAACTCCGTGTCAAAGCTTGATCACGGTATTGCGTCAAACGGAACGCTGTTCAATATGAAATTCCATCCGTCAGCCCTTAAGGGAGAGGACGGACTCTATAACTTCGTTTCACTCATAAGAGCATACTTTGACAGAAAGGGTATGCATGTACAGTTTAACGTAGTGAGCCGTGAAACCTTACAGGATGCACAGAAGCACCCTGAAAATTACAAAAACCTTGTTGTAAGAGTTGCCGGATACAGTGCATTGTTTACAACTCTTTCACGCTCGCTTCAGGACGATATAATTAACAGAACAGAGCAGATGAGGTTCTAGAGCGAAGCGATAAAATGTACAGAACGCATCAATAAATGCGAAATGTGAAATGCGAAATGTGAAATGATGGTGGATTTTTTTGAGACAAAAAATCTTTGATGAACGGTATTTCAAGGCTACAGAAAGAGGATTTTCACTTGAAGAAAATCTACATTCACTTCGAACTTCGAATTTCGAACTTCGAATTTAAAAATGCAAAATAAGGAATGAAAAAATATGGATATTTCTAAAGTCAGAGGAAGAATTTTCGATATACAGAAATATTCCGTTCACGATGGCCCCGGAATAAGAACGATAGTGTTTTTAAAGGGCTGTGCGCTTCGTTGCAGATGGTGTTGCAACCCCGAATCACAGAGCTTTGAAATTCAGAACATGAATACACAAAACGGCTCTAAAATAATCGGAAAAGACGTAACTGCGGGCGAGGTTTTTGAAGAAGTAAAAAAAGACAGTGCGTATTACAGACGTAGCGGCGGCGGATTGACCCTTTCGGGCGGAGAGATGCTTTTGCAGCCTGATTTTGCACTGGCACTGCTTCAAATGGCAAAAAGAAACGGAATTAATACAGCGGTTGAATCAACGGGATATGCCAAATACGAAACCATTGAAAAGCTGCTTCCATATATCGATACATATCTTCTTGATATAAAGCATATAAACACAGATAAGCATAAGGAATTTACG